>NZ_JBBIAA010000004.1:193840-219580 GCF_037482545.1 Pseudokineococcus basanitobsidens | reverse complement strand
CCAGACCACCGCACGCCACGAGACGCAGCCCGACACCCCGCACCGACCCCACGTGCACGAGCAGCGGCCGGATCCGGACGACCACGAGCAGCACCAGCCCCCCGACCCCTGGCGCGACGACCGACCACCACCGTTCTGAGGAGGCCTCGGCGTGGCGACCAGGTCGTGGGTCGCGCGAGCACAGGGACGACGTGCCGGGTGCGCACGGCGGTCGTCGCCGGCTCGTGGGGTCGAGTGGGGCCCGCTGCACCGGACGACGAGTCGCGGTGCAGGAGCAGCGGTTCGTTCGAAGGCACGACCGCGTGCACGTTCCGGGTGCCGGAGAAGCGGGGCTCCTCGTCGGGACGCCGAGCCCTGCGTGCGCGTCCGCGGGCGCGCCGAGCGCCAGCGAGACCGCGGTGGAGGCAGCAGACCCGGCTGCGTGTGCGACGCCTTCGTGCAGAAGCGTCGGAAGCCCCGGACCTCGTGGGCGGGCTCGTCCGCGAGGCCGCTGCGTACGCTGACGAGGTGACCTCCGACGACCGCCCCGCCGACGTGCCCGCCGACGAGACCGCCGCGAGGAGCACGGCCGACGGCCCGTCCGTCCTCGACGGCGGTGACTCGCCGACGGGTGAGGACCCGAGCCCCACGTCAGCAGGGGACCGGGGCGCCGAGGAGAGCATCGCCCGGCACGGGGCCTCCTCCGCGCCGGCCGTCGCCGCCCCGGCCGCGGGTGAGCAGTCGGGTGGTGGACGGGTGCTGCTCGCCGCGCCGCGCGGCTACTGCGCGGGCGTCGACCGCGCGGTGATCGCGGTGGAGAAGGCGCTCGAGCACTACGGCGAGCCCGTCTACGTGCGCAAGGAGATCGTCCACAACAAGCACGTCGTGGCCACTCTTTCTTCGCGTGGCGCCGTGTTCGTCGACGAGACCGACGAGGTGCCGGAGGGGGCCACCGTCATCTTCTCGGCCCACGGCGTGTCGCCGGCGGTGCACGAGGCCGCGGCCCAGCGGCAGCTGAAGACCATCGACGCCACGTGCCCCCTCGTCACGAAGGTGCACAAGGAGGCCGTCCGCTTCGCGAAGGACGACTACGACATCCTCCTCGTCGGGCACGACGGGCACGAGGAGGTCGAGGGCACCGCAGGCGAGGCGCCGCGGCACGTGCAGCTGGTCGACGGACCCGAGTCGGTGGACTCCGTGACCGTCCGTGACCCGGAGAAGGTCGTCTGGCTCAGCCAGACGACGCTCTCGGTCGACGAGACGATGCAGACGGTCGAGCGCCTGCGCGAGCGCTTCCCGACGCTGCAGGACCCGCCGAGCGACGACATCTGCTACGCCACGCAGAACCGCCAGGTGGCCGTGAAGAAGATCGCCCCCAGCTGCGACCTGCTGCTCGTGGTCGGGTCGGCCAACTCCTCCAACTCCGTCCGTCTCGTCGAGGTGGGCCTGCAGCACGGCGCCGCTGCCGCGTACCGCGTGGACCACGCCGGTGAGGCGGACGAGGCCTGGCTCGACGGGGTGCGGACCGTCGGCGTGACGTCGGGCGCCTCCGTGCCGGAGATCCTCGTCCGGGGTCTGCTCACCTGGCTCGCGGAGCGGGGCTTCGGGGACGTCGAGGAGGTCCGCACCGCCTCCGAGGACCTCCTCTTCTCCCTGCCGCGCGAGCTGCGGGCGGACCTCAAGACCTCCTCGGCGATGCGCGCCTGAGGTCGCCCCGCGCCGTCGAGGGCACGCAGGTCGGTGCGCCGGCCTGAGCCGGGCCCGACGTGCGCTCGCGTCGACCGGCGTGAACTCAGCCCGCCCGGCGCCGCTCCCGGGCCGCATCGGCCTCGTGGGGTCCGTCGGCCCCGTCGTCGGACTCCGGATACCGAGCGCCGTCCCGTCCCGTCCGTGCGAGCAGCTCGGGGGCCGTCACGGGTCGCGGGGCGTCGACGAGCGGCTCGACCGGCGGGAGGTCGCCCTCGACGACGCCGAGATCCGTCATCCGTCGCGCCGAGACGAGGACGCGGCGCTCGAGCGTGCCGACCAGCCCGTTGTAGTCCTCGACGGCTCGGTGCAGCGAACGCCCCAGCGCGCTGGCCCCCGCCCCGAGGGTCCCCAGCCGGCGGTGCAGCTCGCGGCCGGTCTCGAGCAGCGCGTGGGCGCTGCCGGCCAGGGCGTCCTGCTGCCACGTCGCGGCGACGGTGCGCAGCAGCGCGAGCAGCGTCGTCGGCGTCGCCAGGACGACCCCCCGGGTCATGGCGTGCTCCAGGAGCGCGGGGTCGGCCTCGCAGGCGGCGGCGAGGAAGGACTCGCCGGGCACGAAGCACACGACGAGCTCGGGGGAGGGGGCGAAGGCCTCCCAGTAGCGCTTGGCCGCCAGGGCCTCGACGTGGCCTCGCAGCGCTTTGGCGTGCCGGTCGGCCGCAGCGGCCCGCCGCCGGTCGGCGGCCCCGGGGTCCTCGCCCGGCCTGGCCGCCTGCGCGGCCTCCAGGAAGGCGGCGAGCGGCGCCTTCGCGTCCACGACGACGCTCTTGCCGCCCGGCAGCCGGACGACGGCGTCGGGACGGACACGCCCGCCGTCCGGACCGGGCGCGGTGACCTGCCGGTCGACGTCGACGCGGTCCAGCATCCCCGCGTGCTCGAGCACGCGGCGGAGCTGCACCTCGCCCCAGGCGCCGCGCGCGCTGGGGCTCCGCAGCGCACCCGCGAGGGCCGTGGTCTCCGCCCGCAGCGCCTCCTCGGAGCGCTGGACCGCCTCCAGCTGTGCCTCGAGGCGGCCGACCTGCGCCGCCCGCTCGGCCTCCAGCGCCCCGACCGTGCGCTCGACCCGCGCGAGGCTGCTCGTCAGCGGGGCCAGACCGAGGGCGAGGTCGTGCTCGTCCTGCTGGGCCGCCACGCGGGCCCCCTCCGCGGCCCGGGCCCGCTCCAGGGCGGCGTCCCGCTCCGCCACGACCCGCGCCAGGTCCGCCGCCCCGTCGCGGTGGCCGTCGTCGGCGCCCCGGCGGCGACCCTCGCGCACGCCGGCGCGGTGACCGGCGAGCACCGCCACGACCAGCGCGAGCAGCACCACCGCCACGAGGAGCCCGGTCGTCGTCGTCACGGGGTCACCGTGGCAGCCACCACCGACAGCGGCTGGCAGCATCACCGCGTGGCGGGACGGGACGACGGCGACGGCGACATCGACGGCCGGGCGCCGGAGCGCCCCCGCAACCGCTGGGTCGCCGAGACGGGCGGCACGAGCGGCCCCGACTACGCGGCACGCTTCGCCGCGCTGGCGGCCGCGGGCGAGGACGTCCACGGCGAGGCGCGGTGCCTGGACGCGCTGCTGCCCCGCGCCGCCCGCGTCCTGGACGCGGGCTGCGGCACCGGGCGGGTCGCGCTCGAGCTCGCCCGGCGGGGGCACCGTGTCGTCGGCGCCGACCTCGACGCGTCGATGCTCGACCAGGCGCGGGCGGCCGACCCGGACGGCGCCGTCCGGGTCGGCCACCCACGCCCGGTCGAGCCTCGACGCGTCGAGGCTCGACCGGGCGTGGGTGGCCGACCCGGACGGCGCCGTCCGGTGGGTCCTCGGCGACCTGCTGACCCGCCCCGTGGACGAGCTCGTCCCGGGCGGTGACGACTCGGGCCGGGGCGGCCTGGACGCCGTCGTCCTCGCCGGCAACGTGGTCGTCTACCTCACGCCGGGCACCGAGGAGGACGTCGTCGCGCGCCTCGCCGGGCTCCTCGCCCCGGGCGGGCTGCTCGTCGCCGGCTTCGCCGCGGACCGGCACGTCGCGCCGGGGGACCTGGGTCGCTGGTGCGCCGCGGCCGGCCTGCTGCCGGTGGCCGCCTGGGGCTCCTGGGACGGCGGGCCGCCGGGCGCGGCGTACAGCGTCCAGGTGCACCGCCGGCCGGACGGGCCCGGACCCGTCGCCCCGTAGGCTCCTGTTCCCGTGGCGCTCACCCTCGGCATCGTCGGACTGCCCAACGTCGGCAAGTCGACCCTCTTCAACGCCCTGACCCAGAACGACGCGCTCGCCGCGAACTACCCGTTCGCGACGATCGAGCCGAACGTCGGCGTCGTCGCGCTGCCGGACCCGCGGCTCGACGTGCTCGCCGGCATCTCGAGCAGCGAGAAGGTCGTCCCGGCCACCGTCTCCTTCGTCGACATCGCCGGCATCGTCAAGGGCGCCTCCGAGGGCGAGGGGCTGGGCAACAAGTTCCTCGCGAACATCCGCGAGGCCGACGCGATCTGCCAGGTCGTCCGCGTCTTCGCCGACCCCGACGTCGTCCACGTGGACGGCCGGGTCGACCCGGCCTCGGACATCGAGACGGTCGCCACCGAGCTCGTCCTCGCCGACCTCCAGACGCTGGAGCGCGCCGTCCCGCGCCTGGAGAAGGAGGTCAAGGGCAGGAAGACCGACCCGGCCGTGCTCGCCGCCGCGCAGGGCGCCGTCGCCGTCCTCGAGCGCGGGACCGCGCTGTCCTCCGGCGCGCAGGACGCCGGCGTCGACGTCGGGCTGCTGCGCGACCTGACGCTGCTGACGACCAAGCCCTTCGTCTACGTCTTCAACACCGACGAGGCGGGGCTCGCCGACACCGCGCGGCGCGCCGAGCTCGAGGAGCTCGTCGCACCCGCGTCGAGCGTCTTCCTGGACGCCGCCGTCGAGGCCGAGCTCGTCGAGCTGGACCCGGAGGACGCCGCCGAGCTGCTGGCCTCGACCGGCCAGAGCGAGTCCGGCCTCGACCAGCTGGCGCGCGCCGGCTTCGAGACGCTGGGGCTGCAGACCTACCTGACGACGGGTCCCAAGGAGAGCCGTGCCTGGACGATCCGCCGCGGCGCCACGGCGCCGCAGGCCGCGGGCGTCATCCACACGGACTTCCAGCGCGGCTTCATCAAGGCCGAGGTCGTCTCCTACGCCGACCTGGTCGACGCCGGCTCGCACGCCGAGGCGAAGGCCCGCGGCCGTGTGCGCGTCGAGGGCAAGGAGTACGTGATGGCCGACGGCGACGTCGTCGAGTTCCGCTTCAACGTCTGACCCGGGGTGCCGGCGGACGGGCCCGGGGGGTCGGTCGTGGGGCGCGAGGAGCCGGCGGAGGGGGATGCCGCCGCGGCGCGGGCCGTGTGGGCGGCCGGTGACTACGAGCCTGTGGCCGCCCGGCTGCAGCCGGGGGCGGACGCGCTGGCCGCCGAGGTGCGCCGCCGGCTCGGCGCCGGCCGCGGACGGCGCGCGCTCGACGTCGCCGCCGGCACCGGCAACGCGGCCGCGGCCCTGGCCCGGGACGGCTGGTCCGTGCTCGCCACCGACCTCGTGCCGGAGATGGTCGAGCGCGGCGCCGACCGCACGCGTGCGGAGGGGCTCGACGTGGCGTGGCGGCGTGCCGACCTCGCCGCCGCCCCGGTGCCCGACGCGTCGCAGCAGGTCGTCGTGTCGTCCTTCGGACTGGTGTTCGCGCAGGACCCGGGCGCCGCGGCCGCCGAGGCGCGGCGCGTCCTCGCCCCCGGCGGGGTCCTGGCCCTCGCGGCCTGGCGGCGGGACGGGCTCGTGGCCGACCTCAGCCGTGAGGTCGCCGCGGCGCTCGGCGCGCCGGACGACGGACGTCGGGACTCGTTCGTGTGGGGCGAGGAGGCGGGGGAGCGGCTGCTGACGGCCGCCGGCTTCGCCGACGTCCGCGTCGCCCGCGTCCCGCTGCCCTGGCGGTTCGGCTCCGCGGCCGAGCTGCGGCGCTTCCTCGGCGAGCAGTCCCCGGCCCACGCCGGCGCCGTCCGTCGGCTCGGGCCCGCGCGTGGCCGTGCCCTGCTCGAGCGGCTGGTGGCCCGCCACGACCGGTGGGCGGACCGCCGCGGCGCGGTGGACGCCGACGGCGGGGCCCTCGTCGTCAGCGCCCTGGCCGTCTGACGTCGGGCGGCCCGGCGTCGACGCGTCCGCCCCCACGTCGAGGGCCGCGGCCGTCGCTGCGGGTGACGAGGGGACGTCCCACAGGCGACCTCCAGGTGACCGGGTGCAAGGTCACGGTCCGGTCTCAGTGTGGTCTCAACCGTGCCGGAGCACCCGCCGGTGCTCCTCAGGTATGCAGCGGGGTGCTTATCGTCCTCGCAGCCGGGGTGCTGTGCGCGCCCGAGGCCACACCCCACCCCACGAGGAGGAACCACATGCGCGTCCCCACGCGGACCACGCGCGCCATGGCCGTCGCGATGGCCGGCGTCTTCGCCCTGACCGCCTGCGGCGGCTCGGACGGCGACGGCTCGGGCAGCGGTGGCAGCGGCGGTGCCGCCGCCGACCCCGACGGCACCTGGAGCATGTACATCGGCCAGCCGGAGAACCCGCTGGTGCCGGGCAACACGTCCGAGACCGAGGGCGGCCAGGTCGTCGACTCGCTGTGGACGGGCCTCGTCGGCTACTCCCGCGAGGACACCTCCGTGGAGTACTCCGGCGTCGCCGAGTCGATCGAGTCCGACGACCAGCAGAACTGGACGATCACGCTCAAGGACGGCTGGACGTTCCACGACGGGACGCCGGTCACCGCGAGCAGCTTCGTCGACGCGTGGAACTACACGGCGCTGTCCACGAACGCCCAGCAGAACGCGTACTTCTTCGGCAACATCCAGGGCTACGACGACCTCCAGGGCGAGGTGGACGACGACGGCAACGTCGTCGCCGAGCCGGCCGCCACGGAGCTGTCCGGCCTGGAGGTCGTGGACGACCAGACCTTCACGGTCGCGCTGAGCGAGCCGTTCACGCAGTACCCGCTCACGCTGGGCTACACCGCCTTCTACCCGATGTCGCAGGCGTTCCTCGACGACCCCGAGGGCATGGCCCGGGAGACGCCCATCGGCAACGGGCCCTTCATGGCGGAGGCGCCGCTGTCCGACGGCCAGGGCATCGACCTGGTCCGGTACGACGACTACGCGGGCGACGACGCGGCGCAGTCGGGCGGGGTGAGCTACAAGATCTACACCGACGTCAACACGGCCTACAACGACGTCCAGGGCGGCAACCTCGACCTGGTGACGCCCATCCCGCCGGACGCGATCGCCTCCGCGCAGGACACCTTCGGCGACCGCTACCTCGAGTCCCCGTCGTCGAGCTTCCAGTACCTCGGCTTCCCCCTGTACGACGACCGGTACGCCGACCCGAAGGTGCGCCAGGCGCTGTCCATGGCGATCGACCGCCAGGCCATCGCCGACGCCATCTTCCAGGGCGCGCGCACCCCCGCGGACGACTTCGTCTCGCCGGTCGTCAACGGCTACCGCGAGGGCGCCTGCGAGTACTGCACCTTCGACCCGGAGGCCGCCGACGCGCTGCTGTCGGAGACCGACTTCGACCGCAGCCAGCCGGTCGAGCTGTGGTTCAACTCGGGTGCGGGCCACGACGCCTGGATCCAGGCCATCGGCAACCAGCTGCGCGAGAACCTCGGCGTCGACTACACGCTCAAGGGCGACCTCGACTTCTCGCAGTACCTGCCGCTCGGCGACGACAAGGGCTTCACCGGGCCCTTCCGCTCCGGCTGGGTGATGGACTACCCGTCCATGCAGAACTACCTGGAGTCGCTGTTCTCCACCGGCGCCCAGCCGCCGGCCGGCTCCAACAACACCTTCTACAGCAACGAGGAGTTCGACTCGCTGCTGCAGCAGGGCAACTCGGCGCCCACCGACGAGGAGGCCGTCGACTTCTACCAGCAGGCGGACGACGTCCTCCTCCAGGACATGCCCGCCATCCCGGTGCTGTACGGCCTCGAGCAGAGCGTCTGGTCGGACCACATCAGCAACGTCTACGTCGACCCCTTCACCCGGGTCGACGCGGCGGCCGTCACGGTCAACGGCTGACGCGAGGTAGCCTCAACCGCTCCGCACGCCAGGGGTGCGGGTCCCCCGGGACCCGCACCCCTGGTGCGTGCAGCACCCGGCACCGGCGCCCCGTGCGACGTGGTCGGGACAGCTCCAGCGTCGACGTCACCGCCGTCGCCCGACCCGAGGAGGACCTGTGGGCCGCTACGTCGCGCGCCGACTGCTCCTGACGATCCCCGTGCTCATCGGGGCCTCGTTCCTGATCTTCGCCATGGTCTACGCCCTCCCGGGTGACCCGATCCGCGCGCTCGCCGGGGACCGGCCGCTCCCGGCGTCGGTCCAGGCGGCCCTGCGCGCCGAGTACAACCTCGACGACCCGCTCCTCGTGCAGTACGGCAAGTACGTGGCGGGGCTGCTGCAGGGGGACTTCGGCACCGACTTCAGCGGTCGCCCGGTCCTGCAGACGATCACCGAGCGCCTGCCCGTCACCGCCACGCTGACCGGCGTGGCCATCGTCTTCGAGATCGTCATCGGCATCGCGGCCGGTGTCCTCGCGGGCCTGCGGCGGGGCTCCTTCTTCGACAACCTCGTCCTGGTGACGACGACGCTGCTCGTCTCGATCCCCGTGCTCGTGCTCGGCTTCGTCAGCCAGTACGTCCTCGGCGTCCGCCTCCAGGTGGTCCCCGTCGCGGGCATCGGCGAGGGCCTCTACAGCTACCTGCTGCCGGGCTTCATCCTGGCGGCCATCTCCCTGGCCTACGTCGCCCGCCTGACCAGGACGAGCCTCGCCGACAGCCTCCGCGCGGACTACGTGCGGACCGCGCGGGCGAAGGGGCTGGACCGCCGGACGGTGGTCGTCCGGCACACGCTGCGCAACAGCCTCATCCCGGTCGTGACGTTCATCGGGGCGGACATCGGCTCGCTGCTCGGCGGCGCGATCATCACCGAGTCGGTCTTCAACATCCCCGGGCTCGGGCGGGCCGTGTTCGACTCGGTGACCCGGCAGGAGGGGGCGGTGATCGTGGGGATCATCACCCTGCTCGTCTTCTTCTTCATCTTCTTCAACCTGGTCGTGGACGTCCTCTACGCCGTCCTGGACCCGAGGATCCGCTATGAGTGAGCCGACGACGAGCCAGCGGCACCGCTCCGACGAGGGGCGTGACCCCCACCAGCGCGAGGAGGAGGTGGAGGTCGGGGCGACGGCGCTCGCCGCGCCGGACGTCGACGAGGCCGACGAGAAGCAGACGTCGCTCTGGGGCGACGCCTGGCGCGAGCTGCGGCGCAAGCCCTTCTTCTGGATCGGCGGCGTGCTGGCGGTCTTCTTCCTGCTGATGGCGATCTTCCCGTCGCTCTTCGCCCGCGGCGCCGACCCCCGCGCCTGCAGCCTCTCGAACTCGGCGCAGCCGCCGTCCGGCGCGCACTGGTTCGGCTACGACCAGCTCGGGTGCGACTACCTGGCGCAGGTCGTCTACGGCGCGCGGAACAGCCTCCAGATCGGCTTCACCGGCGTCATCGGGCTGCTCGTCGTCGGCGTGGTCGTGGGGGCGCTCGCCGGCTACTTCGGCGGGTGGGTGGACTCGCTGCTGGCGCGGATCACCGACATCTTCTACGCCCTGCCCCTCATCCTCGGTGCGCTCATCCTGCTGCGCGTCGGGCCGGAGGCCCGCATCTTCGGCGAGCCGGTGCCGGTCATCTCCGAGCGCGGCCCGGGCGCCATCGCGATCGCGCTCGTGTTCTTCGGCTGGATGACGGCGATGCGGCTCGTGCGCTCGCAGGTCATCGCGATCAAGAGCTCGGACTACGTCGCCGCGGCGCGGGCCCTCGGGGCCGGACCGCTGCGGATCCTCGTGCGCCACATCCTCCCGAACGCCGTGGCGCCGGTCATCGTCTACGCCACGATCACGGTCGGTGCGCTCATCGCGGCCGAGGCGGCGCTGACGTACCTCGGCGTCGGGCTCCAGCGCCCGAACTACTCGTGGGGCCTGCAGATCAGCGACGGCCAGAACCTGCTCCGCACCGCCCCCCACCTCGTCCTGATCCCGAGCGTCGTGCTGTCCCTGACGGTCATGGCGTTCGTCATGATGGGTGACGCCCTGCGCGACGCCCTCGACCCGAGGCAGCGCTCATGAACCCGCCCCCCGGTTCCTCACCGGCCCCCGCCCCGGACACCCGCACGGCCGCGCCCGCGGGCGGCGGACCCGTGCTCGAGGTGGAGGACCTCCACGTCGAGTTCCGCTCCCGCGGGCCCGTGGTCACCGCCGTGCGCGGCGTCAGCTACTCCATCTCCCCGGGCGAGACGATGGCGATCCTCGGCGAGTCGGGGTGCGGCAAGTCGGTCTCCGCCCAGGCGATCATGGGGATCCTCGACGTGCCGCCGGCCCACATCACCGGGGCGATCCGCTTCGAGGGCCGCGACATGCTCACCATGGCCGCCGAGGACCAGCGCAAGATCCGCGGGCCGGGCGTCTCGATGATCTTCCAGGACGCCCTCTCCGCCCTCAACCCCGTCTACAGCGTCGGGTACCAGATCGGCGAGATGTTCCGCGCCCACCGTGGTGCGTCCAAGAAGGAGGGCCGCGAGCGCGCGGTCGAGCTCATGGACCGCGTCGGCATCCCCGCCGCCCGCCAGCGCGTCGACGACTACCCGCACCAGTTCTCCGGCGGCATGCGCCAGCGCGTCATGATCGCGATGGCGCTGGCGCTGGACCCCAAGGTGCTCATCGCCGACGAGCCGACGACGGCGCTGGACGTGACGGTCCAGGCCCAGGTCATGGACCTGCTGCAGGAGCTGCAGCGGGAGACCGGGATGGGGCTGATCCTCATCACGCACGACCTGGGGGTCGTCAACGAGGTGGCCGACCGGGTCGCCGTCATGTACGCGGGGCGGGTCGTGGAGACGGGGACGATCGACGACGTCTTCACCGCGCCGGCGCACCCGTACACACGTGGCCTCATGTCTTCCATCCCCCTCCTGGAGGACAAGGGGAACCGGCTCAACCCGATCGTCGGTGCGCCGCCCACGCTGTCGAACATCCCGCGCGGGTGCTCCTTCCACCCGCGGTGCCCGATGGCGCGGCGGGCCACCGACGGCCGCGACTGCGCGACCGACGGGCCGGTGCTCCGCGAGGTCGCCCCCGGCCGGCGCGCGGAGTGCCACTACAGCGAGGAGCTGCTCCATGGCTGACGTCCAGACCCGGCCGGAGCGCCGCACCAGCGAGGCCCGCCGGGCGTGGGAGGCGAGCGGCGAGCCGCTGCTGCAGATCCGCGGGCTCGAGAAGCACTTCCCGCTGCAGCAGGGAATCGTCTTCAAGAAGACCATCGGTCACGTGCGGGCGGTCGACGGCGTGGACCTCACCGTGGACCGGGGCGAGACCGTCGGCCTCGTCGGCGAGTCCGGCTGCGGCAAGAGCACCGTGTCCAAGCTGCTCGTCGCGCTCGAGCGTCCGACCGCCGGCCAGATCGTCTACAAGGGCGAGGACGTCTCCCAGATGAGGGGGAGCGCGCTGAAGGACTACCGGCGCGAGGTCCAGATGATCTTCCAGGACCCGTACTCGTCGCTGAACCCGCGGATGACCGCGGGGGACATCGTGGCCGAGGGCTGGTCGGTGCACGCCGACGTCGCACCGAAGAAGGGCCGTGACCGGCGCATCCGCGACCTGCTCGACCGCGTGGGGCTCAACGCCGACTACGCCAACCGGTACCCGCACCAGTTCTCCGGCGGGCAGCGTCAGCGCATCGGCATCGCCCGGGCCCTGGCGATGAGCCCCGAGCTCATCGTCTGCGACGAGCCGGTCTCGGCCCTCGACGTGTCGGTGCAGGCGCAGGTCATGAACCTGCTCGAGGACCTGCAGAAGGACCTCGGCCTGTCCTACCTCTTCATCGCGCACGACCTGTCGGTGGTCCGGCACATCTCGCACCGGGTCAACGTCATGTACCTGGGCCGCATCGTGGAGACCGGGACGGACGCGGACGTCTACGGCCACCCCTCGCACCCGTACACGCAGGCGCTGCTGTCCTCCGTGCCGGTGCACGAGCCGGCGCTGCGCGGCAAGGGCGACCGGATCATCCTCACCGGGGACGTGCCGAGCCCGGCGAACCCGCCCTCCGGTTGCCGCTTCCGCACGCGCTGCTGGAAGGCGCAGGACGTCTGCGCGCAGGAGGACCCGGAGCTGCGCGACCGGGGCCAGGGGCACCCGTCGGCGTGCCACTTCGCCGAGGACCACCAGGTCGTGCCGACGGAGACGAACCCGTCGCCGGACGTCCCGGCCTGAGGCACGTCACCCGGCGTGGTCGGCCCTGATGGCTGGTCGGCCCTGATGGCTGGTCGGCCCTGGTGGCTGGTCGGCCCTGACCGGTGTCGACCCCGACGGGTTCCTCGACCGGGGTCACGATCCGGTGACATCCGCCTCTCGGGGCGGGCTCGGGTTCGCCACCTCCGCCCCTGCGGTGCTACCCAGGGTGGCTGGACTGCGCCGCGCANACCGGGGTCACGATCCGGTGACATCCGCCTCTCGGGGCGGGCTCGGGTTCGCCACCTCCGCCCCTGCGGTGCTACCCAGGGTGGCTGGACTGCGCCGCGCACCGCCGCCCGGCGCCTGCACACCGACCAGAGGTGGCGCCGGGCGGCGCCCCCCAGGAGGAGCACGCGCATGAGCACGACCACCAGGCCGCCGCAGGGCGGTGACCCGACCGCCGACGCGCCGACACCCGAGGACGCCGGGGCCAACCGGGCCGGCATCGCGCCGTGGGTCTTCTTCCCCGCGCTCGCGATCATCCTCACCTTCGTCGTCCTGACGCTCGTCTTCACCGACACCGCCACGGAGGTCTTCGCGGCCGTCCAGGGCAGCATCGTCGGCGGCATCGGGTGGTACTACACCCTCCTCATCGCCGCGTTCATCGGCTTCTCGATCTGGGTCGGCGTCGGCCGCTTCGGCTCCATCAAGCTGGGCAAGGACGACGACACGCCCGAGTTCAAGCTGCCCGTCTGGTTCGCGATGCTGTTCGCGACCGGCATGGGCATCGGTCTCGTCTTCTGGGGCGTCGCCGAGCCGCTCAACCACTTCGCCTCGCCGCGACCGAGCGTCACCGGCTCGCCGGAGAGCCTCGCCCAGCAGGCGATCACCCAGTCGTACATCCACTGGGGTATCCACGCGTGGGCGATCTACGTCGTCGCCGGCCTGGGCATCGCCTACGCCGTGCACCGCAAGGGACGCCCCGTCTCCATCCGCTGGGCCCTCGAGCCCCTGCTGGGCGACCGCGTCCGGGGGGGTCTCGGGCACACGATCGACGTCATCGCCGTCGTCGGCACGCTCTTCGGCGTGGCGACCTCGCTCGGCCTCGGGGTCGCCCAGATCGGCGCGGGCTTCGACTTCCTCGGCTGGGCGTCGGACACCGCGACGCTGCAGATCATCCTCATCTGCGTCATCACCGGCATCGCCACGGTCTCCGTGGTCACGGGGCTCGCCAAGGGCATCAAGATCCTCTCGAACGCGAACATGGTGCTCGCCGGAGTGGTCCTCGTCGCCGTGCTGCTCGCCGGTCCGACGCTGTTCCTGCTCCGTGACTTCGTGCAGTCGCTCGGTCTCTACCTCCAGAACGTGCTCCAGCTCACGTTCGACGTCTCCGCCTACCAGGGCGAGGCCGGGCAGGCCTGGCAGGCCGCCTGGACCACGTACTACTGGGGCTGGTGGATGTCCTGGGCGCCCTTCGTCGGCGTCTTCATCGCCCGCATCTCCAAGGGGCGCACGGTGCGCGAGTTCGTCGCGGGCGTCCTGCTCGTCCCGACGGTCGTCACCTTCCTGTGGTTCTCCGTCCTCGGCGGCACCGCGCTCTACCAGGAGGTCTTCGGCGGCGGCGGCTACGTCGGCGCCGACGGCACCGTGGACACCGAGACGACGCTCTTCACGCTCCTGTCGGGCATCCCCGGCGGGGCGATCTGGGCCGTGGCGGGGATCATCCTCATCACGCTGTTCTTCGTGACGTCCTCGGACTCCGGCTCCCTCGTCGTCGACATGCTCACCAGCGGCGGCGACCCGAACCCGCCGATCTGGAGCCGCATCATGTGGGCGCTCCTCGAGGGCGCCGTCGCCATCGCGCTCCTCTCGGCGGGAGCGGGCACCCTGTCGGCGCTGCAGACGGCGGCGATCATCACCGCTCTGCCGTTCAGCTTCGTGATGATCGGGATCATGCTGTCGCTCGCCAAGGCGTTCAAGGGCGAGATCGAGGAGCGGCGCAGGCTCATGCGAGCCGTCGAGCGCCGCGAGCTCGCGAGCGAGGCCTCCGAGCACGTGTTCGGCCAGCTCGAGGAGTACCGCCTCGACGACTACGCGCCGGCCAACGGCAACGGCAACGGCAACGGCAACGGCCACGGCACCGGGAACGGCGTCCACGCGGCCGAGGTCGGCGCGGGCGGTGCGGTCGATCCCGTGCCGGACGGCGGCCGGAGCCGCGGGCCGGTGGTGCTGCGGCGGCGTCGCCGAGAGGCGGCGAAGTAGCAGCACCGCCCCGCCGCGCAGCAGGCCCCCTCGGCGACACCGCCGAGGGGGCCTCGCGCGTCCGGGGGGCGCGGGGGGACGGCCCGGCGGCGCGTGTGCTCGTCGTGGCCGCGGCCCTCGTGGACGACCTCGCGGCGCCCGCGACGCTCCTGGCGGCCCGCCGGTCGGCGCCGCCGGACCTCGCCGGTGGCTGGGAGCTCCCCGGGGGCAAGGTCGAGCCGGGCGAGCAGCCCGAGGTGGCGCTGCACCGCGAGCTCGTCGAGGAGCTCGGCGTCCGCGTCGCCCTCGGGGGACGGGTGCGCTCCCCGACGGCGGACGGTGACTGGCCGCTGCGCGGACGGCTGCGCCTGCGGGTGTGGACCGCCACGGTGGTCTCCGGCACGCCCCGGCCGCTGGAGGACCACGACCGGCTGCGGGTCGTCCCGGGGGCGCGCTGGCGCGAGCTCGCGTGGCTCCCCGGCGACGTCCCGCCCGTCGCCGAGGTGGCCCGGCGTGCGGGCTGGGGCGACGGGCGGGCCGGGGCGACGGGCGGGCCCGGACCTACGGGGTGAGCGGCCCGGCCTGGGCCTGCGGCTCCTCCGGGGTCGTCCCGTCCGGGCGCGGCGGGGCGTCGTCGCGCTGGGGCAGCCGGGCCATGCCCGCCCGCGCGAGGGGCGAGGGCCCCAGCTCGTCGAGCAGCTGCCGCATGCGGTGGTAGGCGCGGTCGCGGTAGGCGACGAGCTCCTCCAGCTGCTCCGGCCCCAGGTCGTAGAAGCCGCCGCCGTTCTTGGTGCCGTGGCGGCCGGCGTCCACCACGTCCGTGAGCAGGCGGGGCGCGGACAGCCGCTCGCCGAAGCCTTCCTCGAGGACGCCGTAGCCGCGCACGTACGTGTCGAGCCCGGCCATGTCGGCGATGGCGAAGGGGCCGAAGAAGGGCAGGCGGAAGCCGAAGGTGGTGCTGACGACGGTGTCGACGTCCTGCGGGGTGGCGACCCCCTCCTCGACGACGGCCATGGCCTCCTTGAGGAGCACGAACTGCAGCCGGTTCAGGACGAAGCCGGGGACGTCGGCCACCTGGGCGCTGCGCCGGCCCATGCGGGCGAGCAGCTCCTCGACGACCTCGACGACGGCCGGGTCGGTGTGCTCCCCGCTCACGAGCTCGACCCCGGGGATGAACGGGGCCGGGTTGGAGAAGTGGACGGTGAGGAAGCGGCTCTTGTCCTCGACCGCCGCCGACAGGACCTTCACGGGAATGGTCGAGGTGTTGGTGCCGATGACCGCGTCCGCCCTCGCCGCGGCGTCCACCTGGCGCAGCACGTCGAGCTTGAGCGCGGGGACCTCCGGGACGGCCTCCTCGACGAGGTCCACGTCCGCGACGGCCTCCTCGAGCGAGCCGCACGGGTGCAGCCGCTCGGCGAGGAGGTCCGCCGCGCCCCGCGGGAAGAGGCCGGCGCCCTCGAAGACGGCGCCCTCGCGCAGCAGCCGCTCGTGGTTGCGCGCGGTCGTCTCGGCGTCCGCGTCGGCGAGCTGCACGTGCAGCCCGGCCAGCGCCAGCGACTGGGCGATCCCGCCGCCCATGTAGCCGGTGCCGACCACGGCCACGGTCTCGATCCTCTGCACGCTCACGTCGGTCTCCCTCGACTCGGCGGGTGCCCGCTCCGGCGCGGGTCCTCGCACCATCCTGCCCGCCGTGGTCGCTGGGCAGCGCGCCGCAGGCGCCGACCGCGGCGGCACGGACGCCGGGAGAGGGGCCCGACGCCATGCCGCTGTGCGCGCGGCCGTGGGTCGGGAGGGCGGGCCGTCTCCGGCGCCTAGACTCGGGCGAACCCCGACCTCCTTACGAGACGAGCGCACACCCATGCCCGCACCCGCCCAGACGGCCGTCGCCACCGCGACGCGCGCCGACATCCGCAACCTCGCGATCGTCGCGCACGTCGACCACGGCAAGACGACGCTCGTCGACGCCATGCTCCGGCAGGCGGGCGCCTTCACGGAGCACCAGACCGCTGAGGGCCTCGCCGAGCGTGTCATGGACTCCGGCGACCTCGAGCGCGAGAAGGGCATCACGATCCTCGCCAAGAACACCGGGGTGCACTACCGCGGCCCCTCGGTGCCCGAGGGCGTGCGGCCCGAGGACGGCGTGACGATCAACATCATCGACACCCCCGGCCACGCCGACTTCGGCGGCGAGGTGGAGCGCGGCCTGTCGATGGTCGACGCCATCGCCCTGCTCGTCGACGCCTCCGAGGGCCCGCTGCCGCAGACGCGCTTCGTCCTGCGCAAGGCGCTCGCCGCGCGGCTGCCGGTGATCCTCGTCGTCAACAAGGTCGACCGCCCGGACGCGCGGATCGAGGAGGTCGTCGGGGAGACCTACGACCTCTTCCTGGACCTGGCCTCCGACATCCCCGGCGCCGAGGACCTCCTGGACTTCCCCGTCGTCTACGCCTCGGCCCGCGCCGGCCGCGCCTCGCTGGAGCGCCCCGTCGACGGGCAGATGCCCGACTCGGAGAACCTCGAGCCGCTCTTCCGCACGATCATGGAGCAGGTGCCGGCGCCGTCCTACGTCGCCGACGCGCCGCTGCAGGCGCACGTGACGAACCTCGACGCGTCCCCGTTCCTCGGCCGGATCGCCCTGTGCCGCGTGCGGCAGGGCACGATCCGCAAGAACCAGCAGGTCACGTGGTGCCGCGCCGACGGCACCCAGCAGCGCGTGAAGATCACCGAGCTGCTCATGACGGAGGCCCTCACCCGCGTGCCCGCCGAGGAGGCCGGCCCGGGCGACATCATCGCCGTCGCCGGCATCCCGGAGATCACCATTGGCGAGACCCTCGCCGACGCCGAGGACCCGCAGCCGCTGCCGCTCATCACCGTCGACGAGCCCGCGATCTCCATGACGATCGGCACGAACACCTCGCCGCTCGCCGGCCGCGGCGCCAAGGGCGCCAAGGTGACCGCCCGCCTCGTCAAGGACCGCCTCGACCGCGAGCTCGTCGGCAACGTCTCCATGCGCGTCCTGCCGACCGAGCGCCCCGACGCCTGGGAGGTCCAGGGCCGCGGCGAGCTGGCGCTCGCCATCCTCGTCGAGCAGATGCGGCGCGAGAACTTCGAGCTCACGGTCGGCAAGCCGCAGGTGGTCACCCGGGAGGTCGACGGGAAGCTGCACGAGCCCGTCGAGCGCCTCACCGTCGACGCCCCCGAGGAGTACCTCGGCGCCATCACCCAGCTGCTCGCCGTCCGCAAGGGCCGGATGGAGCAGATGAGCAACCACGGCACCGGCTGGGTCCGGATGGAGTTCCTCGTCCCCAGCCGCGGCCTCATCGGCTTCCGCACCGAGTTCCTCACCGAGACCCGGGGCACCGGCATCGCGCACCAGGTGTTCGAGAAGTACGAGCCGTGGGTCGGCGAGCTGCGCACCCGTCCGTCCGGCTCCATGGTCTCCGACCGCGCCGGTGCGGCCACGACCTACGCGATGACGTCCCTGCAGGAGCGCGGGACGCTCTTCGTCGACCCGACGACCGAGGTCTACGAGGGCATGGTCATCGGCGAGAACAGCCGCGCCGACGACATGGACGTGAACATCACCAAGGAGAAGAAGATGACCAACGTCCGCTCCAACGCGGACGAGCTGGAGCGCCTCGTACCGGCCCGGCGCCTGTCCCTCGAGCAGAGCCTGGAGTTCTGCCGCGAGGACGAGTGCGTCGAGGTCACGGCCACGGCGGTGCGCATCCGCAAGGTCGTGCTCGACGCGAACGCCCGCAGCAAGACCGCCCGGGCCGCCAAGCGCTGAGACCGCGCCGGGCCTTCGGTGCCCGCGGGTCGGTGACCGGCGCCCGGCGCCGGACGCACGAGGGGCCCACCAGCAGCCGCTGGTGGGCCCCTCGTCGTGCTGGTCAGGCCTCGCGCTGCTTCGGCGAGCTGTCGTGCGTGCGGGCCGGGTCCGAGACCACGGCGTCGCCGAGGGCCTCGTCGATCGTCGCCATCGCGTCCGCCGGGATCGTCACGCCGGCGGCCGCGGCGTTGTCGTGCACCTGCTCCGGCTTCGAGGCGCCGATGATCGCGGTGGCGACGTTGTCGTTCTGCAGCACCCAGGCGACGGCGAGCTGGGCCATCGACAGCCCGAGGTCCGAGGCCACCGGCTTGAGGTCCTGCACGCGCCCGAGGACGTCGTCGGACATCCAGCGGGCGATCATGTCCTTGCCCCCCTTGTCGTCCGTGGCGCGCGAGCCCTCGGGAGCCTGCTGACCCGGGACGTACTTGCCGGTGAGGACGCCCTGGGCGATGGGCGACCACACCACCTGGGAGATGCCCAGCTCGCGCGAGGTCGGGACGACCTCGCCCTCGATGACGCGCCACAGCGCCGAGTACTGCGGCTGGTTGGAGATCAGCTGGAACCCGAGCTGGCGCGCGAGCTCGGAGCCGGCGCGGAGCTGGTCGGCGGTCCACTCGCTGACCCCGATGTACAGGGCCTTGCCGGCGCGGACGACGTCGGCGAAGGCCTGCATCGTCTCCTCGAGCGGGGTGAAGTGGTCGAAGCGGTGGGCCTGGTAGAGGTCGATGTGGTCGGTCTGCAGGCGGCGCAGCGAGCCCTCGACGGACTCGGTGATGTGCTTGCGCGACAGGCCGGTGTCGTTGGGCCCCTTCGGCCCGGTCGGGCCGAAGACCTTGGTGAAGATCTCCAGCGACTCGCGGCGCTCGCCCTTCAGCGCCGTGCCGAGGACGGTCTCGGCGCGCGTGTTGGCGTAGACGTCGGCGGTGTCGAAGGTCGTGATGCCGGCGTCGAGGGCGGCGCGCACGCACGCCGTGGCGGCGTCGTCCTCCACCTGCGAGCCGTGCGTGAGCCAGTTGCCGTAGGTGATCTCGGAGATCTTGAAGCCTGAGTTGCCGAGGAAGCGGTAGTCCATGCGTCCACCCTGCCGCGGCGTCGGCCGGGGCGCCCGCCGGGGCTCCGTCGGGGGCCCCGGGGTCGGGCGGGCCCGCCGGGGGCGCGCGGGTCGTCGCCGCCGCGGTGCGGGGGCAGGATGGTCGGGATGACGACGACGCCCGAGCACCCGGCCCAGCCCGACCCCGTCGAGCCCGGCACCACCCCCGGCGCGGACGGCGCGGAGCAGGCCGTCGCCTCCGACGTGGCGCAGGACGTCCTGCAGGAGGCCGCGGACGCGCTCGACGACGCGGCCGAGCGCGAGCTCGACCCCGGCGAGGCCGCGGCCATGGACTCCCTCGACACCCCGCACCGGCTGCTGCTGGTCCACGCCCACCCGGACGACGAGAGCATCGCCACCGGCGCGACGATCGCCCACTACGCCGCGGCGCCCGGCACCGCCGTCACCCTCGTCACGTGCACGCGCGGGGAGCGCGGCGAGGTGCGCGCGGAGGTCCTCGCCGAGCACCCCGAGGTCGAGGGGGACGAGGGCGCTCTCGCCGAGCTGCGCGTCGGCGAGCTCGGGGCCGCGGCCGAGGCGCTGGGCCTGGACGACCGCCGGTTCCTCGGCGCCGACGCCGGCGTCGAGTACCGCGACTCCGGCATGGCGTGGTCGACCTCCGGCGACGAGGGCGTGGGCGGGCCGGGGACGAGCGCCCGGGCCGTGGCTGCGCCGGACGCCCCGGAGGGCGCGCTGTCGCTGGCGCCGCTCGACGAGGTCGCCGAGCACCTGGCCCGGGTGCTCCGCGAGGTCCGCCCCCAGGTGGTCGTCACCTACGAGCCGGGCGGCGGCTACGGGCACCCGGATCACGTGCGGGCGCACGAGGCGACCCTGCGGGCCGTCGAGCTCGCCGCGGAGCCCTCGGGCGCGGCGCCGTGGTCGGTCGCCCGCGTCCTCGGGCACGTGGCGGACGCCGAGCAGCTGCGCGCGGGGCTGCGCGAGCTCCGCGCGTCGGGGCTCGCCACGCTCGACCCGGACGGGCCGCTGCCGAGCCTGGCCGTGGCACCGGAGGACGTCGACGTCGTCCTCGACGCGGGCGCCGAGACGCCCGCGAAGGTCGCCGCGCTGCGTGCGCACGCCAGCCAGGTCGAGCTGGGGCAGTCCTCGATGGCGATGACGAACGGCCTGCACCAGCCGGTCTCCGGCGTCGAGTCGTACCGCCTGCTGCGCGGGGAGCCGGTCCGCGCGCCCGGGGGCGACCCCGCGACGGACCTCTTCGCGGGGCTGGCCTGACCCCGGGCGGCGGGCCTGCGGACGGCCCGCCGGTGGACGTCGACGACTACCGCCGCGCCGCCGGGCGCTTCGCCTCCGGCGTCTGCGTCGTCAGCACCCGGCAGGGGCGGCACGACCACGCCATCACGGTGAGCAGCTTCGCGTCCGTGTCGCTGGACCCGGTGCTCGTGCTCGTGTGCGTGCACGCCGACGCCCGCTTCTACGACGCCGTCGAGGAGACGCGGACGTGGGGGCTGTCCGTCCTCGCCGCGGCGGCCCGGCCCGCGGCGACGTGGCTCGCGACCCCGGGGCGGCCGGTCGTCGACCAGCTCGCGCGGGTCCCCCACCGGCGTGGGCCGCGGACGGGCGCCGCGTTGCTGGAGGACTCCGTCGCGACGCTCGAGTGCGCCACCGAGGCGGAGCACCCGGCCGGCACGCACGTCGTCCTCGTCGGGCGGGTGCTCGACGTCACCCTCGCCCCCGAGCACGTGCGTCCTCTCGTGCACCACCGCGGCGCCTACGCCGAGCTCTGAGCAGGGCCGCCCCGTCGGCGTCCTCTCGTAGCATCGCCGGGTGCCCTCGACCGACGACGCCCGCACGCCCGAGCGCCCGGACGGCCCCCCCTCCGCCGGTGGGGCACCGGCCTCCGGCGGGGCACCGGTCCGCCGGCGGCGCCGGTGGCCCTGGGTGGTCGGGGGCGCCGCCGTCCTCGTCGTGGCCGGCTACGGCACCGCCGCGGCGGTCACGGCCGACCGCGTCGCGTCCGGGACGACCGTGCAGGGCGTGGCCGTCGGCGGCCTCTACCGGGACGCCGCGCTCGAGCGGCTGCGCACCGAGCTGCTGCCGCGGGCCGAGGAGCCCGTGGCCGTCGACGTCGCCGGGCGCGACGCCGAGGTGGTGCCTGCCGACGCGGGCCTGACGCTGGACCCGGCGGCGACCGTGGACGGCCTGGTCGGCTTCTCCCTCGACCCGCGCCTCCTGTGGGCGCAGGTCTCCGGGGAGGGCGAGGAGGTCGCCCCGGCGGCCGACGTCGACGAGGACGCCCTCGCCGCGGCCGTGACGGAGCTCGCGGGGCGCGTGGACGCGGAGCCGGTCGAGGGCGCGGTGACCTTCGACGCCGAGGGCTACGACGTCGTCGACGCGCGGGCGGGCACGACGCTGCAGCGCGAGGACGCCGCCGCGGCGCTCGAGGACGCCTGGCCGGAGGTGCTCGCGCCCGGGGCCGAGCCCGTCGCTCTGGCCGCCGACGCGCCTGCCCCGGTCGTCGGGCAGGCGGCCGTCGACGACGTCGTCGCCTCCTTCGCCGCGCCGGCGACGGCGGGACCGCTGCCGGTGCGGGTGGGCTCGGCGAGCACCGAGCTCGCCGTCGCCGCGGTCGCGCCCACCCTGTCGGCGCCGCCGGGGGAGGGGGACGCCGCCGGCACGCTCGTGCCGACGGTGGACGCCGGGGCGCTGCGCGAGGCGCTGCTCGAGGACTCGCCCGAGCTCGACGCCGCACCGCGGGACGCCACGGTCGAGCTGTCCGGCGGCCGGCCCGTCGTCGTCCCCGCCGTGGTCGGGCGCAGCGTGGACGCCGACGCCCTCGGCCCGGCGGCGCTGGCGGCGCTGGCGCGGCCGCCGGGGGACGCCGCCCGGGTCGCCGAGGTGCCGTCCGCCGAGGTCGCGCCCGACCGCACGACGGCCGACGCCCGGGCGCTCGGCGTCACGGAGGTGATCTCGGAGTTCTCGACGCCGCTGCGGGGCAGCAACGCCGGACGGCTGCAGAACGTCCAGGCCGCGGCGCGGTCGGTGGACGGCACGCTGGTGGCGCCCGGGGAGGTCTTCGACCTCAACGACGTCCTCGGCCGCCGCACGGCCGCGGCCGGGTACGCGGAGGCGACCATCATCAGCGGCGGGCGGTACGTCGAGAGCTACGGCGGCGGCGTCTCCCAGATCTCCACGACGGTCTACAACGGTGCCTTCTTCGCCGGGCTGGAGATCCTCACCCACCAGCCGCACTCGTTCTACATCTCCCGCTACCCCGAGGGCCGCGAGGCGACGCTCGACTTCGACTCCATCGACATGCGCTTCCGCAACGACACGGGCACCGGTGTCCTGGTGCAGATGTCGGCCGGGAGCAGCGCGTCCGGCGACGTGACCGTGCGCTTCTGGGGGACCGACAGCAGCGACGTCGACACCTCGACGAGCGCCCGTCGGGACATCACCCAGCCCGAGAGCCGCGAGCTGAGCTCCGACGACTGCATCCCCTCGAGCGCGAGCGAGGGCTTCACCGTGACCGTCACGCGCACCGTGCGGCGCGGGGGCAGCGTCGTCCACGACGACCGCGACGTCGTCACCTACGACCCGGTGCCCGGGATCACCTGCGTCTGACGGCCCCCTGGGGCAGACGGCCCCCGGGCGCCGGTCCCGCGGCGACCGCGGCCGTCAGGGGTGCTCCCGGTAGGCGTAGCGGTGGTGCTCGACGAGGCCGAGGGAGTCGTACAGGGCGCGGGCGGCGTCGTTGCCGTCGGCGACCTGCAGCGCGACGCGGTCGGCGCCGCGCCCGAGCGCCCAGCCGGCCAGCGCCGCGAGCACGGCGCGCGCCAGCCCGCGCCGTCGGGCGGCGGGCTCGACGGCGAGGTCCGTGACGACCGCCCAGCCGTCGCAGAGCGCGACCCGTCCCGCGGCGGCGGGACCGCCGGCGCCCGGGGGCACCGCCGTGGCGAAGGCCTGCTGCGGGGCGGAGACGAGCAGGGCGTCGACGACCGGGTCCCGCGCCGCACCGGGGCGGACGACGGCGCGCCAGCCCGTCGACGGGGCGTCGTCGACGGCGACGCGGGGCGCCCCCGGCGACGTCCCCGCACGCGTCTGCGGACCTGTCCCCGGACGCGCGGGGCCGGGCCCGCCGCCCCTCAGGTCCGTCGTCCACCCCACCATCACGGTCGTGGGGCTGACGACCGGCCAGCCGCGGGCGGCGAGCAGCTGGTCGAGGTCGGCCGCGACGGCGAGGCCCGCGGCGTCGGCACGGGCGGCGGCCCCGACCGGCGTGCCGGTGGGGCACGGCAGCTGGAAGCGCGGCGTCGACCCGTGCCGCCGGGCCCAGGCCGCGGCGCCCTCGACGGCGCCGGCGAGGTCGCCGTCGGGGGAGCCGAGCACGAGCACCGAGCTCGCGCGCCGCGTGCGGTCCTCGGCCGAGCGCAGGAGCCACCGGCCCGAGCGGGCCAGGTCGACCGGGCGCCACGCCAGGGCGAGCACCGCCTCCAGGTCGAGCACGCCGACGACCGGCGGCCCGCCGCGCCCGCCGGGGGCGCCGCCGTCCGCCCGCCCCCGTCCGGTCGGGCGACGGGTGCGCGGGGGGACCGGACGGGCGGCCAGGACGTCGGCGCGCCGCACCTGGACGAGCCCGCCGTCGTCCCGGCGGACCAGGACCACGCCCTCCGCCCCGGGCGCGCCGTCGTCGGCGGCGGAGCCGTCGTCCTCGAGCATGCCCAGCAGGTCGGTCGCCGAGCCGTCCGGGAGGCGGTGACGGACGACCACCCGGCGGCCCGACCCGGCGGGCGGGAGGTCCACGCGCACCGGGGCGGCCGGGGCGGCCGGGACCGGTACGGCAGCGGTGGGCGGGACGACCGGGTCGGGCGGGTCCTCGGGCAGCACCGCGGCACGGTCCCACGGCGGCTCGCGCGCGGGCGGCCGCAGCGCGGACGTCCCGCGACGACCGGTAGATTGCGGCACTGCTCGCCGCCTGCCGCGCCCCGTGCGCGCCGGCGACCTCGTCCGAGAAGGAGGCACGTCCCGTGACGTACGTCATCGCCCAGCCCTGCGTCGACCTCAAGGACAAGGCCTGCATCGAGGAGTGCCCGGTCGACTGCATCTACGAGGGCGACCGCGCGCTCTACATCCACCCCGACGAGTGCGTGGACTGCGGCGCCTGCGAGCCGGTCTGCCCCGTCGAGGCCATCTACTACGAGGACGACGTCCCCGAGCAGTGGAGCGCCTTCACCGCCGCGAACGTCGAGTTCTTCGACGACCTCGGCTCGCCCGGCGGCGCCGCCAAGATGGGTGTCATCCACAAGGACCACCCCGTCGTCACGGCGCTCCCGCCGCAGGAGCAGGACAGCTGAGCGCCGTCCCGCAGGTCGCCCCGAGCGGCGCCGGAGGGGGTGCGCAGCGCCTCGCGCTGCCGGACTTCCCCTGGGACGCGCTCGCCGGCGCGGGCGCGCGGGCACGGGCGCACCCGGGCGGGATCGTCGACCTCTCCGTGGGCACGCCCGTGGACCCGACGCCCGACCTGCTGCGGGAGGCGCTCGCCGCCGCCTCGGACTCGCCGGGCTACCCCCAGGTGTGGGGGACCCCGGCCCTGCGGGAGGCCGTCAGCGCCTGGTACGCCCGGCGGCGCGGCGTCCCGGGCCTCGACCCCGACGGCGTCATGCCGACCCCCGGGTCCAAGGAGCTCGTCGCGTGGCTGCCGACGCTGCTGGGCCTCGGCCCCGGCGACGTGGTCGTGCACCCCGAGGTGGCCTACCCCACCTACGACGTCGGGGCACGGCTCGCCGGCGCGACGCCGCTGCCGCTCGACGACGTCGCCGCGCTCGTCTCGCCCGAGGTGGCGCTGCCGGGCGGAGGCACCGGCCGCGTCCGCCTGGTGTGGCTCAACACGCCGTCCAACCCCACCGGCGCCGTGGACGACGTGGCGCACCTCGCCCGCGTCGTCGCGTGGGCCCGCACGCACGGCGTGGTCGTCGCGAGCGACGAGTGCTACGCCGAGCTCGGCTGGGCCGGCGGCGACGGGGAGGACCTCGCGGTGCCGAGCGTCCTCGACCCCCGCGTGACGGGCGGCGACCCCGCCGGGGTGCTGTCGGTCTACTCGCTGTCCAAGCAGTCGAACCTCGCGGGGTACCGGGCGGCGCTCGTCGCCGGCTGCCCGGCGCTGGTGCGCTCGCTGGTCGCGGTCCGCAAGCACGCGGGGGTCATCGTCCCCCGGCCGGTGCAGGAGGTCATGCGGGTAGCGCTCGGGGACGACGGGCACGTCGCCGCGCAGAAGGAGCGCTACCGCGCCCGTCGCGACGTGCTCCGACCGGCGCTCGAGGCGGCCGGGGGCCGGGTGGACGCCTCCGACGCGGGTCTCTACCTGTGGACGACCTTCGACGAGCCGGCGGCGACGACGGTGGACCGGCTGGCGGAGCGCGGTGTGCTCGTCGCGCCGGGGACCTTCTACGGCGCGGCCGGGAGCCGGCACGTCCGTGTCGCCCTCACCGCGACCGATGAGCGGGTGGCCGCGGCCGCCGAGCGACTGGGCCCCCGGCCGCCCCGCTGACCGCCCGCCCCGCTGACCGCCCGCCCCGCTGACCGGCCGCCCCGCTGACCGCCCGGACCGCCCGACCTGCGCGTGTTCGCGGCAGGTCGGGCGCGCCCGGTAGCGTGCGAACGC
>NZ_JBBIAA010000004.1:49514-193799 GCF_037482545.1 Pseudokineococcus basanitobsidens | reverse complement strand
CCCCACCACTCCCCCTCCCCCCTCTCCCCCCCCCCCCCCCCCCCCCGCGCCCGGTAGCGTGCGAACGCGTCCGGCGCGCCGACGAGGCAGCGACCGCCCGCGACGACGACGAGCGGCCCCGCACCGGAGCCGCCCAGCTGCGAGGAGACGCCCGTGAGCCAGACCCCGGCCGACAGCACCTCCACCGGCGAGCAGGACGGGCCCGCCGAGCAGGGCTCGGTGCTGCAGCACCCCGGCGGTGAGCTGCCGCTGCCGACGGTCCCGGCCACCGAGGGCAGCGCCGGCGTCGACGTCTCGGGCCTGCTCAAGGAGACGGGTCTGGTCACGCTCGACCCGGGCTTCGTCAACACGGCGTCCTGCCGCTCCGAGATCACCTACATCGACGGCGACGCCGGGATCCTGCGCTACCGCGGGTACCCCATCGAGCAGCTGGCGGAGCACTCGACCTTCCTGGAGACGAGCTACCTGCTCATCCACGGGCACCTGCCGAGCGCCGACGAGCTCGACGGCTTCTCCGCGGACCTGCGCCGCCACACGCTGCTGCACGAGGACCTCAAGAACTTCTTCGACGGTTTCCCGAGCAACGCGCACCCGATGCCGGTGCTCTCCTCGGCGGTTTCCGCGCTCTCCACCTTCTACGAGGAGAGCCTCGACCCGTTCGACTCCCGCGCCGTCGACGTCTCCACGGTCCGGCTCATGGCGAAGCTGCCGACGATCGCCGCGTACGCGCACAAGAAGACGCTCGGGCAGCCGTTCCTCTACCCGGACAACTCCCTCGGGCTCGTCGAGAACTTCCTGCGGATGACGTTCGGCTTCCCGGCGGAGCCCTACGAGGTCGACCCGGCGCTGGCGTCGGCGCTCGACCAGCTGTTCGTCCTCCACGCCGACCACGAGCAGAACTGCTCGACGTCGACGGTCCGCATGGTCGGGTCCGGCCAGGCCAACCTCTACGCGTCGGTCTCCGCGGGCATCCACGCCCTCTCCGGCCCGCTGCACGGCGGGGCCAACTCGGCCGTGCTGTCCATGCTCGACGACATCATCGCGAGCGGCGACGACGTCGACACCTTCATGGAGCGGGTGAAGAAGAAGGAGAAGGGCGTCCGGCTCATGGGCTTCGGGCACCGGGTCTACAAGAACTACGACCCGCGCGCCGCCATCGTCAAGAAGACGGCGGACCGGGTGCTCGAGCAGCTCGGCGTCAACGACCCGCGCCTGGACGTCGCCCTGCGGCTCGAGGAGATCGCGCTGCGGGACGACTACTTCGTCGAGCGCAAGCTCTACCCGAACGTCGACTTCTACACCGGCCTCATCTACAAGGCCATGGGCTTCCCGACCCGGATGTTCACGGTGCTGTTCGCCATCGGGCGCCTGCCGGGCTGGATCGCCCAGTGGCGGGAGATGATGGAGGACCCCCAGACGAAGATCGGCCGCCCGCGCCAGGTCTACGTCGGCGAGCCCGAGCGGGCGTACGTGCCGCTCGACCAGCGCTGACGTGGCCGGCGGCGACGCCCCGGGCCGTCGGGCGCTCGGGGCGCTGCGCTCCGACGACGCCGACCTGCGCTCCTGGGCGCGGCTGGCGCCGCTCGGCCTCGTGCTGCTGGGGGCCGGCGCCTGCGTGACGGGTGACGCCGCCGTGCGCCGTGGCGCCGGCGGGGACGCCCTGCCCTGGGTGCTCGGCGGCGTCGTCGGCCTGTGCCTGCAGGGCGCGGGGCTCTCGGTGTTCGGCGAGGCGGTCAAGCGCCGCGCGCTGCACGACGTGCGGGCCTCCGGGGGAGCGCGGCCGTGAGGGTCGTCGTCGTCGGCGCGACGGGGCACATCGGCTCCTTCCTCGTGCCCCGCCTCGTCCGCGCCGGCCACGAGGTCGTCGCCATGAGCCGCGGGACGCGGGAGCCGTACGTCGCGGACCCCGCGTGGGAGCAGGTGGAGCGGGTCACGGTGGACCGCGAGGCGCAGGACGCCGCCGGGACCTTCCCCGGCCGCGTGCTCGACGCGCGGCCCGACGCCGTCGTCGACCTCGTGTGCTTCACCGAGGAGTCGGCCGCCCAGCTCGTCGAGGGCCTGCGTGGACGCGTCGCCCACCACGTGCACACCGGCACGGTGTGGGTCCACGGGGACTCGACCGTCGCGCCCATGGACGAGGACGACGACCGCGAGGCCTACGGGGACTACGGCGTCGCCAAGGACGCCGTCGAGCGGATGCTGCTCGCGGAGACCCGCGCGGGCGGCCTCGTCAGCAGCGTCGTCCACCCCGGCCACATCAGCGGGCCGGGCTGGCCGTGCATCACCCCGGCGGGCAACCTCGACCTCTCCGTCTGGCAGCACCTGGCCGCGGGGGAGCCCCTCGTCCTGCCGGGCTCGGGCTCCGAGCTCATGCACCACGTGCACGCCGACGACGTCGCCGCGCTGCACGAGCGGGTGCTGGAGCGGCGCGCCGACGCCGCCGGGCTGGCCTTCCACGCCGTCTCGCCGCAGGCCATGACCTCGCGTGGTCTCGCGCGGGCGGCGGCGGCCTGGTTCGGCCGCGAGGCCGTCCTCGAGCTCGTGGGCTGGGACGGCTTCGCCGAGGTCACCGCGCCGGAGCACGTCGAGGCCAGTCGCGCCCACCTGCTGCGCAGCCACAGCGCGAGCACGCGTCGCGGGCGCGACGTGCTCGGCTTCGAGCCGCGCTGGTCGTCCGCCGAGACCTGCCGCCAGGCCGTGCGCTCGCTCGTCGACGCCGGAGAGCTCGACCTCGGCGGCGCCCGGCCCTGACGTGACGGGAAGGACCCCCGCGTACGCGGCACCGGAGATCGGGGTGGTCTGCTCCGGCGTCGGCGTCGGCGTCGGCGTCGGCGTCGGCGTCGGCGTCGGCGTCGACGGCGGGGCGCGGGTCGGGGTGGAGAGCTTCGCCGCGGCGGGCCGGGAGCGCGCTGCGGCGTCGTCGAGGACCTCGACGGCTGCCTGGTCGTGCGGCCGGAGAGCGGCGACCACGGGGAGCCGTACGTGCCGGTGGTCGCCACGGACGACAGCACCGCGCAACCGGACGCCTGACACCTTCCCCCTTGACGAGTTGTCTTTGCATAGGCGGCCTTGCGACGTCATCATGTCCATGTGACTGACCCCGCCGCCCTGCCAGGCCCGTCCGACGTCTCCCCTGGCGACGTCGTCACCGAGGCGTCGCGTCTGCAGGCGCTGGCGCACCCGCTGAGGTTGAGGATGCTCGGGCTGCTGCGGCTGGAGGGGCCTTCGACGGCCAGCCGGCTCGCCCAGCGGTGCCAGGAGTCCTCCGGGCTGACCAGCTACCACCTGCGCCAGCTGGCCGCGGCGGGGTTCGTCGTCGACGCCGAGCCTGCCGACCTCGTCGGCCGGGACGTGCACGGCCGTGACCGGTGGTGGAAGGCCGCCAGCCAGCTGACCTTCACCCGCCGCCCTGCCCGAGGCGACGAGGCGCAGGCCGCGGCCAGCGAGGACTACCACCGCGCCGTCGTCGACCTGTACGCCCAGCGGGCCCGCGCGTGGCTGGTCGCCGAGCACACCTGGCCGCAGCAGTGGCAGGCGCTGTCCGGGCTGAGCGACCGCGTGCTGCGGCTGAGCCCCGCCGAGGTCACCGCGCTGCGCGCCGACCTGGGCGCGCTGGTCACGCGCTACCGCCAGCACGACCCCGCCGTCGCCCCCGGCGCCGGGGACGTGCCCGCCGACGCCGTCGTGGTCTCCCTGCAGTACCAGCTCTTCCCCGACCCCGAGCAGACCCCACCCGAGGCGTCGAGCGACGACGGCGCCGTCGGCGGGGAGGACACCCGCGCCGACGGCTGGCGGTCGTGAGCGCGCCGGCGGCGCCACCGGTGCGGCGCCCGCGGCTGGCCCTCGGGGGCCTGGCGGTCGCCCACACCATGGCCCAGGCCGGCAACACCATCACGATCTTCGCCACCCCGTTCTACGTCCGCGCGATCGGCGGGTCCGCCACCGACGTCGGCCTGGCCACCACCGCGGCGACGCTGCCCGTCGTGCTCGGCGGTCCCCTGACCGGCGTGCTCGTGGACCGCATCGGCTACCGCCGCTCCAGCATCGCCGCCGACGTCGTCAGCGGCCTGACCGTCCTCGCGATCGCCGTCCTCGGCTCCACCGACCATCTGCCCCTGTGGGGCCTGCTCGCCCTCCTGGTCGCCAGCGGCCTGTTCGACACCCCCGGCCAGACCGCCCGCACCGTCCTGCTCCCGAGCCTGGCGCGCTCCTCGGACGTTCCCCTCGAACGGGCCGTCGGACTCGTCTCCGGGGCCGAGCGCACCGCCATGCTCGCCGCCGCACCCCTCGGCGGGGTCCTCGTGGCGCTCGTCGGCCCCGCACAGGCCTTCTTCGTCGACGCCGCCTTCTTCGCCGTCTCCGCGCTGCTCGTCACCGCCCTGGTCCCCCGCACCGTCCCCGCCGCGGACCACGAGGGCGACCAGGCGCAGGAGGCGGAGGAGGCAGAGGAGGAGGACGGCGCCGGCTACTGGCGCCAGCTCGCCGACGGCGCCCGCTTCGTGCTCACGACACCCCTGCTGCGGAACATCGCCCTCGTCGTCCTCGTGCTCAACGCCTTCGACACCGCCCGCCTCACCGTCCTGCTCCCCCTGTACGCCCTGCAGGAGCTGGGCGGTGCCACCGCCGCCGGCCTCATCAGCGGCGCGCTGGCCGGCGGATCCGTCGCGGGCGCCGCTCTCTTCAGCGCCTGGGGCCACCGCCTACCCCGCCGCACCCTCTTCGTCGGCGCCTTCGTCCTCACCGGCGGACCCCTGTCCGCCGCCTTCGCCCTCGGCGCCCAGACCATCCCGCTCGTGGCCGTCGCCGTCGCGACCGGTCTGGCCGCCGGGATGCTCAACCCCCTCATCGGGACGCTGCGCCTAGAACTCGCGCCCCAGCGGATGCTCGCCCGCGTCCAGACCCTCATGGTCTCCATCGCCTGGGTCGGCATGCCCGTCGGCTCCCTGCTCGCCGGCGTCGCCGCCGACGCCCTCGACCTGCGGCTGCTGTACGCCGTCATCGGCGTCGCCTACGTCCTGGTCGCCCTCGCCCCCCTCACCGGCGGCAGCTGGCGGCAGCTCAGCGCCCGCCGCCCCACGTCGCCGCACTGACCTCCGCGCCCCAGCACGTGACCCGAGGAGTGCACTCCACCTCGACGCGCTCGAGGAGACGATCGCCGTCCTGTCCGACAGCGACGTCGTCACGCGCCTGGCCGCCTCCGACGCCGAGCTCGCCGCAGGTCTCGAGGAGTCCGAGGCCGACCTGGCCGCCGCCATGCGCAGCCGCCGAGACGCCCCGCCCCGGTGACCTCGCCGTCCGAGGACGAGGACGAGCGCTTCTCCCTCGTCATCACCCCGACAGCCCGACGGCAGCTGACCGACGTCCTGCCCGAGGCACCGGCCTTCGCCGCCTACGAGTTCATCGTCGGCCCACTGCTGGACGACCCCCACCGGGTCGGCAAGCAGGTGCGCGCACCACTGCACGACCGACACGGCGCCCGCCGCGGCACCTACCGCGTCCTCTACCGGATCGACGACCTGCATCGCACGGTCACGGTCCTGGACGTCGCGCACCGCCGCGACGCGTACCAGCGCTGAGCCGGGCCGCCCTCCGTGCCCCGAGACGTCGCGTCACAAGGGATCCTCAACCGGATCAGCGACGTCGGGGGAAGTGGGGACGCTGGTTGCAGTTGGCTTCTGCTGCTCGCGGTGAGGTGGCATGCTCCTGGTGTCAGGTGTCTGCCTGGCCGCATCGAGACCGCCCGGCCAGGGAAGCCTGCGTGCCGTCCGCTGCGTCGTCAGCGTCGTCGCCGTGGTCACTTCTGACGTGAGTCCCAGCGCCGCGAGCGCCGGTGGACCACCGCGTCTGGCAGGGCCGCGAGAGGCCTCCGCCCGTGTCGACGACATCCCCGAGCTCTGACTCGTCCCCTTCCCCTGCCGTGCAGGGCGACGGTTTATACCGCGTGCTGCTGGCCCTGCCTGGTGCGGCCGGGTTCTTCTTCGCCGCGAACAGTGGTCGGGTCGGTGTGGCTGCCACCGGTCTGGGCTTGATCTGGCTCATCACCGGGACTGGTGGCGCCTTCGCCGTCGCGGGCCTCGTCGTGGGCGCCTTCGCCGCCGCCGAGGCACTCATCGGCCCGCAGGTCGCGCGACTGATCGACCGGTGGGGGCAGACCCGCGTCCTGCCCTGGGTCCTCACCGTGCACGCCGCAGCCGTGGTGGCGACGGTGGCCGCCGTGCTCACGGGGTCGCCCGTGGCCGTCCTGGTCCTGGCCGGCGCGGTCGCCGGCGCCAGCACCCCCCAGCTCGGGGCGCTGTCCACGGCCAGGTGGGCCGCCCTGCTGGGCGACCGCCGCGGGTGGCTGCCGCGCGCCTTCGCCCTGGAGTCCCTGGCCAACGCGGTTGCCTTCCTCCTCGGCCCGGTCCTGGTCAGCGTGGCCGCGACCACCGGGTCTGCGTGGGCCGGCACGGCAGGTGCGGTCGTCGTGGTCGTCGGCGGCGGCTCGGCGTTGGCGCTCCAGTCCCGCACCGCGCCCCCCGTCGTGACGCCGACCACCGGCCCGAGGCCCGGTGGATGTCAGCGCAGCGAGCACGCCGCCGGCCACGGTCTGCGCAGTGCTCGCTTCGCGGTTCTGGTCACCCTCACCGGGGTGCTGGGGTTGCACTTCGGTGCGGTGACGCTGTCGATGACTGCCTGGGCCACCGAGCAGGGCAGCGCAGCGATGGCCACGGGCCTTATCGGGGTTTCCAGCGCCGCGGGCCTGGTCGGGGCCTGGGCGTACGGCCTGCGGCACTGGCAGGCGCCGCCCGTCGTCCAGCTCTGCTGCGCTGCCGCGGTCATGGTCCTCGGCTGCGCCGGCGCGGCCGCCGTCAGCGGCCTCGACGACCACGACGCCCCCCTGGTGCCGCGGCTGATCGTCCTCGGCGCCTGCATCGCCCTGACCAGCCTCGTGGTGCCGGTGGTCATCGTGCAGCTGACCGTCCTGACCGAAGCTGGCCTGGCCCGGGCGGTCCTGACCCAAGCGCTGACGTGGGCCAACTCCGCCAGCGCCGCCGGCAGCGCCGCAGCAGGAGCACTGGCCGGCATCCTCATCGACACCACCGGCGCCCGCGGCGGCTTTGCCCTCCTCACCACCGTCAACACCTGCCTGCTACTGCTCGCTCTCACCAGCCGACGACGACTCAGCTGAGCCAATCGGCTACCGGCCCTGGCGCAGCTGTAGAAGGGACAACGACGAGGGCGGCGACCTTCCCGCAGACCGATCGCCATCCGGGCGCGCCGAAGGCTTCTGGATGTCGAAGGGGTGGATGTTTCCGTATGACGTTGGAGTCGGGCGCACGGCCCGCGACGCTGTGATCGTGCACGCTGCCGCCCTGCTCAACCCGAACGAGCCCATCGAGGTGGTGATCCCCCACCTCAGCGAAGCGATCACCGGCGGTGCACTCGCCCTCCTGGTCGCTGTCGGCGTAGTCCTCCTCGTGGTTGCTCGACGCCGACGACGTCACCGGCACGGACCTCCTGACGTCTGCGCGCGCATCCCGCTGACGACTGCTGAGCGGACGAGTGATGCCCGAGGTTCGAGCACACCGGCTGGGTGCTGGCGAGGATCATCTGCGGCCGTGAGCAGTGACGACCCCGTGGCGTGGTCCGCGGAGAGCGCGAAGCACCTGCAAGCGGCGACCGACGAGCTGGTGTCCGTGCTGCAGGGCTTCACCGGCGAGGTGGGCAGCATGCACGGCGGCTCGGCCGAGATCCCCTTGCTGGTGCGGCTCCGCGCCGACGTGCTCGCGGCGGCCACCAGGTGGAACGAGCGGGTCGCGGAACGCTCCGGGTACTTCGTCTTCCCCGCCGGCGACTTCGACCCCGAGATGTACGGCGACCTGGACGCCGTCGACGACCCCCCCGAGCCGCGGCTGCCGGCGCAGGCCGAGGTCAGCGTCCTGAGCCGCTTCGACCTCGCCGTGGTCGACGTCGAGGCCCTGATGGGCGAGGCCCGGCAGGCGTGGCGCGACCGCATCCGGCCCGAGGACGACGAGCGGGACGCGGCCGTGGCCGTCGACGACGTCCCAGCGGCCGTCGACCTCCTGCTCAGTCTGCGGGGCCCCGAGCCGTACGAGCGCTTCCACGTCCTGCCCGGGGTCGAGGTGCGTGCCGGCATGCACCTGCTCGTCGACCCCGACGAACCGCTCGTCGGCCCGAGCGGTGAGCACCCGGTGCAGGACCTGGACCACCCCGAGCGGGCCGTCGTTTCCCCCTCGGGCGCAGTCCGGCACCCCTCTGGCTACGGCTGCTAGCCGGACCCGCCGCACGGCCAGCGACAGCCGGGACGACGAGCCCGGCTCGTCCCGGTAGGCGACGCCCTGGCGGCGCAGCCGCGGCGCCTCGACGCGAGTACCGCCCGCTCCCCGTGGCAGTCCCGCACACCATCCTCCAGCCGTGACCGCGGAGGTCGAAGCGCTGTCGACTGCCCAGGTGTCACGGTTCTATCGGACGCCGCAGGACGTCACTGGCTTCGAGCAGTGCGGGATGGTCGAGCGTGAGTTCCTCCGCCTGCCCGCTCCAGCGGACCTCGCTGATGTCCCACAGACCCAGGCTCGCCCATCGAGGCTCTCGGTGGGACCACCAAGCGACTCCTGCGTAGTCCTGGGTGTCGTAGATCGCCCGAGCCCACTGCTGGGTGACCTGCCGATCGCGGGTCACCACCTCGCTGGGCCGCAGGTTCCACTCGCTGAGCACCTCCGGGTCGTCCAGGTCGAGCACTGGCTGGCTCAGCTCGAAGCGGGCCAAGGCGACCGAACTCCTGGGAGGAGCCGCCGGTGGCGGCTGGAGCACCGCTGGAGTCCAGCGCGGGTAGTCCCCCAGGTACTCGGCGACCGCGCCCGCCGGGGAGTCGCTGAGGTAGAGCACCAGGTACTCGTGCTCGGGATCGTCCACCCGTCCCTGGCCCTGTCGCGGCCACACGTAGGTCGGGTGGCCGTTGCTGCTGGGATCGACCTGCCCTGGCAGCCACACGCACACCCGCCACACGTCCATCAGGAGAAGGCGCCCTGCTCACGAGCGGCGATAGCCGCCACCACCGGGGCGCTGCCCTGCAGCCGGAACACGTCGATGGGCCGGGCGCCGAGGTGCGCGTTGTCACCCGTCAGCCACAGCGCGGCTTGCTCGGGGGTGAAGGCAGCGAGGAGCTGGCCGACCAGGGACTCGAGGTCAGCCAGCGCGGCGCGGTTGGCCGCCTCGACACCCTGACCACGTACCCACCGGCCAGGACGGTCCTTGGCCACGCCGAGCAGCTCGGCGACGGTGTTGTTGCCGAGCAGGTCGATCAGGCGGCCGGCTACGGCCGGGGTGCTGTACGGCGCCGTTCCTTCGACCTTGAAGTCGACGGAAGCCCTGCCGCGCCGGCCGATCTTCCTCACGTGGTACTTCGCCTGCGCCGCCGACGTGACGCGCATGCCCCTCGGGAGCCTGTAGCGCCCCTCGCGATCGGGGGCCAGGTCGACCTCGACCTGCCGGGCCCCCGGAACCCGGAGCTTCACCTGCTGGGCCGTCGTGCGAGCTTCCGGCTCAACCATGGACCAACGGTAGGCGTTGGGCGCAATGGTCGCCACCTTCCGCGGCCCGGGCCGCCCGCACGGGTGACTAGTGACGGTGATCGGCCCGTTCTCGTACGTCCCAGCAGGCAACCGCCTGCCGGCGAGCCTCGCCGGCTCGAGGACGTCGACGACGGCGCCGCCCGGCCGTCCCACATCCGATCGTCGACTGGGACGTGGCGGCCGGGCTACCACTGGCGCGCGCAGGGCGGAACCGGCCGACGCACGACGCGGGTAGGTGACGGCCCCGTCGTCCCCGCGCGATCGTCATGCTCGACGACCCTCCGCCATTCACACTGCGTCGGTGAGCTCGCCGAAAGACCTCTTGCTGTCCGCTCGGGAGCACCGGCACCGTAAGGATCAGATCTGGAAGGCGGTGATCGTCGTCCTCGCGGTCTTCCGACTCGAGGACGTGGTCACCGGCCAGCGCGAGCTCCCCTGGGTTCTCGTCGACGTCACCCTCATCGCCCTGGCCAGCTACTTCGTCATCAGTGGACTGAGACGCCGCGCCGCCGCCCTCCTCCACCGCACCGAATCCGAAGAGACCTGCCCGGCGTGCCACCACGTCTGGCTCGAGCACGGCCTCGACGGACCGAACTGCGGAGAGTGCGAGTACGAGATCGAACACGAGGACCCCGACGCCCCTGCGTCGCCGTGTCGAGCGGAGCCGCCAGCCAGCTCCTCGACCGGCACCCGCCCCTGACGCGGCACCAGCGCCCAGTGTCCGCAGACGATCCTCATCCGGAAGGCTGGTGTCCATGGTGGAGACGTCGGAGTGGCGGGTCGTGAACGGGCACCGCTTGTTCGTCGCGGTGCACGAGACCGGCGGCGAGGACGTCGTGGTCTTCTGCCACGGGTTCGTCAGCTCCTCGACCGGACCGCAGCGCGCCTTCGTGCGCGTCGCACGTCGCCTGGCCGACTGCGGCATCTCCTCCCTGCGTTTCGACCAATACGGCAGCGGTAACTCCGCGGGCGAGTACGAGGAGTCCTCCTTCACCGACTGGTGCGCCACCATCACCGAACTGGTCGACGCCGAGCTCGACCGCGGCCGCCGCGTGGTCCTGTTCGGGCAGAGCATGGGCGCGTCGGCCGCCATCGTCGTCGCCTCCCAGCGGCCGGCTGTGAGCGGGCTGGTCGCGTGGGTGCCCGACCCGAACACCGACCCCTTGGACGTCGGCCCGGACGACCTCCTCGAAGAAGCCGGGCAGCTCGTCCGTGGTCGTTACTGGCTCGAAGCCCGCGAGGCGGACATCGCCGCGTGCCGGCGCCGGGTCGCGTGCCCGGCCTACGTCGTGCAGTGCACCCAGGACGCCCTCGTCGACGACGCCAACCGGCACGCCATCGAGGCGGCCGCCCGCGACCACCACGTCGTCGACACCTGGACCGGTCTGCCGCACAGCGCCTGGACCCACCAGCAGACGGACGAGGTCATCGAACGCAGCGTCACCTTCGCGCGCACCGCGTCGACCGCACGGACATCCGTGACGCCGGAGGACGCGACCGATTGACGATCGCCATACGAGCACGGCTCTAGTCACCACAGGCCGCGGCTCGCGACCTCCCGAGCGGGTGGTCCGCTCATGGCTGCAGCATTAAGGCCGCTGCGTCCACGGTGGCGGTCTGCCCGTCGCTGGTGTGCAGGTCGAGTCGGACGCCGGTGGGGTCGCCCTTGTCGCTGGGCCACCAGGCTCCCCAAATGCCATCGGTCAGCGTGGTGGTGATGCGTAGGCCGTTGGTCAAGACGATGTCGATACCGGTGACGTCGTCGCCAGCGAGGCCGTAGAGCTGGAAGACCTCTAGGGAGGTCACGCCCTCCTCGACGGGCGCGGCAGGCGGTGTGGTCGTGTCACCGCCTAGGACGAGGACCTCCCCGCCGCTCGGCAGGTCGTAGGGCTCGGAGGTGACCGTGGTGGCCATCGTGCTGAGGCCGTCGGCGCGCAATCCGCTCAGCGACACCAGCGGGTCGGCCTCGGTGCCGCTGCCGAGGGCCACGTCGACGCAGTAGGTCACCTCGCCGCGGCGGTCGACCAGCACGCTGCGCCGGTCGGCGTCGCCGGAGTCCTCGAGTCCTTCCACCGACACCCCCCCGACGCCCAGGTCGGTGCACTGAGAGGCCCACGCCTGCAGGTCGCCGTCAGCCGGCGGGGTGCTAGTGCCTGTCGAGGTCTGCGGGACGGCCGTCCACGAGGCGTAGGCGGGCTCGGCGCCGGGGCCGGCGATGACCGCGACCGCGGTCACGCCGGCGACCGCCGCTGCGGACGCGGCCACCAGTCCGATCCGGGCGGGCCGGCCCCACGCACTGCGGGTGGCGGCGACTGCCGACGGGGCGGCGCCGGTCGCGGTGATGTGGCCGACGAGCATCGAGCGGGTCGCCTGGCGTCGGGCGTCGGGCATCGGGGAGGACAGGGTGGTCTTCACGGCTGCTCCTGCCAGGTCATGGGAGTCGTCGGGGTCGCCGTCGCGGTGGGCGTGCTCGAGCGAGTCGCTCGAGAGTCCCCATGCGGACGAGACGGGGGGTCGGGGTGGGGTGGCGCCATCAGGGCGGTCGCGTCGCCGAGGCGGGTGCGTGCTCTCGACAGGCGTGAGCGGACCGTTCCGACGGGCACGCCCAAGGCGACGGCGGCCGAGGCGTAGTCCAGGCCCTGCCACAGGCACAGCACGAGAACTTCTTGGTCGATGCGCCGGAGCCGGATCAGCGCGGCGGTCACCCGCTCCAGCTCTCGGGTGTCGTCCAGGCGGGTCGCGACGTCCTTGGCGTGGTCCGGCGTCACGTTCTCCTGCGGCAGGCGGTCCAGCAGCCGACGATGACGCATCGCCGTGCGCGTCCGGCGACGGACGGTGTTGCCGGCGACGCCGTACAACCACGGCAGCACGCTGTCGTGGACAAGCTCGACGTCCGAGCGACGTCGCCACGCCTCCAGAAAGGTGATCGAGACCATGTCGTCGGCGGCGTCCAAGGACCCCGTCCGCCGAGCGCAGTACGCACGCACCGCCTCGTGGTGGCGGTCGAAGAGGACTCCGAAGGCGTCACCGTCGCCCGCGGATGCCCGCTGCCACAGCTGCCGGTCTGGTGGACCTTCCATCGTGCTCACACCCCCTAGTGCCCGGGACCGGCACCAGAGTTCCCTCGAGCCCCACTCGCCGACTCGATCAGGATGTACGGCTCGTGAAGAAGTCCTCGACGCGGCTGACTGGTCGTCCCAGCAGACGACCGACTGCCGGAGCACCGCGGCGCCCAAGCCGGGGCGCGGGCGCCCGTCGTGATCTTGTGTCGCTGTCGATCGATGTGCGGACAGGCCGTCGTACCGGGTGGCGACAGGGACGGGTCGCGCCCCTCCTCCACTCTCGCGCTCAGCGCGAGATGGAGCCTGTGGTCACGCGCGAAGCACTTTCATGACGACAACCTCCATCTCGGCGACGACATCGAGGTTGCCGTCACGGACGGCGTCCGCGGTGACTGCAACCTCGATGTCGCGACCGTCCGGGACGTCCTCCGGCCGCCGTCCCAGCAGCCGACCCCTCACCGGCAACGGTGCGGCTCAAGGCGCCGCTGAGACGGCGTCTCCAGAGCGACGTCCCGGCAGACCCGTCCGGATGCCCGTCCCGACGAGGGGACGTCGTGCGGCGAAGGGCGCGCCCGCGGGGCTCCACCATGCGGATCCAGCGCGGGCGCAGGACGCGTGCACCTCGCGGCTCCGGGCTCCGCCGGGCGTCTGCGGTCTCAGCCCGCGACCGTGATGCGCACGCCTCCGGCGCCGGGCGCGGAGGCGTCCTCCACCCACGCGCTCTCGCCGCGCGACCAGCGGCGGCCGTCGGTGGCGACCTCGACGACGTCGGTGCCGACGGCGCGCGCGACGGCCCACTGCGCCAGCGCCCAGCCCGCGCGGGTGGCGTCCTCGCCGTCGCCGTAGGTGCGCTCGAGGACGGTGCCCCCGGAGCCGTCCACCACCGTGAGGCCGTCGTCGTCGAGCTGCGCCGCGGCCTCGTCGACGACCGTGCGGGCGCGCGGGGCGAGACCGTCCTCGCCGGGGGTCTGCGGCTCGCCCGTCGCGGGCACGCGCGGGAGCCGGCAGACGAGCGAGGCGGGCGAGAAGCCCGTCAGCGCCGAGGCCAGGACGCGCGCCTCGGGCTCGTGGTCGGCGTAGGCGGTCGGGAAGCCCGACCGTTGCACCCGCTGCGCGGCGTCGGTGATCTCCAGGGCCTCGTAGCCCTCGACCTCGACGAGGCCGTCGAAGAAGGCGTCGGTGGCGTACAGCTCGTCCTGCAGCTGCGCGGGCGTGCCCCAGCCCTGCGAGGGGCGCTGCTGGAAGAGGCCGAGGGAGTCGCGGTCGCCGTGGTCGAGGTTGCGCAGCCCGGACTCCTGGATGGCCGTCGCGATGCCGATGGTCGCCGCCCGGGCGGGCAGGCCCCGCGCCCGCGCCCGCGCGGCGATGAGGGCCGCGACGGCCGCCCGGTCGGCGGTCAGCGAGTGCTCGTCGCCGTCGGCGGTCGCCGTGCACCGGGCGCTCACCCCCGGGACCTCGCCCTCGTGGACCGCCACGACGACCGCCGTCGCCACCAGGCCGAGCGCCACGGCCGAGACGACCCCGGTGCGGCGCAGGCGCCGACGCCGCTCGTCGGACGCGGGGCGGCGCGCGGCCGGGGAGGGGGGCATGGGGTGGCGGGTCGGGGCGTGGGGCAGCGGGGTCAGTTGGCGTGCAGCGCGGCGTTGAGCGCGCCCCAGGAGCCGCTGCGGGCCCGCGCCTCCACGGCGCCGGTGGTCGAGTTGCGCCACAGCTGGACGCCGTCCGTGCCCGAGAGCTCCTTCGCCTTGACGACGCGCCGGACCTCGCGGGTCTCGGGGTCGAGCACGGAGACCTTCGTGCCGGCCGTGACGTAGAGCCCGGCCTCGACGACGCAGTCGTCGCCGAGGGAGATGCCGATGCCCGCGTTGGCGCCGACGAGGCAGCGCTCGCCCACGGAGACGACCTCGGTCCCGCCGCCGGACAGCGTGCCCATGATCGAGGAGCCGCCCCCCACGTCGGAGCCGTCGCCGACGACGACGCCCGCGCTGATGCGGCCCTCGACCATGGAGCTGCCGAGCGTGCCCGCGTTGAAGTTGACGAAGCCCTCGTGCATCACGGTCGTGCCGGGCGCGAGGTGCGCACCGAGGCGCACCCGCGAGGCGTCGGCGACGCGGACGCCGCTGGGGAGCACGTAGTCGGTCATGCGGGGGAACTTGTCGACGCCGAGCACGACCAGCCGGTCCCCGCGCGCGCGGAGCACCCGCCCGCGGAGCTCCTCGAAGCCGTCGACGGGGCAGGGGCCGACGGAGGTCCACACGACGTTCGGCAGCACGCCGAACAGGCCCGTCAGGTCGACCCCGTGGGGGCGCACGAGACGGTGGGAGAGCAGGTGCAGGCGCAGGTAGGCGTCGGGGACGTCGGCGGGCGGGGCGTCGAGGTCGACGACGGTCCGCACGACGTGCGTGCGGACGTCGCGGCGAGGGTCCTCGCCCTCGAGCGCCGCGAGGTCGGCCGGCACGGCGAAGGGGCCGGCGTCCTCGCCCGGGTCGCCTAGCGCCGGCGACGGGTACCAGGTGTCGAGGACCGCGCCGCCGCGGGTGCTCGTCGCGAGGCCGTAGCCCCACGCCCGGCGGCTGCGGCCGTCCTCGCCGGACGGCGCGTCGGAGGTACGGGCGGCCTGCTCGGCGGGGGCGTCCGTCATGCGCCCGAGGCTACCTGCGTGCGTCGGGGCGCCCGGGCGCCGCGGGTGCGTCGCACCGTCCGCCGCGAGGGCCGTTGCCAGGGCCGGCCGCCGCCACCGGCCTACCCTCCCGGGCATGACGACCTCCTCCTCGGAGCCCGCCGTGCTGGACCTCGCGGCCGACCTGCCGGACCTGCTCCAGGCCGTCTGCGACGTCGAGTCCGTCAGCGGGGACGAGACCCGTCTGGCGGACGCCGTGGAGGCCGCGCTGTCGGCGTGCGCGCACCTCGAGGTGCTGCGCGACGGCGACGCCGTCGTCGCCCGCACCCGCCTGGGCCGGCCCTCACGCGTCGTCGTCGCCGGCCACCTCGACACCGTCCCGCTCGGCCGCCGCGCCGACGGCAGCCCGAACCTCCCGACGTGGCGGACGGGCTCGGGGGCGGACGAGGTCGTCCACGGCCGCGGCACGAGCGACATGAAGGGCGGTGTGACGGTGGCACTCTCGCTCGCCGCCGCGCTGACCGAGCCCACCCGCGACGTGACCTGGGTCTTCTACGACCACGAGGAGGTCGAGGCGGAGCTCAACGGTCTCGGCCGTCTCGCCGCGCGGCACCCCGACTGGCTGGCGGGCGACGTCGCCGTGCTCGGCGAGCCGACGTCCGCCGCCGTCGAGGGCGGCTGCAACGGGACGCTCCGCGTCGACGTCGTCCTCACCGGCGTGCCCGCGCACTCCGCCCGGCCGTGGCGCGGCGTCAACGCCGTCCACGCCGCCGCGCCGCTGCTCGCGCTGCTCGCCGCCCACGACGCGGGGGAGCGGGAGGTCGACGGCCTGGTCTTCCGGCAGAGCCTGCAGGCGGTCGGCATCCGCGGCGGCACGGCCGGCAACGTCGTCCCCGACCGCTGCGTCGTCACCCTCAACCACCGCTTCGCCCCCGACCGGAGCCTCGCGCAGGCGGAGGCGGACCTCCGCGTGCTGCTGGCCGGCTACGAGGTGCACCGCACCGACGGCGCCGAGGGAGCCCGGCCCGGCCTGGACCGCCCCGCCGCCGCGGACGTCGTCGCCGCCACGGGCGAGCAGCCGCGGGCGAAGCTCGGCTGGACCGACGTCGCCCGCTTCAGCGCCCTCGGGGTCCCGGCCGTCAACCTCGGCCCCGGCGACCCGCTGCTGGCGCACGCCGACGACGAGCACTGCCCCGTCGCCGACCTGCACCGGGTCGCGCACGTGCTGCGCACGTGGCTGACCACGGCCCCCGCCGACGCTGCGCCCCCCGGGGCGGTCGTCGGGTCCGGCAGCACCAGGTCAGGCAGCACGGGGTCGGGGAGCACGGCGTCCGGGAGCACGGTGTCTGGCAGCATCGAGCCGTGAGCCTCGTCCTGCTGCTCGTCGCGGTCGTCGTGGCCGGCGCCGCCGTGGCCGTGGGTACCGGCCGGCTGGTCGGCGGGCTGGAGGAGCCCACGACGAGCCGGCCGCTGAGGGCGCTGCCCGACGGGCCCCTGGCCGCCGAGGACATCGACCGCGTCCGGTTCTCCCTCGGGCTGCGCGGCTACCGCATGGACGAGGTGGACGCCGCCCTGGACCGCGTGCGCGACGAGGTCGCCGAGCGCGACGCACGCCTCGCCGAGCTCGAGGCGCTGCTGCGCTCCGCCGCGCCGGTCGACCCGCCCTGGCGGGCGCCGGCGGGGGACGCCCCGCTCGCCCGGGACGCGCCGCAGGACGTGCCGGGAGACGACCGGGGCGTCTCGGCGAGCGACCCCGGCGGGCGACCGGCCGGGACCGCCGGCGCCGCGTCCGAGCCGGGGACCGGTCGCTGATGCGCGTCGTCGTCGAGGCGCGCGTGCGCCGCAGCGCCCCGGTCGTGTGGCGGCACGTCACCGACTGGCCGTGGCAGAGCGCGTCGATCCCCCTCACCCGGGTCTCGACCACCCGGCGCACGGGGGGACCGCACGACTCGTTCGTCGGCCGCACCGCCGTCCTCGGCGCCGGCTTCGACGACCCGATGGACGTCGTCCGCTGGCAGGAGCCGACCGCGGGTGCACCGGCCGACGGCGCGCGGGCCGGGGTCGCGGTGCTCGCCAAGCGCGGCTCCGTCGTGCTCGGCACCGCCGCGCTGCGGGTCGAGCCCCTCACCGCGGGCTCGTGCACGCTCGTGTGGGGCGAGGACGTCGAGGTCGCCCCCGTGGCGCTGACCAGGCCGCTGACCCCGCTCCTGCGCGTCCCGGCGTGGTGGGGCCTGCGCGCGGTCGTCACGGACATGGTCCGCCGCGTGGAGGCGGCCACGCCCGAGCCTCTCGAGCCGTGACGCCGGACGCCCCGTCCGCCGTGCCCCCGGCCTCCTCGGTGGGCGTCGGCCCGGTGGTCGGGGACGACGGCCGCGGGCGGTGCCCCTGGGGCGACGCGCCGGCCGACTACCGGCGGTACCACGACGAGGAGTGGGGCCGACCGGTCACGGGCGAGGCGGCGCTCTTCGAACGGCTCAGCCTCGAGGCCTTCCAGTCCGGCCTGTCGTGGCTGACGGTGCTGCGCAAGCGCCCGGCGTTCCGGTCCGCCTTCGCCGGCTTCGACCCCGAGGCGGTCGCCGCCTTCGGCCCGGACGACCGGGCGCGCCTGCTCGCCGACGCCGGCATCGTCCGCAACCGCGCCAAGGTGGACGCCGTGGTCGCCAACGCCCGCGCCGTCGTCGCCCTGCGGGAGGGCGGCGGGCTCGAGGCGCTCCTGCGGACCGCGGCGCCCCGGTCCGGCGAGCACCCCGTCCCGCGGACGACCGCCGACGTGCCGTCCTCGACGCCGGCGTCGTCGGCGCTCGCGCGGGACCTCAAGCGGGCCGGCCTCGTCTTCGTCGGCCCGACCACGGCGTACGCGACGATGCAGGCGGTCGGCCTCGTCGACGACCACCTCGCCGGCTGCTGGGTGCGCGGAGCCGCCGCCGGCTGATCGTCACAGCGCCGTCAGCGCCGCCGGTGCAGGAAGGCCTCGACGGCTCGGCGGTGCTCGGGGCGGCGCCCGACCTCGGCGACGAGCGCGCCCTCGTGCGCCAGCGAGGTCGGCAGGTCGTGGGTGGCGGAGAAGGCCAGCGCCCGCCGCGTCGCGGCGTAGGCGGCCGTGGGGCCCGCGGCCAGCAGCTGCGCCACCTCCTCGACCCGGGCGTCGAGCGCGTCGTCGGCCACGGCCTCGGTGGCCAGGCCGATGCGGACGCACTCCTGCGCGCCGACGGGCCGGGGGAGCAGGAGGAGGTCGCGGGCCCGCCCCTGCCCGACGAGCCGCGGCAGCCACCAGGAGGCGCCGGTGTCGGGGGACAGGCCGACGCGGGTGAAGCCGAGGTCGACCCGGGCGGACGCGGCGAGCAGGCGCAGGTCGCAGGCCAGCGCCAGCGCCGCTCCCGCCCCCGCGGCGGTCCCGCGCACGGCGGCGACGACGGGCTTCGGCATCTCGGCGAGCACCAGCGCCAGCGGGGCGTACTCCTCCGCCACCACGCGGTCCAGGTCCAGCCCGGGGTCCGCGTCCCGCCCGGCGCCGGTCCGCTCGCCCTCGTCCCGGCGCGCCAGCGCCGCGGCGTGCTCGCGCAGGTCCGCCCCGGCGCTGAACGCCCCGCCGGAGCCGGTGAGGACGACGCAGCGGACGCCCTCGTCGTCGGCGACCCGCCGCAGCGCAGCCAGGAGCCCTCGCCGTACCGCGGAGTCCAGCGCCCCGCGGACCTCGGGGCGTCCGACCACGACTCGGGCGACCGCGCCCGTGCGCTCCACGCCGACTCCTGCGGCGACGTCCATGCGACCTCCGACGGTGCGCCGCGAGCGGGGCCCACGGCCCACCGGGGAGGAGGGGGAGGGCCCGCCGGGGTGACCGGCCGACCTCGGGAGGCTAGCCGCGTTTCGCTCCTGCGCCTCCTCCCGGGATACTGGTCCGCGATCACGCCCACCAGGAAGGGGATCCGCAGATGGCGGCCATGAAGCCGAGGACAGGTGACGGCCCGCTCGAGGTCGTCAAGGAGGGCCGCGGCATCGTCCTGCGCATGCCCCTCGAGGGCGGCGGGCGCCTCGTCGTCGAGATGACGCCCGACGAGGCCAAGGGCCTCGGCGACGCGATCGGCGGCGCGGTCGGCTGACCGGCCCGCTCCCGGCCCGCGCGGCCACGAGCACGACAGCACCACCACGACGGCACCACCACGACGGCCCCGCCCGGCACCGGGCGGGGCCGTCGTGCGTCCGGGGGCCGGTCCGAGGAGCGCGGCGGCCCGGCGTGGTGGTGGTCGCCCCTGGGTAGGGTCGCAACCGTGGTCGCCCGCATGCCCCGCCTGGTCCCCGTCGCGAGCAGCGACGTCCGCACCGCCGCCGGGGCGGACGTGCTCGCCGTCCCGGTCGCCGCCCCGCCGCCGGGGGAGCGTGAGCCGCAGCCGCGCCCCGGCACGGCGGACGCCGCGGTCTGGCTCGGGCTCAACACGGCCGTCCTCGCCGAGCAGCAGCGCTTCCGCGGCACCGCCGGCGAGGTCCTCGGCGTCCCGCTGCCGTCGGCGCGCGACGACGGGGCCGGCCCGCAGCGCCTGCTGCTGCTCGGCGTCGGCGACGCGTCGACGACGGCGCTCCGGCGGGCGGGTGCGGCACTCGCGCGCGCCACCCGCGGGGCGTCCCGCGTCGTGACGACGGCCGGGGTCGGCCTGCCCGGGGCCTCGCTGCGCTCGTTCTGCGAGGGGCTGCTCCTCGCGGCCTACGACCCGCCGCGCTCGGGCGTGGAGCAGGGCCCGCGACCGGCCGCCGAGGTCGTCGAGCTGCTCGGCACCGACGAGGGGCCCGCGCTGTCCCGCGCCGTCGTCGCGGCCCGGGCGACCTGGCGCACCCGTGACCTCGCGGCGACGCCGAGCTCGACGAAGACCCCGGCCTGGGTCGCCGACCGGGCCCGCGAGATGGCCGCGGGCGTCCCCGGCGTCGAGGTCGAGGTCCTCGAGGTGGCGGAGCTCCGCCGCCGCGGCTTCGGCGGGATCCTCGCCGTCGGCAGCGGCTCGCACACCCCGCCCTGCCTGGTCAGCGTGAGCTACCGCCCGCCCGCGGGCACGGCCCCGCGGCGCCACGTCGTCCTCGTCGGCAAGGGCATCACCTTCGACTCGGGCGGCCTGTCCATCAAGCCGCGCGACGCGATGATCCCGATGAAGACGGACATGGCCGGGGCCGCGGTCGTCCTCGCCGCCGTGCTCGGGGCGGCCGAGCTGGAGGTCGCGCAGCCGGTCACGGCACTCCTGCCGCTGGCGGAGAACGCTTTCGGCGGCGCCTCCTACCGACCGGGCGACGTCGTCCGTGTGCACGGGGGCACGACGGTGGAGATCGCCAACACCGACGCCGAGGGCCGGATGGTGCTGGCGGACGCCCTCGCCCTCGCCGACGAGGAGCTCGAGCCCGACCTCCTCGTCGACGTCGCGACGCTCACGGGCGCCGCCTCGCTCGGGCTCGGCCGGCGGCACGCCGCGCTCTACACCGACGACGCGCCGCTGCTGGAGCAGCTGCGGAGCGCGTCGGCGGCCACCGGCGAGCGGGTCTGGCGGATGCCGCTCGTCGAGGACTACCGCTACGCCCTGGACTCCGACGTGGCCGACCTGCGGCACGTCGCCGCGAAGGGCGGTCCCGGTGCGGGCTCGGTGACCGCCGCGCTCTTCCTGCGCGAGTTCACCGGCTCGCGCCGCTGGGCGCACCTGGACATCGCGGGCCCCGGTCGCGCGGACGCGGACGAGCACGAGGTGACCAAGGGCGCCACCGGCTTCGGCGCACGCCTGCTCCTGCGGTGGCTGGAGGACGGGGCGGTCTAGGCGGGGGCCGCCGGCGGGCGGGGCTCGTCGGCGCCGGTCAGCGCACGACGGCGACGAGCAGCCCGTCGCCGACGGGGAGCAGCGCGGGCAGGAGCCGCTCGTCGTCGCGGACCCGGCGGCCGGCCTGGCGCACGGCCGTCGTCACCTCGTCGCGCTGCGCGGGGTCGGCGACGCGGTCGCGGTGGAGCGCGCCGACGACGACGAGCAGGCCGCCCGCACGCAGCAGGCGCATCGCCTGGTCGAGGTGGGCGTCCAGGTCCAGCCGGTCGGCGTCCAGCAGGACGAGGTCGTAGGCGGCGTCGGTCAGCCGGGGCAGGACGTCCTGCGCCCGGCCGCCGATGACGCGGACGCGCCCCCCGCGCACGCCGGCCTCGGCCAGCGCCTCCCGCGCCGCCCGCTGGTGCTCGGGCTCGCCGTCGATCGTCGTGAGCACCCCGTCGGCCGGCATGCCGGCGAGCAGCCACAGGGTCGAGACGCCGCTGCCCGTGCCGACCTCGACGACGGCGCGGGCCCCGGCGGAGGCCGCCAGCAGGCGCAGGGCCGCCCCCGTCCCCGGGCCGACCGGCGAGCAGCCGAGCTCCTGGCCACGGCCCCGCGCCCGCTCGAGCACCTCGTCCTCGACGACGAAGTCCTCGGCGTAGCTGCGGCTGGCGGCGGACGTGGCGGCGATGGCGGTCTCCTCGCGGTGCTCCCGCGCCCCTCGCCGAGGAGACGGCCCGAGACCTCCTCGGGCTGCCGGTCGGCGGCAGGACGGCGGCGTCGTCGCACCGCGCCGCGAGGCTACCGGGACGCCGCAGGAGGCGGGCCCTCGCGCCGGGCCCGGGCGTCAGGGCGACCGGGGGCCCGATCGAGGGGCCGGACGGGGGACCGCCGACGGTGGCGGCCGTTCCGTGGCCGCCCTGCCAGGTGCCGTCCAGGCCCGGCTGGCACCCTGCGGCCATGACGACGCGAGCCGAGGGTCCCGCGCGCAGCGCGCCCGACGCCCCGACCGGCAGCGCGGCGAGCAGCAGCGCGGCGGCCGGCAGCGCGGCGGCGGTCACGTCCCCCGTGGCCGCCGGCACCGAGCCCTGGACGCCGCCGTCCTGGGACCAGGTGGTCCGCGACCACTCCGCCCGGGTCTTCCGCCTGGCCTACCGCCTCACCGGGAACCGTCACGACGCCGAGGACCTCACCCAGGAGGTCTTCGTCCGCGTCTTCCGCTCCCTGTCCTCCTACACGCCCGGCATCTTCGAGGGCTGGCTGCACCGGATCACGACGAACCTGTTCCTCGACCAGGTCCGCCGCAAGCAGCGCATCCGTTTCGACGCCCTGGCCGACGACGCCACCGACCGGTTGCCCGGCACCGACCCCGGTCCCGAGCGGGCCTACGAGCACGGCAACCTCGACCGGGACGTCCAGGCGGCGCTCCTGGAGCTCTCGCCCGAGTTTCGCGCCGCCGTCGTCCTGTGCGACATCGAGGGCCTCAGCTACGAGGAGATCTCCCGCACGCTGGGCGTGAAGATCGGGACCGTCCGGTCCCGGATCCACCGCGCGCGGGCGCAGCTGCGGCGGTCGCTGCCGCACCGCGCCCCCGAGGCCGGCTGACGGGCAGCACGTCCGCACGTCCCTCCCCGCCCCCGCCCCGTCCCGCCCGCCGCGGCGGGGCACCTGCCCGTGGTCCCCGCGGCCGACGCGTCCGGGTGGGGACGCCGCCCCGGGTGCGCGACGGCGCAGGCCACGGGCGAGGATGGGGACGGCAGCGGCGACCGCTGACGGCGCGACCGCCCGAGGAGGCAACCCCGCATGAGCGTGTCCGCAGGACGGGCCGACGACGGCCCCGGCCCCGCGAGCCGCAGGGACGACGACGTCGCCGGCCAGGACCCCCGGCCGGGCGCAGCCCCCGACGGCGGCGACGCGTCCGACGTCGCACCGCCCCCGGCCTCGCCGTGGGCTCCGCGCGACGAGGACGCGCCCGCCCGGGGCGAGGGCTCCCCGCTCGGCGGCCCCCCGCCCGTCGGACCGGTGACGGCGTCGCGAGGTGAGGTGCCCCCGCCGGCGACCGGGCCCCTCGTCGGCCACACCGGCACCGGCTTCCCGGCGCTCGACGCGACGCCCTCGTCGACGGGCGAGCCGCGCACCGCCCGCCGCCGCCGCTCGCCCCGCGTGCTGCTCCTCGTCGCGGCGTGCCTGGCCACCGGCCTCGTGGGCGGGGTCGCGGGCCAGCGGCTCGCGGGCCCCGGCGGCAGCGCGTCGGTGTCCGTCGTCGAGCGGTCGGGCGGAGCAGGGGCGAGCGCCCGGGCGCAGGAGGGCTCGGTCGCCGCCGTCGCCGAGGCCGTCCTGCCGAGCACGGTCTCCGTGGAGATCACCTCCGGCGCGGGCTCCGGCAACGGCTCGGGCTTCGTGCTCTCGCCGGACGGGTACGTCGTCACGAACAACCACGTCGTCGCCCCCGCCGTCGAGGCGGGCGGGCGCATCCGGGTCCTGCTGTCCGACGGCACGCGCGAGAGCGCCACCGTCGTCGGCCGGACGTCCGACTACGACCTCGCCGTCCTCCGGATCGACCGCACGGGCCTCACCCCGCTCGCCTTCGCCGACACCGCCGACGTGCGGGTCGGAGACCCGGTCGTGGCCATCGGCGCCCCGCTGGGGCTGGCCAGCACCGTCACGAGCGGCATCGTCAGCGCCCTCAACCGACCGGTGGTCGCCGGCGAGAGCCAGGCGGAGCAGGGCTTCATCAACGCGGTGCAGACCGACGCCGCCATCAACCCGGGCAACTCCGGGGGGCCGCTCGTGGACCTCTCCGGCGCCGTCGTCGGCGTCAACTCGGCCATCGCGCAGACGACGTCCGCCGGCGGCGGCGCGGGCGGCAGCATCGGCCTCGGCTTCGCCATCCCCGCCGACCAGGTCGTCCGCACGACGACGGAGCTCATCGAGGACGGCGTGGCCACCTACCCGGTCATCGGTGTCTCCCTGGACGGGACGTACGAGGGGCAGGGGGTCCGGGTGGCCGAGGGCACCACCACGACCGGCGCCCCGGTCACCCCCGGGGGGCCCGCCGACGAGGCGGGCGTCGAGGCCGGCGACGTCATCACGGCGGTCGACGACCAGCTGGTCACGGCGCCCGACGAGCTCATCGTCGCCATCCGCGCCCGGACCCCCGGCGAGGAGGTCGTGCTCACGGTCCAGCGCGGGCGCGACGCGGTCGAGATCCCCGTGGTCCTCGGGAGCGAGCCGAGCGACTGACGCCGCGCTCGCGCAGGACGTCGAGAGCACGGGTCGTACCCTGCCGGGGTGAACTTCCCCAACGGCGGCGAGCTGCTGGTGCTGCTCGTCCTCGTGCTCGTGGTCGTCGGGCCGCAGCGGCTGCCGCGCTACACCCAGCAGCTGGCCGACCTCGTCCGCGACGGCGTGCGCTACGCCAAGGGCGCCCGGGACTCCCTCAAGGAGGAGATGGGTCCCGAGTTCGAGGACATCGACTGGAAGAAGCTCGACCCCCGTCAGTACGACCCCCGCCGCATCGTCCGGGACGCCCTCACCGACGCGTGGGACGAGCCGGTGAAGCCCCGCAGCCCCGGCGGGCCGGCCGCGACCGCACCGACCACCCCCGCCGCCGGCGCGGCGGCGGCCGGAGCGGCCTCGGGGTCAGGGGCGGGGACGGCGCTGGGCGCGGCAGCGGTGCCGGCCGCGCGGACCGGCGGGAGCACGGTGCGGGGGACGCGGCCGTCCGGCAGCCGGAGGAGCGGACCGGGCGCGAGGGCGTCCGGCCCGACGCCCTACGACACCGAGGCGACCTGACCTAGGGCTCCATCCGCCGGCCTCGACCGATGTCGGTCGGCCGTCGGGCCGGCGTGGTCACCCCGCCGTCGTCAGCCCGCCCTGGCCTCCTCGCGGCGCACCGGGGTGAGGCCCAGGGGCCGGCCGGCCAGGCCCCGCGGGCCGGACAGGGACCGCGCCACGTCCCGCAGCACGACGGCGGCGGGGGAGGAGGGGTCCGACAGCACGAGGGGGACGCCGGAGTCGCCGCCCTCGCGGACGCGCACGTCGAGCGGGACCTGGCCCAGCAGCGGCACGCGTGTCCCGAGCAGGGCCTCCAGGCGCTCGACCACGGAGCGGCCGCCGCCGCTGCCGAAGACGTCGACCCGCGAGCCGTCCGGCAGCTCCATCCAGCTCATGTTCTCCACGACGCCGGCGACGGGCTGCTGCGTCTGGCGCGCCACGGCGCCGGCGCGCTCCGCGACCTCGGCGGCCGCCGCCTGCGGCGTCGTGACGACGAGGAGCTCGGCGCCGGGCAGCAGCTGGGCGACGCTGATGGCGATGTCCCCGGTGCCCGGGGGCAGGTCGAGGAGCAGGACGTCGAGGTCGCCCCAGTGCACGTCGGTGAGGAACTGCTCCAGCGTGCGGTGGAGCATCGGTCCCCGCCACACCACCGGGGTGTTGCCCTGCGTGAACATCCCGATCGAGACGACCTTCACGTCGTGCGCGACGGGCGGCACGATCATGTCGTCCAGCCGCGTCGGGGGGTGCTCGACGCCCAGCATCCGCGGCACCGAGAAGCCGTGGACGTCGGCGTCGAGGACCCCGACGCGCAGGCCGTCCGCGGCCATCGCGGCCGCGAGGTTGACCGTGACGCTGGACTTGCCGACGCCCCCCTTGCCCGACGCGACGGCGACGACGCGCGTCAGCGAGCCGGGCTGCGCGAAGGGCACCTGGCGCGCGGGCCGGCCGCCGCGCAGGGCGTCCTTGAGCGCCGAGCGCTGCGCGTCGTCCATGACGCCGAGGGCGACCCGCACGGCGGTGACGCCCTCCACCGCGGAGACCTCGCGCTCGACGTCGCGGGTCAGCTGCTCGCGCATCGGGCAGCCCGCGGTCGTCAGCGAGACCTCGACGGCCACGTCCGTGCCGTCGACGACGACCGAGCGCACCATGCCGAGGTCGGTGATCGGCCGGCGGATCTCGGGGTCAAGCACGCGGGTCAGCGCCGCGCGCACGTCGGGCTCGGTGGGGCTCATGCCCGCCAGGGTAGGCGCGGTGCCGGACGCCGTCCGCGGCGCGTCCGGGCCGCCCCGACGTCCTGCTCGGGCGTCGTCCCCGGGGTCGTCCCGGCCGTCAGCGGCCGCCGGGGCGGGGCCGGGGCCCCCGGGCCCCCGCCCGCTCCTCGCCGCGTTCGTCGCGGTCGTCGAGCTCCTCGACGAGCTGGCGGAGCTCGCTGCGCAGGAAGTCGCGCGTCGCCACGTCGCGCATGGCGATCCGCAGGGCCGCCACCTCGCGGGCCAGGTACTCGGTGTCGGCGAGGTTGCGCTCGGCGCGCTGCCGGTCCTGCTCCAGCGCCACGCGGTCGCGGTCGTCCTGGCGGTTCTGCGCCAGCAGGATCAGCGGGGCCGCGTAGGAGGCCTGCAGCGACAGGACGAGCGTGAGGAAGAGGAAGGCGTAGGGGTCGAAGCGCAGGCCGCCGGGCGCCAGGGTGTTCCACGCGACCCACAGGACGATGACGCCGGACATGTAGAGCAGGAAGGTCGGCGTGCCCATGAAGCGCGCGAAGCCCTCCGACAGCCGCCCGAAGGCCTCGGGGTCGATGCTCGGGCGCGGCACGACGCGGCGCCGGGTCTCCTGGGGGCTGTCGAGGCCCGGCGTGCGGCGACGGGGGAGCGCGCCGCTCCCGGCGCGGTCGCTCCCGGCGCGGTCGGCCCTCGTACGCCGGAGCCCCGTGCGAGAGGGCTCCTTCGGCTCGGTCCTGGCCATGTCGTCCTCCTCCCCGGGCGGGGGCCCGGGCCGTCGCGGCCGGGCGTCGTGGGCGGTGGTCTCTCGGGCGGGCTCCTGCGCGCCGGCCGTGCTCGGCGCGTCCGTCGTGCTGGTCCTGCGGGCGGGGCGGGGCGGTCAGGAGCCGGTCGGGCCCTGCCGCGCGAGCTGGTGCTCGTCCTGCTCGCGCCAGTCCTCCGGCAGGACGTGGTCGAGCACGTCGTCGACCGTCACGACGCCGAGGAGCCGCCCGGCGGGGTCCGTGACGGGCACCGACACGAGGTTGTAGGTGGCCAGCCGCCGCGTCACGACCTCGAGGGACGCCTCCGGCGCGACGCCGTCCACGTCCGCGTCCATGATCGCGCCCAGCTGCTCGTGCGGGGCCACCCGCAGCATCGCCTGGATGTGGACGAGCCCCAGGTAGCGCCCCGTCGGGGTCTCGAGCGGCGACCGGCAGACGTACACCGACGCGGCGAGCGCGGGGGACAGGTCGCTGCGGCGCACGAGCGCGAGCGCCTCGGCGACGCTCGCCTCGGGACCGAGCAGGACGGGCTCGGGGTTCATGAGCCCGCCCGCCGTCTCCTCGTCGTAGGCCAGCAGCCGGCGCACGTCCGCGGCGTCGTCCGGCTCCATCCGCTGGAGGAGGTGCTCCTTGGCCTCCTCCGGGAGCTCGCCGAGGACGTCGGCGGCGTCGTCGGCGTCCATGGCCTCGAGGACGTCGGCCGCGCGGTCGGGGGAGAGCCCCGTGACGACCTCGACGCGGTCGTCCTCCCCGAGCTCGGCGAGGACGTCGGCGAGCCGCTCGTCGTCGAGCTCGGCCGCGAGCTCGAGGCGACGCCGTCCGGAGAGGTCGTGGAGGGCCTCGGCGATGTCGGCCGGCTTCATGTCCTCGAAGGTGGCGACGAGCAGGCTCGCGCCCTGGGCGTCCGTCGGGGCGCCGAGCAGGCCCCGGACCTCGTCGACGCCGACGAGCAGCGTCTCGCCGCGGCGTCCCCGCAGCCGGGAGCCGAGCCCGCCCGGTGTCCCGCGCCGCACGAAGGCGCGCGTGACCTCCCAGTCGCGCGGGCCGGGCCGCTCGAGCGCGACGTCCTCGACGACGGCCTCGCCGGAGCCGTCGAGGAGCTCGACCCGCCGCTCGAGCACCTCGGCGAGCAGCAGCACCTCGGCGCTGCGCTGCTCGAAGCGGCGCATGTTGACGAGCCCGGTCGTGATGACCTGGCCCGCGTCCATGGCGGTGACCCGCGTCATGGGGACGAAGACACGCCGGCGTCCCGGGACCTCGACGACCAGACCGACGGCGCGCAGCCTGCGGCCGTCGCCGCGCAGCACGCTGACGACGTCGCGCACCCGCCCGACCTGGTCGCCCATCGGGTCGAAGGCGGGGAGCCCGGCCAGCCGCGCGGCGAAGATGCGGGACGGGCTGCTCACGCGCCGCAGCGTAGCCGCGCCCCTCGTCCGCACCGGTCCGCTCCCGGGGCGCCCCCACGGCCCCGCCGCGGGGACGCGCGGGTGCGGGGGCGTGGGGGCGGCCGTAGCGTCGTGGCCATGACGATCAGCGAGACCACGAAGGACCCCTCGACCGCCCTCGGCGGCGTGCCCACGGTGGAGTACACGATCCCGGGCATGGCGCCCGACGCCGGCGCCCAGGTGGTGAAGAACCTGCAGGAGCGGCTCACCGCGCTGACCGACCTGCACCTGACGCTCAAGCACGTGCACTGGAACGTCGTGGGCCCGAACTTCATCGGCGTGCACGAGATGCTCGACCCGCAGGTGGACGCCGTCCGCGAGATGGCCGACGCCTGCGCCGAGCGCATCGCGGCGATGGGGGGCAGCCCCGTGGGCACCCCCGGCGCCCTCGTCCGGCAGCGGACGTGGGACGACTACTCCATCGGGCGCGCGGGCACGACCGAGCACCTCGGCGCGCTCGACCTCGTCTACCAGGGCGTGATCAGCGACTACCGCGCGGCGATCGAGTCGGTGGGCGACCTCGACCCGATCACCGAGGACATGCTCATCGACCACTCGACCGACCTCGAGCAGTTCCACTGGTTCGTGCGCGCGCACCTCGAGAACGCGGGCGGCCAGGTCTCCAGCGCGGGTGCGACGTCCGAGGTCCAGGCGGCGCAGCAGGCCGGCGAGAGCCGCAACGGGCTCTGATCCCCCTCGGCACGCAGGGGGCCGCCGGGGCGGGTCGCACGTCGGCCCGCCCCGCGGTCGCCCCGCTGCACCGGCGCCGGTGCCCGGCGCGTCCGCGGCGCGGTCGGGCGGGGGAGCGCGCCTAGGCTCGTGATCCGTGCCGTCGTCCGGGGAGGGAGCGCCCGTGAGCCCCCGTGTCCCCGGCTACCCCGCCGACGACCCGGCCCGCCACCGGGTCCCTGAGCCGGTCCACGACCCGGCCGCCGACCAGACCGCCGACCCGACCGCCGACCTGACCCATGACCCGGTGCGGCGCCAGGGGGTCGACGCCGACCCGCCGTCGGCGGGCGAGGCCGTGCGGCACCGGCGCCGTCGGCGCCTCGGCACGGTGGTCATGGTCCTGGGCGGCGCCGTCGCGCTCGCCCTGCTCGCGACCGAGCTCGCCGTCGCCGACCTCGGCCGGGTCCTGTCCTCGTCGTCGCCGGCGTGGTTCGCCGTGGTCCTCGGCGGCGCCCTGCTCACCTTCGTCGGTGCCGCGACGACGGTCGTGGCGGTCTCGCCCGTCACCCTGCGGCCGCTGACCGCGCTGGCGGTCCAGGTCGCGGGGACCTTCGTCAACCTGCTCGGGCCCGCCGGGCTCGGGGGCATGGCCCTCAACGCCCGTCACATGGCCCGCCGGGGAGCGGGCGCCGCGGCGGCCGTCGCCGCCGTCGTGGCGGTGCAGGCGACGTCCCTCGTCGTCACCGCGGTCGTCCTCGCGGGCGTCGTCCTCGCCTCGGGCCGCACCGCGGAGGGCGTCCGGCTGCTGCCGGGCGCGGTGACGCTCGTCACCGCGGGCGTGCTCGTGGCGCTCGTCGGCGTCGTCCTGGCCGTCCGGCCGCTGCGCTCGTGGGTGCTCCCCCGGGTGCGCGAGCCGCTGCAGGGAGCGGCGGCGGCGCTGCGCGGGCTGGCCCGGGCGCCGGAGCGGCTCGTCCTCGCCCTGGTCGGCTCCGCCCTCGTCACGGGCGGCTTCCTGCTGGCGCTCGGGGCGAGCGTCGCGGCCTACGGCGCCTCGGTCCCGCTGCTCGAGCTGGCCGTCGTCCTGTTCGCCGGCACGGCGGTCGGGAGCCTGTTCCCCACCCCCGGCGGGGTGGGCGCCGTCGAGGCCGCCATCACCGGCGGCCTCGTGGCGGTGGGGGTCCCCGCCGAGCCGGCGCTGCTGTCGGCCGTCACCTACCGCATCGCCACGCTGTGGCTCTGGGTCGCACCGGGCTGGGTCCTCACGTTGCTGCTCCGCCGCGCCGGGGATCTCTGAGCGGGCTCCCGCCGGGTCGGCCCGCCGGCTGGGACCCGGCTGTGCGTCGGCCCCGAGATCGCTCCACGGGTCCGGCTGCGGTGGTGCGCCGTCGCGGCGCGAGGGATGATCACGGGCATGGCCAGCCCCTTCTCGTCCTCCGCCCGCGGCCGCCAGGGCGTGCCCACGGCACCCACCGGTCAGGAGGTCGCGTCCTACGAGAGCTACACCGCCGCGCAGTCCGCGGTCGACTTCCTCTCGGACGAGGAGTTCCCCGTCCAGCACGTGACCATCGTCGGCACCGACCTGCGCATGGTCGAGCGGGTCCTGGGCCGGCTCACCTACGGCCGGGTCGCGGGGGCGGGCTTCGCCTCCGGGGCCTGGATCGGGCTGCTGATCGGACTCCTGCTCTTCCTGTTCGCGCCGCCCGAGGCGGGGCTGGTGACGATCCTGCCCGCGATCCTCATCGGCGGTGCGTTCGGGCTCATCCTCAGCCTCGTCAGCTACGCCGCGACGCGCGGACGCCGTGACTTCACCTCCGTCAGCCAGATCGTGGCCTCCCGCTACGCCATCTTCTGCGCGAGCGAGCACACCGGCCCGGTCCGCGAGGTCCTGCAGCGCAACCCGGAGGCAGCCCTCGGTCTGACGCGTCCCGGCTGGGGCACCCCCACGGGGGCGTCGCCGTCCGGGGCGGTCGTCGGGGCGCAGGGCGTGACGCCCGCCCCGGGCCGGGCGGCGCCCGAGGAGGCGCCGGCTCGGGTCAGCGGTCCCACGTACAGCGAGATGCTCGCCCGCCAGCGGCAGCAGGAGAGCGAGCAGCACGACGGCGGCCAGCACGACGGTGGCCAGCAGGACGGCGGCCGGGGCGAGGACGCCGGGACGGCGGTCGACGGGCCGAGGGAGCCGGACCAGGCCGGTCCCCCCCGCTGACGCCGAGGTCGAGCCGGACCGCCCGGTCGCCCCTCGGGGCGACCGGGCGGTCGCGCGTCCGGACCCCTCGGCTCAGCCCCTCAGCGCGGCCATCCAGGACTCGACGTCGTCCGGGGTGCGGGGCAGCATCCCCGACAGGTTCTCGCAGCCGTCGGCGGTGACGAGGACGTCGTCCTCGATCCGCACGCCGATGCCGCGGTACTCGGCGGGCACGAGCTCGTCCTCGCCCTTGAAGTACAGGCCGGGCTCGATCGTGAAGACCATCCCGGGCTCGAGCACCGCGTCCAGGTACATCTCGCGCCGGGCCTGGGCGCAGTCGTGGACGTCGAGCCCGAGGTGGTGCGACGTGCCGTGCACCATCCAGCGGCGGTGCTGGCCGCCGTCCTCGGACAGCGCCTCCTCCACCCCGACGCCGAGCAGGCCCCACTCCTCCAGCCGGGCCGCCACGACGCGCATCGCCGCCTCGTGCAGGTCGCGGAAGCGCGAGCCCGGCCGGGCGACGGCGAAGGAGGCGTCGGCCGCGTCCAGGACCGCCTGGTAGACGCGGCGCTGGACCTCGGTGAAGATGCCGTCCACGGGGACGGTGCGGGTCACGTCGGCCGTGTAGAGGCTGTCGACCTCGACGCCCGCGTCGAGGAGGACCAGCTGGCCGGGGCGGACCGGGCCGTCGTTGCGGGTCCAGTGCAGCGTGCACGCGTGCTCGCCGGCCGCGGCGATCGTCTCGTAGCCCACGCCGTTGCCGTCCTCGCGGGCCCGGGCCGCGAAGGCACCCTCCACGACCCGCTCGCCGCGCTCGTGCGCCAGGGCGCGCGGGAGGGAACGGACGACGTCCTCGAAGCCGCGCGCGCTCGCCCCGACGGCCAGGCGGAGCTGCTCCACCTCGTGCTCGTCCTTGACGAGCCGCAGCTCCGACAGCGCCACGACGAGCTCGTCGTCGGCCTCGGCGGCGTCGTCCTCGGGCGTCCCGGCGGACCGGCGCAGCTCCGCGACCCTCGCCGTCAGGGCCGGGTCGACGTCGGGCAGGACGCGCAGCGGGGCCCCGCCCGCGGCGAGCAGGTCGTCGAGCTCGGCGACGTCGCGGCACGTCAGGCCGAGCTCGGCCTCCATGTCGGCGAGCGACGGGCGGGCCCCCACCCAGAACTCCCCGTAGCGGGAGTCCGCGAAGAACTCCTGGGAGGTGCGGGGCGTCCGCGGGCGGAAGAGCAGCACCGCCTCGTGGCCGGCGTCGGCGTCCTCCGTCCCCGTGTCGTCCACCCCTCGGCCGGAGGGGCGCGGGTCGAGCACGAGGACGGCGTCCGGCTCGCGCTCGCCCCCCAGCCCGGTCAGGTGCACGAAGGCGCTGTACGCGCGGAAGCGGTAGTCCGTGTCGTTCGACCGCGTCTTGAGCGGTCCGGCCGGCAGCACGAGCCGCTCGCCGGGGAACAGGCGGGAGACGGCCTCGCGCCGCGCCGCGGCGTACGGGGCCGCCGGTGCGAGGCGGCCGGTCCCGTCGTCCCTTGCGCCGTCGTGCCGTGCGCCGTCGTGCCCTGCGCCGTCGTCGAGAGGGCCCCAGCCCGAGGCCATGAGCGCGCGGAAGGCCTCCGAGGTCGGGCGCTGCCGGTGGCTGCGCCGGGCCGCCCGCTCGGCCGGCGTCGCCGACGTCCTCGGCGTCCCGCTCCCGGCGGGGCGCAGGACCTCGCCCGCCTCGGCGCTCGCGCCCGCCGCGTCCTGCGCCGCCGGCGCCGGGGTGGTCGTGGTGGCCTGGCTGCTCGACGTGCTCGTCATGGGTCCAGGGTGCCACCGACGGACGTCCCCGCTGCCGCACCATGGGGCCGTGGGAGCAGCCGCCGTCCTCGAGCACCTGCAGCGCCAGGCGGGGACCTGCCGCACGCTGGGGGCGCCCTTCACGGCGGCCCTGTGCGAGGCGGCCGCGGAGGACCTGCGGCGCGCCGGCCCGGTGGCGGACGTCCTCGCGGGGGACGGCCGCGAGCCGGGGCCGTCCGCCCTGGGGCTGCGCCTGGTCGGGGCGCTGCAGCGCCTCGTGCTGGCGGGCGACGCGCCGGCGCTGGGACGCTGCTACCCGACCGACGCGCGGCCCGGCGGCGACCCGGCCGCGGCGGTCGCCCTGCTGCCCGCGGTGGTCGCCGAGCACGTCGAGGTGCTGCGGCGCGAGCTGGGCGCCGCCCCGCAGACGAACGAGGTGGGGCGCACGGCGGCGCTCTGGGGCGGCGTCCTCCGCCTGGTGGCCGAGGGGGTCGGCCGGGGGCTCCCCGGGACCGGACCCGCCGGGCAGGGCGGTGCTGTCCCGGTCCGGCTGGTGGACGTCGGCGCCTCCGCCGGTCTGCTCCTGCAGGCCGACCGGGTGCGGATGGTCGGCGACGACGGCAGCGCCTGCGGGCCGCCGGGCTCGCCGGTCCGGCTGGCCGCGGCCTGGGACGTCGCCCCCTGGTCGGGTCCGGGGGACGGGGGACCGGTCCGGGAGCCCCCGCCCACCCGGGTCGTCGCCCGCGAGGGCGTCGACGTCGCCCCGCTCGACGTCGCGCGCGAGCAGGACTCGCGGCGCCTGCGCTCCTTCGTCTGGCCCGAGCAGCGTGACCGCGTCCACCGCCTCGAGGGGGCGATCGCCCTCGCCCGCGCCCACCCCGTGCCCCTGCGGCGTGCCGGCGCCGGGGAGCTGGCCCGAGGGCTCGGGCTGCGCCCCGGGGTGGTCACGGTGGTGTGGCACGCCGTCGTGCGCCAGTACGTCCCCGCCGGGGAGCTGAGCGCCCTGGACGCCGCCCTGGTGCGGCTCGGCCGGGAGGCCGACGCCGCCGGCGGCGGCGCGCCGCTCGTGCACCTCGCGCTCGAGCCGGCTCGGCCCGTCGACGGCGGCCCGAGCCGGTTCGTGCTGTCCGCCACGGTGTCCGGTGCCCCCGGCGTGCCGCACGGCCCCCGCGAGCTCGGCGAGGCCGGGCCGCACGGCCCGCCCGTGCGGTGGTCCGGCCCGCCCGGACCGGGCCCCGGTGCGCCGGCGCCGGCCGAGCCCTCGCCGGCGCCGACCGGGCCCTCGCCGGCGCCGACCGGGCCCTCGCCGACGAGGCCGGTGCCGACGGGGCGGACGGGAGGCCCGGCCTAGGCTGGCGCGGTGATGATCGACCTCCACGCCCACTCGCGGGCGTCGGACGGCACGCAGAGCCCCGCGGAGGTCGTCGCGTCGGCCCGCGACGCCGGCCTCGACGTCGTCGCCCTCACCGACCACGACACGACGGCCGGCTGGGACGAGGCCGCCGCCGCCGCGACGTCGACGGGCGTGGCCCTGGTGCGCGGCACGGAGATCTCCTGCCACCACGGGGGCACGAGCATCCACCTGCTCTCCTACCTGCACGACCCGCTCGCCCCGGGCCTGCGGGCCGAGCTGGACCTCTCCCGCGCCTCGCGCCTGCACCGGGCCGAGGTGATGGTGGCCCGGATCGGCGCCGACCTGCCGCTCACGTGGGACGACGTCCTCGAGCAGGTGAGCGGCGACGCGACGGTCGGCCGGCCGCACGTCGCCGACGCGCTCGTCGCCAAGGGCCTCGCGCGCGACCGCGGCCACGCCTTCGCCACCGTCCTGTCCACCCGGTCGCCGTACTTCGTCGGCCACCACGCGCCGGACGCGGTGCAGGCGGTGCGGCTCGTCCGCGCCGCCGGCGGCGTGCCCGTCTTCGCCCACCCCCGTGCCGTGCTGCGGGGCCGCGTCGTCGCGGACGAGGTCGTCGCGGAGCTGGCCGACGCCGGGCTCGTGGGGCTCGAGGTGCACCACCGTGACCACGACGAGCCGGCGGTGCGTCACCTCGCCGACCTCGCGGGGGCCCTCGGCCTCCTGGTCACCGGCTCCAGCGACTACCACGGCGCGGGCAAGGACAACCGGCTCGGCGAGCGCACCACCGCCCCCGAGGTGCTCGAGGCGGTCGAGGCGCTGGGGACGCTCGAGGTGGTCCGGGGCTGAGGTGCCCGCGGGTCGGCCCGCGTCAGCCGTCGGCCGGGGTCTGCCCGGTGCGCTCGCCGGCGTCCCGTGCGGCCTCGCGCAGGCGGCGTCGCGCGTCCTGCAACGGCGGGGGCTCGCGCAGCGCGGGGACGAGCCGCTGCAGCCCGCCGACCCCACCGCGGAGCCCGCGCAGCGCCGCCGTCGCGGCCGCGTCCACGGCCGGTCCGACGACCGGGAGGTAGGGGAGGGCGTACAGGCGACGCGCCCAGGGCGGCAGCAGCGCCAGCGACAGCCCCCCGAGGGACGCCCAGAGCGGACGCACGGGCGTCGCCAGCGCGACGAGCGGCGGCAGCGGCGGCACGAGGACGCGGGCGACGGCGTCCCGCGCCGCCGGGCTGGAGCGCAGGACCGGCCGGTAGCCGTCGATGGCGTCGGCGAGCTCGCCCCTGCTGGCCGGGGCGCGGTCCGTGGGGACGCCGACGAGCTCGGCGGCGCGCACCTGCTCACGCACGTAGGCGTCCGCCTGCGCGTCGTCGACCGGTGCCCCGGCCCGCCGGGCGGTCGTCAGGAAGCTGTCCACCAGGCAGCAGTGCACCCACAGCAGCAGCCGGTCGTCCGAGGCCGCGTAGGGCAGGCCGGTCTCCGGGTCGGTGCCGTGCACCACCTCGTGCACGGCGCGGACCCGCGCACCGAGCGCGCGGGCCTGCGCGGACGTCCCGAACGTCGTCGTCGCGACGTACCCGGCCGTCGTCGTCAGCCGGCCCCACGGGTCCTCGCGGAAGCGCGAGTGCTGGTCGACGCCCGCCATCGCCAGCGGGTGCAGCGCCTGGAGGAGCAGGGCGCGCAGCCCCGCGACGCCGGCGACCGGGTCGGAGTGCAGCCGCCACGTCACGCTGCCGGGTCCGAAGAGCCCCGGGTCGCCACGGCCGTCAGGGGGCCCCGCGCGCGGCCCCCGGCCCCCGCCGGGTGGTGCGGACCGGGCGTGCGCCCGGCCCCCGGGGCTCATGCGGCGCCGGGGGAGCGGAGCTCGAACCAGACGCACTTGCCGGTGCGGCCGTCGTCGTGACGGGTGTCGGCCAGCCGGGAGCCCCAAGCGCTGGACAGCATCTCCACCAGCTGCAGGCCCCGTCCCCCGACGTCCTCGACGTCGGGGTCCTGCGGCCGGACGGGCGCGCCGCTCGCGTCGTCGACCTCGACCCGCACGACGCCGTCCTGCGACATCTGCGCGTGCACGTGCACCGGCGGACGGCCGTGCCGGACCGCGTTCGTGACGAGCTCGGAGGCGAGCAGGAGGGCGGTGTCGACCGCGTCCTCGTCGCTGGACCAGGAGCGCAGCGCCTCCTCGAGCAGGTGGCGCGCCCGCGGCACCTCCGAGGCGTCCGCCTCCAGCTCCGCGATCAGGTGCACGTCGGGATTGTGCACCACGCCGCTCGGCGCGGGCCCCGGCAGGGTCGCCGGGGCCCGCCGGCGCCGATCAGCCCTCCCCGCCGCCCGGCTGGCCCGACCCGCCGCGACCGCCGCGGCGACGGCGGCGACGGCGGGGTGCGCCGTCCTGCTCGCCCGTCCCCTCGCCCCGCTGCGCCGTCGCCGTCGCCGTGGTGCCGGGGCGGCCGCCGCCGGCGAGGGCTCCGCTCTCCAGGGCTCCGCCCTGCTGCGGGGGAGCGCTCGGGGCCGTCGTCCCGGCGCTGCCCGCGCCGCCGTCCGCCCCGGCCTGCGCGCCGCCGCCGGAGCCTGCGCCGGACCGGGTCCGCCGACGGGGACGCCCGTCGCCGTCGCCGTCCCCGGTCCGCCGTCGCCCGCCGTCCTGGCGAGCGCCGCGAGCGCCCTCTCGCCCGGCGTCGCGGCCGCCCTCACGGCCGGCCTCGCGCCCGCCCCGGGGGCCGCGACCCGTCTCGCCGAGGTCCTCGAGGGTCTCGGCGTCCAGCCCGGCCCGGGTCCGACGGCTGCGCGGCAGCCGGCCGGTGGTGCCCTCGGGGATGCCGAGGTCGGTGAACAGGTGCGGGGAGGTCGAGTAGGTCTCCACCGGCTCGGGGATGCCGAGGCCGAGCGTGCGGTCGATGAGGCCCCAGCGCGGCACGTCGTCCCAGTCGACGAAGGTGACGGCGATGCCCTTCTGGCCCGCCCGGCCCGTCCGGCCGATGCGGTGGACGTAGGTCTTGTCGTCCTCGGGGCACTGGTAGTTGACGACGTGCGTGACGTCGGTGACGTCGATGCCGCGGGCGGCGACGTCGGTGGCGACGAGGATGTCGACCTTGCCGCCGCGGAAGGCGCGCAGGGCCTGCTCGCGGGCGCCCTGCCCGAGGTCCCCGTGCAGCGCCCCGGCGGCGAACCCGCGCTCGACCAGGTCGTCGGCCACCTTCGCGGCCGTGCGCTTGGTCCGCGTGAAGACGATCGTGAGCCCGCGACCCTCCGCCTGGAGGAGGCGGGCCAGGACCTCGACCTTGTCCATGGCGTGCGCCCGGTAGACCAGCTGCCGGGTCGCCTTGACGGTGGCGCCGGTGTCGTCGGGCTCGCTGGCGCGGATGTGCGTCGGCTGGGTCATGTAGCGCCGCGCCAGGGCGACGACCGGTCCCGGCATGGTGGCCGAGAAGAGCATCGTCTGGCGGCCGGCCGGCGTCATCGCGAGGATCTTCTCGACGTCGGGCAGGAACCCGAGGTCGAGCATCTCGTCGGCCTCGTCGAGGACGACGCAGCGGGCGTTGCCCAGGCGGAGCTTGCCCTGCTGGGCGAGGTCGAGCAGCCGGCCGGGCGTACCGACGACGACCTCCACGCCCTTCTCCAGCGCCTCCAGCTGCGGCTCGTACGCGCGGCCGCCGTAGATCGTCAGCACGCGCGCCGACCGGTTGGCCGCCGCGGCGGTGAGGTCGCCGGAGACCTGCACGGCCAGCTCACGGGTCGGGACGACGACGAGCGCCTGCGGGTCGCCGGGGGCGAGGACCGCGTCCCAGCCCTCCTCGCCCGGGCCGACCACGCGCTGGACGGCCGGGATGCCGAAGCCGAGCGTCTTGCCCGTCCCCGTCTTGGCCTGGCCGATGATGTCGTGCCCCGACAGGGCCACGGGGAGGGTCATCGCCTGGATGGGGAAGGGGCGCTCGATGCCCTTGGCGGCGAGCGCGTCGGCGATCGCCGGCTGCACGCCGTGGTCGAGGAACGTCGGGGCCAGGAGCGCCGGGTCGGGTGCGGGTGCGTCGAGCGTCTCGACCGCGACGTCGTCGACGCCGGTGCCGTCGGCGGTGTCGTCCGTCTGGGGCTCGGTCGTGGTGCCTGAAGTCATGGGGTGAGGACCTTCGGGTCGTCGTCGGGCCGGGCCGCACGCGGGCCGGGCGCTCCAGCGCTCCGCACCACACGGGCCCCACGCGCCGGGTCGGCGCCGATCGCTGCGACGACCGGGCATGCGTGTGCGCGGTAAGGATAACCGGCTCCCGCCGGGCGGGCCCGGAGCGGCACGTCCGGGCGGTGCGGGAACGGCACGTCCGGGCGGTGCGGGAGCCCCGGGTCCGGGCGGCGCGGACCCGCCCCGGACACGCCGGAGGCCGCCGCCCCGGTCGGGACGACGGCCTCCGCGGGCGGGTGCCCGGTGGTCAGCGGCGGACGGACCTGCGCCCGCTGGTGCCGGCGACGATCGCCACGCCGATCACGGCCAGGACCACCTGGATGATGAGCGTCAGGAAGCTGAACCCGGGCTCGTCGTTGATGGCGTTCCCGATGAACCCGCCGATGAAGGCCGCCACGAGCCCGATCAGGAGGGTCAGCAGGATGCTGATGTCCTGCTTGCCGGGCAGGACGAGCCGGGCGAGGGCGCCGACGACGAGCCCGACGATGATGGCGCTGATGATGCCGCTGACGGTCATGGTGGTGCCTCTCCGTGGTCGACGTCACCGCGGATCAGGCGCCCGACGGGCGCCCGGTGGCGTCTGGTGATCACACGGTGGCAGAGCACCCCCGTCGGCGCGCGGCGACGCACCGCGCCGCGGACGGGTCAGGAGGCGCCGAAGCCCACCCGGCGCGGGCCCTCGGCCCCGATCTCGACGTAGCCCAGCACGCCCGCCGGGACGACGACGCGGCGGCCGCGCTCGTCCTCCAGCTCGAGCGCACCGCCGCCGCTGACGGCGGCGTCGACGGCGCTGCGCACGTCGTCGGCCGACTGCGTCGACTCCAGCACGATCTCCCGCGCCACGTTCTGCACGCCGATGCGGATCTCCACAGCTGCTCTCCCTCGGGTCTGCTCCCCGGGTCCCGACGGGCCCGGCTGCTCGCGGTGGGCGGGCCCGGGAGGGCGCCGGCGACCACCGCCTCCGGCGAACCTAGCCGCGCGGTGGCGCGGGACCGCACCCGGAGGCGGGCTGTTCGCCGCGGGCGCACCGACGTCGGCGGCGCCCCGCCGACGACCGGTCGGGCGCCCGTCCACCGCCGCGCCCGGCGACCGGTCGGGTCACCCACCGGGCTGGCGGGGGAACCCGCGCAGGCCGCGCCAGACCAGGGAGGCGATGAGGGCCGCGGCCTCCTCCCGCGGGACCTGCCGCCCGCTCGCCACCCACGACCGGGCCGAGACCTGCGCCGACCCGGCCAGGGCGACGGCCAGCACGTGCGCCGCCGGGCGCGGCAGCCCCGTGTCGGCGGCGACGACGTCCGTGATGGCGGCCGCGCAGGCCTCGTCGAGGGCGTCGAGGCGAGCGCGGACGCCCGGGTCGTTGGTCAGGTCCGACTCGAAGACGAGGCGGGCGCCGTCGTCCGCGTCGACGAAGGCGAAGTAGGCGTCGATCGTCGCGGAGACGCGGACGCGGTTGTCCTCGGTGCCGGCGAGCGCCCGGCGCACCGACGCCTCCAGCTCCGTGCAGGCGTGGTCGACCACGGCGACGTAGAGGTCGCGCTTGCCGGGGAAGTGGCGGTAGAGCACCGGTTTCGTGATGCCCGCGCGCCGGGCGATCGCGTCCATCCCGGAGGCGTGGTAGCCGGCCCGCGCGAACACCCGCTGCGCCGCCGCGAGCAGCTGCGCCCGGCGGTCGGCCCGGCCGAGGCGGCCACCCGGTCGCCCCGGGACGTCGTCCGGGGTCTCGCCCCGGGTCTCCTCCTGGTTCTCCTCGCGGGGCTCCTGCCGGGTCTCCTCGCGAGGCTCCCGCCGGGCCGCCGGCTGGGCGTCCTGATGGGCGTCCGGCTGGACGTCCGGATGGGCGTCCGGCTGGACGTCCGGATGGGCGTCCGGCCGGGCCGCCGGCACGGCCGGGACCCCTGGGGCGTCCTCGGGGGGCTGGTCCACGGGTCGTCCCTCCTCGGCCGGGCGCGGCGCCCGCCTGCCGGGGCGCGGCCGGCGCCGATCGTAGGGTCGCGCCCGTGGTGAGCAGCAGGGTCGTCCGCCGACGTCGCCAGGTGCTCGCCGGCGCGCTCGTCGTCGGCGTCGCGGGCGTCGTCCTCGGCGTCGCCCTCGGTGGGGAGGACCCCTCGGACGAGGCGGGTGGGGAGCAGGTGCAGGCCGCCGTCGTCGAGCAGCGCGCCGGTGACGGCACGGCCCCGTCCCCGGGGGCGACCACCGGGACGGCCACGAGGGCGGGCGACGGGGGCGCGCAGCCCGCGGGGGAGTCCTCGGGTGGTCCGGACGGCAGGTCCGCGGCCGCGGCGGGGACGGACCCGGACCGTGCCGCCGGGGTGCTGTCGCCCGAGGTCCCCGACGCGGCGAGCGGCCGGCTCGTCGCCGTGCCGGGCGCCGAGGACCCGGGGGGTGGCGCGCCGGCCGACGCCGAGGTCGTCGGTGTGCGGGTCCTCGTCGAGGAGGGCCTGCCCGCCGACGCGGGGGCGGTGGCGGGGACCGTCCTGGACGTGCTGCAGGACCCGCGGGGGTGGGCGCAGGACGGCTGGGCCTTCGCGCGCACCGACGGCGCCGAGGGGTCACGGCCCGTCGACGTCGACGTCGTCCTCGCCAGCCCCGACCTCGCGGAGGAGCTGTGCGCGCCGCTGGACACGGACGGCGTCCTGTCCTGCCGTACCGGCGACCGCGTGGTGCTCACCTGGTACCGCTGGGTGCGCGGCGCCGAGGCGTACGGCGAGGACCGGGAGGACTACCGGCGCTACCTCCTCGCGCACGAGGTCGGCCACTTCCTCGGGCACGGGCACGAGCGGTGCCCCGGCCCGGGCGAGCCGGCGCCGGTGATGCTCCAGCAGACCAAGGGCCTGCAGGGCTGCACCCCGAACCCGTGGCCGCACCCGTGAGCCCGGGGGTGGGTCCGGGGGTGGGCCCGGGGGTGGGTCCGGGGGTGGGTCCGGCGGCGGAGGCGTTCGCGCCCCTCGTGGCGCCGGGCCCGCCGCTCACGCCGGAGCAGCGGCGCCGGGCCGCGCGCCACCTCGTCCTCACCGAGCTGGGGGAGGAGGGGCAGCGGCGCCTGGCGGCCGCGCGCGTGCTGGTCGTGGGCGCGGGCGGGCTCGGGTCGCCGGTCCTGTCCTACCTGGCCGCCGCCGGCGTCGGGACGGGGGGGCGTGGCGCCCTCGGGGTCGTGGACGACGACGTCGTCAGCACGTCCAACCTGCAGCGGCAGGTGGTCCACGGGGCGGCCGACGTCGGGCGGCCGAAGACGGCGAGCGCGGCGGACGCGCTGCGCGCGCTCGACCCGGCCGTCCGCGTCGTCGAGCACCGGCAGCGGCTCGCCGACGCCCGCTCCGCGGAGGAGCTGGTCCGCGGGTACGACCTCGTCGTCGACGGGGCCGACAACTTCGCCACCCGGTACCTGGTCGCGGACGCCTGCGGGGCGGCGGGCGTCCCGGAGGTCTGGGGCTCGGTGCTGCGCTGGGACGGGCAGGTCAGCACCTTCTGGCCCGGGCGCGGCCCGACCTACCGCGACCTGTTCCCCCGGGCCCCCGCCGAGGGCTCGGTGGCGTCGTGCGCGCAGGCCGGGGTGCTCGGGGCCGTGTGCGGCGTCGTCGGCTCGGTGATGGCCGCGGAGGTGGTCAAGCTGGTGACGGGCACGGGGCGCCCCCTCGTGGGGCGCGTCGTCGTCCTCGACTCCCTCGCCCTGACCTGGCGCGAGGTGACGGTCCGCGCCGGCGGGCGGGAGGCCGCGGCCCGGCGCGGCGGTGCGGGCGCCGGCCCGGGAGCACGGCCCGCCGAGGACCGGCCGGGGGCGGCGCGCGGGGACCACGGCCAGGTCGTCGCCGCGCAGCGCCCCGGGGTGCCGGAGGTGGCGCCGGAGGACCTCGACGCGCTGCTGGCGCGCGGTGCGGCGGTCGTCGACGTCCGCGGCGAGGCCGAGCGCCGGGCGGCGCCGGTGCCGGGCGGGGTCCGGGTCGACCTGCACGAGGTGCTGGCCGCGCCGGGCTCGTCGCCGGCCGCGCTGCGCCCCGACGGTGCCCTGGCCGGCCTGGAGCGGACCGCGCCGGTCGTCGTCGTGTGCTCCACGGGCGTCCGCTCGCTGCTCGCGGCCGAGCAGCTGCAGGACGCCGGCTTCACCGCGGTGCTGCACCTGCGCGGGGGCGTCGCCGCCTGGCTGGAGCGGGCGTGAGGGGCGGGCCCACGTGGGAGGAGGACGTCGTCGACCTCGTCGCCCAGGTACCGCCCGGCCGCGTCCTGTCCTACGGCGACGTGGCCGAGCTGCTGGGCCGCGGCTCGGCCCGCGGCGTCGGCCGGACCATGCAGCTCGCCGGGTACCGCGTGGCCTGGTGGCGGGTGGTGCGCGCCGACGGCGGCCTGCACCCGCCGCTGCGCGAGCGCGCCGCCGCGGAGCACGCCCGGGAGGGGACCCCGCTGCGGCCCGACGGCCGCGTCGACATGGCGCGCGCACGCTGGGACGCCGAGGGGGTACGGCTGCCGTGAGGGCGCCCCGGACGGACCCGTCGGGGACCGGCCGGGCGGGCGGAGGGCCGGCGGGAGGGGCCGCGGCCGTCCTCGGCCCCGGTCGGCGGGCCTCGCCGGTCCGTCTCCTGCCGGTCCGGTCCCTGCGGGACGGGTCCTGTCGGTGGCGTGTGCTGGGGTGAGCGCCATGGACGAGCGGGGCCGTGAGCGCGCGGCGGGGGCGCGCCGTCCGTCGCTGCGGCTGGTCCGGCGGCGGCGGCCGGCCGCGCCCGCCCCGGAGCTCGACCCGGCGCAGCGGTCGGTCGTCGAGGCGGGGCCCGGCGGCGGGCCCGTCGTGCTCCTCGGCGCGCCGGGCACGGGGCGCACGACGACGCTCGTCGAGCTGGTCGCCGCCCGCGCGGCGGCGGGCGCCGACCCGTCCTCGCTGCTGCTGCTGGCGCCGGGGCGCCTGGCCGCGGCCTCGCTGCGGGACCGGGTGGGGGAGCGCGTCGCGCGCACGTCGGTCGAGCCCGCCGCCCGCAGCTGGCACGCGTACGCGTTCGCGCTGCTGCGGCGGTCCGCGCTGGAGCGCGACGAGCCCGCGCCGCGCCTCGTCTCCGGGCCCGAGCAGGACCGCGCGCTGGCGGACCTCATGGCCGGGCACGCGGCCGGCCACGGCCGCCCACCGGCCTGGCCGGCGGCCGTCCGGCCCGCGCTGGGGCCGACGGGCGGCGGCCTGCGGGGGCTGCGCGACGAGCTGCGCGACCTCGTCATGCGCTGCTTCGAGCGGGGCGTCACCCCCGAGGAGCTGGAGGGGCACGGACGCCGGGTCGGCCGTCCGGAGTGGGTCGCGGCGGCGTCGGTGCTCGCCGAGTACGAGGAGGTGGCCGCCCTGCGCGGCGGGGAGGCGCTGGACCCGTCGGCGCTCGTCGACGCCGCGGCGCGGCTGCTGGAGGACGACGAGGAGCTGGCGGCGCGGGAGCGGGCGCGGTGGTCCCTCGTCGGCGTGGACGACGCGCAGGAGGCCGGGGCCGCGGTCGCGCGCCTGCTCGACGCGCTCGCGCCGCCCGGGGCCGCGGGGCCCGACCTCGTCGTCGCGGGGGACCCGGACGCCACGACGCAGTCCTTCCGCGGCGCCGACCCGGGCGTGCTCGCCGTCCTGGCGGGCCGCTCGCGGGTGGTCGTCCTGCCCACGCGGCACCGGGCCGGGGGCGCGGTCGCCGCCGCGGTCCGCCGGGTCGCCGAGGGCGTGCCGAGCGCGGGGCTCGTGGCGCAGCGCCGCGCCGCGGACCCCGGGGACGACCGGCCCACCACCGTGGAGCGCGCCGTCCTCGCCTCCTCCGCCGCCGAGGGGGCCCACGTGGCGCACGTGCTGCGCGAGGCGCACCTGCGGCGGGGTGCGGCGTGGGAGGACATGGCCGTCCTCGTCCGCAGCGCCGGCCGCACCGGGCCGCTGCGTCGCGCGCTCGCCGGCGCCGGCGTCCCCGTCGACGACGCGGGCGGCGCCCTCCCGGTGCGCGACGAGCCGGCCGTGCGACCTCTGCTCCTGGCGCTGGCGGTGGCGTGCGACCTCGCCGACGGGCGGCGCGACGCCCTGGACGCGGACGCCGCGGTGGAGCTGCTCACCTCGCCGCTCGGCGGGGCGGACGCCGTCTCGCTGCGGCGGCTGCGGCGCCGGCTGCGGGCGGCCGAGCGGGCGTCGGCCCCCGGCGACACCCCGCGCGCGGGCGACGAGCTGCTCGTCGAGCTGCTCGCGGACCCGGCCGGGCCGGCCGCCGCCCTCCTGCTGCCGTCCGGCGACGGCGGAGCGGGCGCGGGGACGAGCTCGGCCGAGGACGTCCCGCCCGACGTCGTCCCCGCCGCCCGCGTGCTGCGCGCGCTGGACGCCGCCCGTGCGGTGGTGCAGGCGTCGGCCGGTGCGGCGGGACAGGCACCAGGAGGGGCGCGAGGAGGGGGCCCGACCGGTGCCCCGCACCTGCCGGAGGGGAGCCCGGCCGACCCGGGGGACGCCGAGGAGGTCCTGTGGGCCCTGTGGCAGGCCACGGGGCTGTCGGCGCGCTGGTCGGCGCAGGCGCTCGCCGGCGGCGAGGCGGGGCGGCGGGCGGACCGCGACCTCGACGCCGTCGTCGCCCTGTTCGAGGCCGTGGCCCGTTTCGCGGACTCCGCCGTCGTCCGCGGGCCACGGGCGCTGCTGGCCCAGCTCGGCGGTCAGGACCTGCGGGCCGACACGCTCGCCGAGCGCGCCTCCGCGGGCGGGCGCGTGGCGCTGCTCACGCCCCAGGCGGCGTCGGGCCGCGAGTACCGGCTCGTCGTCGTCGCCGGTCTGCAGGACGGCGTCTGGCCGGACCCGCGGGTGCGCGACGGCCTGCTGGGCGCCTCGGCGCTCGTCGACCTGCTCGCCGGCCGCGGAGACGGCTCCGGGCGCGGTCCCGGCGCCCGCGCGGCCGTCCTCGCCGACGAGCGGCGCCTGCTGCACGTCGCCGTGTCCCGGGCGTCCGAGCGCCTCGTCGTCACCGCCGTCGACGACGGCGAGCAGCGTCCGTCGCCCTACCTCGACCTCGTGGCGCCCCCGCCGCCCGGCGCGCAGGACGAGCTCACGAGGACACCCCGCGCCCTCACCCTGCCGGCGCTCGTCGCCGAGCTGCGGCAGGCGCTGGCCGCGCCCGTCCCGCCGGGCGGGCCGGCCGCGGAGGAGGACGCCCGTCGGCGCGCCGACGCGGCGGCCGAGCTGGCCCGGCTGGCCGCCGCCGGCGTCCCCGGCGCCGACCCCGACGACTGGTACGGCCTCGCGCCGCTGTCCGACGACGGCCCCCTCTCCCCGGGGGCGGAGCCGGTGCCCGTCTCGCCGTCGAAGGTCGAGGTGTTCGGGCGGTGCCCGCTGCGGTGGGTGCTCGAGGCGTCGGGCGCCGTGCCGCACGAGTCCTCGGCCGCCGGCACGGGCACGCTCGTCCACGACATCGCGGCGCGGCACCCGGACGCCGACCGCACCGCGCTGGGCGCCGAGCTGGACCGTCGATGGCACGAGCTGGGGCTGCGCGACACGTGGCCGGGACGGCGCGAGCGCCGGACGGCCGAGGAGGTGCTCGACCTCCTGGCGCCCTACCTCGCGGGCGCGGGAGGCCGGGACCTGGTCGGCACCGAGGTGGAGGTGCGCGTCGCCGTCGGCCGGGCGCTGCTCACCGGCCGCGTCGACCGCCTCGAGCGGGACGAGCAGGGACGCCTCGTCGTCGTCGACCTGAAGACCGGGACGCCGGCCAAGGGGGCGGACGTCCCGCGCCACCCCCAGCTCGGCGCCTACCAGGCGGCCGTGGAGGCGGGTGCCTTCGTCGGCGTCCCGGGCGCGGAGGGCGAGCGCCGCAGCGGCGGGGCCGTGCTCGTCAACGTCAAGCCCCCGCGCCGGGAGGCCAAGGAGCAGCGCCAGCCCCCGCTGGCGGCGGACGAGCAGCCGGGCTGGGCGGCGGAGCTCGTGGGGACGACGGCCGAGGGCATGGCCGGTGCGGCCTTCCCCGCGCGCGACGGCGACCTCTGCCGCACCTGCCCCGTGCGGACGTCCTGCCCCGTGCGCGACGAGGGCCGGCAGGTCGGCCGATGACCTCCGGTCAGGGCGCTCCGCGGTCCGGGGGGACGGCGTCCGAGGGGCCGTCGTCGCCGGCGCAGGGAGAGCTCGACCTCGACCTGCCCGGCGGGGGCGCTCCCGCGTCGGCGCCGCCCGGGGCACCCGACGCCCTGGCCGTCGCCCGGCTGCTGCGGCGCCCCCCGCCCACGCCGGAGCAGCGGGCGGTCGTCGAGGCGGGCCTCGAGCCGCTGCTCGTCGTCGCCGGCGCCGGCTCGGGGAAGACGGAGACGATGGCGGCGCGCGTCGTCCAGCTCGTCGTCACCGGGCAGGTGGCCCCCGACCGGGTCCTGGGGCTCACCTTCACGCGCAAGGCGGCGGGAGAGCTCGCCGAGCGGGTCCGGGTGCGGCTGCGCGGCCTGCGCGCCGTCCTCGCGGCCGACGGCGGGGCGCAGGCCCTCGCCGTCGTGCCCGAGGGCGAGCCGGTGGTCGCGACGTACCACTCCTACGCCGCCTCGGTGCTCGCCGAGCACGGCCTGCGGGTGGGCGTCGAGCCGGGCGCGACGGTGCTCGGCGAGGCGGCCGCGTGGCAGCTGGCCTCGGACGTCGTCGGGGGGTGGACGGGGGAGCTGCCCGGCGTGGGCAGCGCCGTCCGGACGGTCGTCACGGCGGTTCTGTCCCTCGCCGGCGAGAGCGCCGAGCACCTCGTCGACCCCGACGACCTCGACGCGGCGCTCGGCGCCGTCCTCGAGCGCGTCGGGCGCCTGCCGAAGGACGACGCCGGCGGCGCGCCGGGTCGGCCGACGGGACGGGTCGCCGACGTCCTCGGCGTGCTACGCGCGCGGCGGGCGCTGGTGCCGCTGCTGCGGGAGTACGCCCACCGCAAGGCCGCGGCGGAGGTGCTCGACTTCGGCGACCAGGTACGGCTCGCCGCGCACGTCGCGACCGGCGCGCCCGCCGTCGGGGCGGTCGAGCGCAGCCGCTACGACGTCGTCCTGCTCGACGAGTACCAGGACACGAGCCACGCCCAGCTCGAGCTGCTCCGCGCGCTGTTCGGGGGCGGGCACCCGGTCACCGCCGTGGGGGACCCCCACCAGTCCATCTACGGGTTCCGGGGCGCCAGTGCCGGGACGCTGCAGCGCTTCCCCCGGCTCTTCCCGCGGCGCACCGCGGGCCCGGTGGAGCGGGACCGGCAGGAGGGCGACGACGGCGCGCCGGCGCGCGTCCTGCACCTGTCGACGAGCTGGCGCAACGACCATGCGGTGCTCTCCGCGGCCAACGCCGTCTCCGCGCCCCTGCGGGCGCCGTCGGGGGTCCGGTCGGGGGAGGGGCCGGGGGAGGGTGCGGGTGCGCCCGCGGGCGTGGACGGCGACCCCCTCGTGCCGCCGCTCGCCGCCCGTCCGGGCGCGGGGGGCGGCGAGGTACGCCTGGCGTGGCACGGGGACTCCTCCGTCGAGGCCGACGCGGTGGCGGACGCCCTGGCCGTCGCCTGGCACGGGCGGGAGGGGGGCAGCGGCCCCGGCGGGCGTCCGACCGCCGCGGTGCTGTGCCGGCGTCGCGCCCAGGTGCCGGCGGTCGAGGACGCGCTGCGGGCCCGCGGCCTGCCGGTCGAGGTCGTCGGCATGGGAGGGCTGCTTACCCGTCCGGAGGTGCTCGACGTCCTCGCGGTGCTCGCCGTGCTGGACGACCCGGGGCGCGGGGACGCGCTCGCGCGCCTGCTGACGGGACCGCGGTGGCGCCTCGGGCCGCGCGACCTGCGCGCGCTCGGGCGCGAGGCGCGCCGGCTCGGCCGCGCGGCCGCCGGCCTGCCGGACGACGCCGAGGACCCGGGGCACGCCGGTGACGCCGTCGGGGGCGACGTCGGCGGTGATGACGGGGGAGGAGCGGCCGAGCGGCCCGAGCCGGCGGAGGCGGCCGGCCTCGTCGAGGTGCTCGCCGAGCTGGCGGGGGACCACCCCGACGGGCGGCCCCGGCGCGGGCTGTCCGCCGCGGCGCACGCCCGCGCCGTGCGGCTCGGGCGTGAGCTGGGCGCGCTGCGCCGGCGGGTCGGGCAGCCGCTGCCCGACCTCGTGGGCGACGTCGTCCGCACGACCTCCCTCGACGTGGAGCTCGCCTCGGCGCCCGGTGCGACCCCGGGGGGTGCGCGGGCCCAGCTCGACGCCCTCGTCGAGGTGGCGGCCGCCTTCGCCGCCACCGGTCGGGGTGCGGCCGGGTCCCCGGTGGGGGCCTTCCTCGCGTGGGTCGACGCCGCGGCCGAGCGCGAGCGCGGCCTCGAGCAGGCCGAGGTGGAGGAGCCGGTCGGCGAGCCCGACGAGGTCGCGGCCAGCCGCACGGCCGTGCAGGTGCTCACCGTGCACGCCGCCAAGGGCCTGGAGTGGGACGTCGTGGCCGTCCCCGGCCTCTGCGAGGGCGTCTTCCCCAGCGGCACCCGCGCCGGGGCCCCGGACACCGGCAGCGGGTGGCTCGTCGGGCTGGGCGCGCTGCCGTACCCGCTGCGGGGGGACGCCGGCTCGTTGCCGGTGTGGGGCGAGCCGGGCGCGACGTCGCTCGCGGACCTCACGGCCCGGACGGCGCGCTTCCGCGAGGACTGCGGCGACGCCGTCGTCGAGGAGGAGCGCCGCCTCGCCTACGTCGCGCTCACGCGGGCGCGCCGCACCCTCCTGCTGTCGGGCGCGACGTGGCTGCCCGGGCGGACGACGGCGTCGGCGCCGTCCCGCTTCCTGCGCGAGGTGGCGGACGCCCTCGGGGAGGACGTCCGCGACCGGCTGGACGCCGCCGTCGCCGCGGCGACCGCCGACGCCCCGCGACCCGAGCCGGCGACGGCGCCGTGGCCGGACGCGTCGGGGCCGGCGCCGGCGCTCGCGACGGCGGCCGAGGCCGTCCGCGCCGCGGCGGCCGAGGTCGGGGCCACCCGCCGGACGCCCTGGTCCGACGAGGTGGACCTGCTGCTGGCGGAGCGCGACGCGGCCCGCCGGGCGACGACCGACGTCGAGCTGCCGCCCCACCTGTCGGCCTCGCGCGTCGTGGCCCTCGCCCGTGACCCCGCGGCGCTGGCCCTGGCGGTCCGTCGCCCGGTGCCGTCGGCGCCCGCGCGCGCCGCCCGCCGCGGCACGGCCTTCCACGCCTGGCTCGAGCGCCGCTGGGGTGCCACCCCGCTCGTGGACCTCGACGACCTGCCGGGCGCGCAGGACGAGGGCGCGGCCGGCGACGACGCCCTGCCCGCGCTGCAGGCCGCCTTCGAGGCCTCGGAGTGGGCGACGCGGGTGCCCGTCGCCGTCGAGGTGCCGGTCGAGACCACCGTCGACGGGACCGTCCTGCGCGGCCGGGTCGACGCCGTCTTCGCCACCCCCGGCGGCGGCTACGAGGTCGTCGACTGGAAGACCGGGCGCCCACCGGGCCCGGGGGAGGAGCGGGCCGCCGCCGTCCAGCTCGCCGTCTACCGGCTCGCCTGGTCGCGGGTGACCGGCGCACCGCTGCAGGACGTCTCCGCCGCCTTCTTCTACGCCGCGGCGGGCCGCACCGTCCGGCCCGTCGAAGGGCTGGACGAGGAGGCGCTGCTCGACGTCCTGCGCGCCGCACCCTTCACGGGATGACGTGACGAGGCACCGCGTCGCGCGGACCTGCTCGGGGCGCGGGGCGGGACGTGACCGGGCTGCTCCGGCTCGTCGGCGGGGCCGTCGCCGTCCCCGTGCTCGCCGAGGCCGGTGTGCTGCCCGCGAGCGCAGCCGGCGTCGTGCTGGTGGTCGGGCCGTCGCTCCTCGCGGTCGGAGGCGCTCGGCGGGCGGACCTGCCGTCGTCGGTGGAGCGCTGGTCGTCGCGCCCGTCGTCGCGGACCTGCTCACCGCCCTCGCCGAGCAGCGCAGAACCGGCTCGTCGGACCCGCCGGCGCCGTGCGGGTCCTCGCGCCGAGGAGGTGGCTGCACCTCACGCCGTTCTTGCGGAGCCTGGCGCAGCCACCCTCGCGTCGGCCCGCGGTCCGCCGCGCCGACCGCTTCGTCGGGCTGCGCGCCCGTGGCGCCGCAGCGCCGAGGGGCAGCACCACGGGTCTCGACGGACCGGCGCGGACGACATGGGCGGGGCCGAGGCCGACGACGCGCCCCCTGTCGGCCGGCGCCGTCCGACGCCTGGCCCGCGACGCCCAGATCGTCCCCAGCCGTCCTCGGCACCCGCTCCGAACCCCTCGACCTCGTCCGCACCCCCTGCACCGTGACCCCGCACGTCGCCGTGCCCTGGCGCTGCGCGACCGCGGCCGCGCCGCACCCGGCCGCACCGCCGGCCCCGACCGCTGCCACGCCCACCACGGCCACCACCGGGCCGACGGCGGCCCCACCCACCTGACCACCCTCGTGCTCCGCGCGGCCACCACCGCCGCACCCGCACCGACCGCCTCGACGTCCACACCGTCGACGGCATACCCGTCGTCGTCCGCGCCGGCGACCCACCACCGAGCACGCCCCACCACCCTGGCGCGCACGCCGCGAACAGCTCGCGGGCGAGCCGGGTCACGCCGAGGCGCCGCCGCAGGACGGCGGCGACGCGGCGTCCTGCGAGCCGCCGGGCAGGAGGGACGGTGTCGACCCGCCCGGCTGGGGGTGACCACGGTCCTCCCCGGCCGGCTCGGTCGCCGCGGCGCCGGGCGATCAGCGGCGGGGTGGCACCTCGACGTCGACGCACAGCGGGCGGTGGTCCCCGACGCCCAGGCGGAGCTCCACCTCCGCCGCGCGCCACGGCAGCATCGGGTGCCCGCGGCGGTCGCCCAGCGGGGGCAGGGCGAGGACGTGGTCGAGCTGGCGCACGGGCGCCGGCAGCGGGTACGTCGGGGCGGTGACGAGGTCGCGGGCGCGCAGCAGGCGCGACGGCAGCCCGTCCGGGAGGTTGAGGTCGCCGACGAGCAGCACGGGGCCCGGCAGCCCGGCGGACCAGCGCCGCACCCGCCGCAGCTGGCGCACCGCCACGGGCGGGGCGAAGGACAGGTGGGTCGCGACGACGGTCAGCCCGTCCAGCTCGGCGGCCACGGCGACGCGCGGCTCGTCCGGCACCACGAGCACCCCCGGGCGCCCCGACGTCGGGTGCCGCACGGGCAGCGGGAGCGGCAGGCCGCCGGCGCGCAGCGGCAGCGCCCGCCAGCGCCGGACCGGCCGGCGGACCAGCAGCGCCGTCCCGTAGCGGGGCCGGTCGTCCTCGGGCCAGGCCGGGTCCTCGAGCCGGCCGGCCACGGGCTGCCGCGGCGCGCCGGAGCCCGGGATGCCGAGGACCGTCGGGGCGAAGCGCCAGTCGACGTCGCCCCCCGCCGCCGCGAGGGCGCGGGCGACGGCGGCCGGCTGGTGGACGCCCCCCGAGCGCTCGCCGCCGACGTCGAGCTCCTGCACGGCGAGGACGTCCGGCGCCACGTCCTCGAGCGGCGCCAGCGCGGCGAGGAACGAGTCCTCGTCGGCGAGGTGCACCGGCATGCCGTCCGCGGGGCCCGGGTGGTCCTGCTGAGCGGCGGCCGAGGCCCCCGGGCGTGGTGGAGCCGTCCCCGGTCCGCGGCCCGAGGCGAGGTTGGCGGTGGCGACACGGAGCCTCAGAGCGACTCGCCCCCGACGTCCGCGTCGAGGTCCCGCAGCATGGCGACCGCGTCGTCGACCACCCCGGCGTCGTCCAGCCGTACGCCGTGCAGGAGCCAGCGCACGAGCGCCACCTCCCCGCAGAGCTGGGCGCGCGCCGGCAGATGGCGGTCCGGCTGCTCGTGCCGGGTGACCGCGTAGGTCTCCAGCACCGTGTCCAGGGCGCCCGGCTCGGCGCCGACCGCTACCCACGCGAGGTCGTCCGCCGGGTCGCCGACGCGCGCGTCGCCCCACTCGACGAGCGCGACCACGCGGTCGCCGTCGGCGAGGACCCGCTCGGGGGTGAGGTCCCCGTGCACCAGGCAGGGCGAGAACCGCCAGCGGCCGACGTCCTCGGTGGCCTTCTCCCACCGGCTGAGCAAGCCCGGGGGCACCTGGCCCGTGCTCGCCGCCCGGTCCAGCTCGACGAGGCGGCGCTCGCGGTGCTCCTCCGCGGTGTACCCGGGCAGGCCGACCTCCTCGGCCACGTCGGCCGGCACGTCGTGCAGGCGGCCCAGGGCCTGCCCGAGCGCCGAGGACAGGCCCGGTCCGGGCCGCAGGTCGGCGGGGTCGACGGGCAGGCCGCCGAGGTGGCGGTGGACGAGCGCCCGTCCCCCGCCGCGCAGCGGCGTCGAGCCCGCCGGGTCGGGGACGGCGAAGGGCAGCCCCTCGTCCCCGGCGAGGCCGCCGAGGCGCCGCAGCAGCACGGCCTCGCGGTCCAGCAGGGCCCCGGAGGCGGGGTCGGTCGGGGAGCGCACGACCCAGGTGGCGCCGTCGGCCCCGATGACCACCGCGGCGTCGACGTCCTCGCCCACGCCGTCCTCGACGCCGGCGGCGCGCGCACCGGTCGGGGCGAGACCCGGGACGGCGGCGCTGGCGAGCGCCGCGAGCACGAGGGGGGAGCGGGGCACCGGCACACGGTAGACGCCCCGGACCCCACCGGCGGTGAGCCGCGGCGGCGCCGGTCGCGGCCGGCACGGCGCCGCCTACGGTGGCGGCGTGACGCTGCGCTCCCTGCTCCTGTCGAGGTCCGCGGTCGACCGTGACGGAGAGCGCCGCACCCGGCCCGACCTGCTCGCGGAGCTGTGGGCCGCCGAGAGCACGCGCGTGCTGAGGGTGCGCCCCGACGGCTCCGCGCCGGTCCGCCCGCGCGAGGGCGGCGGCGCGGCCCTGCAGCTCGTGCCGGCGCGCGCCGTCGCCGCCGCCCCGCCGCAGGACGCCGTCGTGCTCTACCTCGGGCGCGAGGCGGACGGCACCTCGCACGTCGCCGTCGAGGTCCCCGCGGAGCCGGCCGTCGGGGCGGGCCCGTCGGCGCGCCCCGACGACGAGCGGTGGTCGGGGCTGCGTGACGTCGCCCCGGACCTCGACGACCGCGACGCCGGTCTGCTCGTCGAGGCGGTGGGCGTCCTCAACTGGCACCGGGTGCACCCGCACTGCCCGCGGTGCGGCGCGCGGACGACGGTGACGTCGTCGGGGTGGACCCGCACGTGCCCGGTCGACGGCAGCGAGCACTACCCGCGCACCGACCCGGCGGTGATCATGGCGGTGGTCGACCCCGACGACCGGGTCCTGCTGGCGCACAACGCGCTGTGGCCGCAGGGGCGCTACTCGGCCCTCGCGGGCTTCGTCGAGCCGGGCGAGCCGCTCGAGGCGGCGGTGCGCCGGGAGGTGGCCGAGGAGGTCGGCGTCGTCGTGGGCGAGGTGACCTACCAGGGCAGCCAGCCGTGGCCCTTCCCGGCGTCGCTGATGCTCGGCTTCCGGGCGCGGGCGACCACCGCGGACATCCGGGTGGACGACGTCGAGATCTCCGCCGCCCGCTGGTTCACCCGCCCCGAGCTCGCCGAGGCCGTGCGGACGGGTGAGGTCCTGCTGCCGCCGTCGACCTCGATCGCCCTGCGCCTCGTCGAGGACTGGTACGGCGAGGAGCTGCCCGCGCGCCCGTCCTGGTGAGGTCCACGACGGCGACGGCGACGGCGGGGCGGGGTGCTTCTACGCGTCAGGCCCAGGCGCTCGGCGCGTCGCCCGTCAGCAGCGCCGGCCGCCGCGGGTCCTCGGCCCGCACGACGAGGTCCGCACGCGGTGCCGGATCCGTCTCGGCCAGGTAGCGGGCCCAGGCCCCGACGACCCGGTCGGCGTCGTCGCCCTGCAGCCGGCGTCGTACCGCGGCCGCCGAGACGTCCAGGTGCACGCCGAGGTCGATGGCGTCCGCCGTCTCCCAGCGCAGCAGGAAAGGGCCGTCGAGCACGAGCACGGAGCCGGGTGCGGCGACCTCGCGCGGCGCGCGGGTGGCGCGGTCGCGCCCGGGGTCCCAGAGCGTCGGCAGCCACCGCCCCGACCCTCCGGGGCCGAGCGGGTCGAGCACCTCGCGCCGCAGCGCCAGGTGGTCGGTCCACGCCTCGTACCCCGCGTCCGGGTCGGCGGGCCCGCGGGACAGCCGCACGGAGCGCGGCCGCAGGAAGTCCTCCGCCCGCACCCGGAGCACGCCGACGCCCTCCGCGGCGAGCGCGTCCGCCACGGCGTCGGCGACGAGGAGCCCGTCCGCGGGGACCGCGGCGTCGACGCCGACGCGCACGGCCGTCCCCGCTCCCGGGTCGTCGCGGGCCACCAGGGAGGCGGCCGTCGCCCGGTCCCGCACGAGGCGGGCCAGGGCCGGGACGTCGAGCGGGGTGAAGCGTGACGTGCGGTGCCCCGGCCCGGACCTCCGGCCGGGGCCCGCCCCGCCGGCCCGCGCGCTCAGAGGCGGCTCTTGACCTCGGCCAGCGACGGGTTGGTCGCCGTGGTCCCGTCCGCGAAGAGCAGCGTGGGCACCGTCTGGTTGCCACCGTTGACCGAGGCGACGAACTCGGCGGTGCCGGGCACGTCCTCGATGTTGACCTCGGAGTACGTGACGCCGCTCGCGTCCATCTGCCGCTTCAGGTTGCGGCAGTATCCGCACCACGAGGTGGTGAACATCGTCACGGAGCCGGCGGCGGGGACGTGGTCGGTGGTGGCGCTCATGGGGCTCGTGCTCCCGGGGGTCTGGGGGTCTGTCGGTCGTCCCGGACAACGCCCCGGCCGCCCGGCGTCATCCGTCGCCCGCCCGCGCCCGTCCACCGGCTCCGCACCGGGACGGTGGACGACGGGGCACGGCCGTCGGCGCCGGGTGCGAGCATGGCGCCCGCCATGACCGAGACCGCCGCCGCCGGGCAGACCGCCGCCCCCGCCGCCCCCGCCGGGGAGCGTCCTGCGCCGCCGCGGGACGCGGACGCCGTACTGGAGGCGCTCGACCCGGAGCAGCGGGAGGTGGCGACGTCGCTGGCGGGCCCGGTGCGGGTCCTCGCCGGTGCGGGCACGGGCAAGACCCGGGCCCTCACCCACCGCATCGCGCACGGCGCGCTCGCCGGCGCCTGGCAGCCGACGCAGGTGCTCGCCGTCACCTTCACGGCCCGGGCGGCCGCCGAGATGCGCACCCGGCTGCGCGACCTCGGCGTGCCCGGCGTCCAGGCGCGGACCTTCCACGCGGCGGCGCTGCGCCAGCTGCAGTACTTCTGGCCGCAGGCCGTCGGCGGGGCGCTGCCGCCGCTCGTCGAGCACAAGGCGCAGCTCGTCGCCCAGGCCGCCTCGCGCCTGCGGCTGCGCGTGGACCGCGCCGCGGTCCGCGACCTGTCCGCCGAGGTCGAGTGGGCCAAGGTGGGGATGCTCACCCCGGACGCCTACCCCGAGGCCGCGCGGCGGGCGGGTCGCGCGGCTCCCGCGGGCCTGGACCACCTGGCCGCCGCCCGCGTGCTGCGCGGCTACGAGGAGGTCAAGACCGACCGCGGCGTCATCGACTTCGAGGACGTGCTGCTGCTGACCGTCGGCGTGCTCGAGGAGCGCGAGGACGTGGCCCGGACGGTCCGCTCGCAGTACCGGCACCTCGTCGTCGACGAGTACCAGGACGTCAGCGGCCTGCAGCAGCGCCTGCTCGAGCTGTGGCTCGGCGACCGCGACGACGTCTGCGTCGTCGGGGACGCGAGCCAGACCATCTACTCCTTCGCCGGCGCGGACCCGAAGCACCTGCTCGACTTCGACCGCCGGCACCCCGGCACCCGCACCGTCCGCCTCGTGCGCGACTACCGCTCCACGCCCCAGGTCGTGGGCCTCGCCAACGGCCTGCTGGACCGGGCGCCCCGCGCCGCCACGCGCGCCCGCGTCGAGCTGGTCGCCCAGCGGCCCGCTGGCCCGGCCCCGGAGTTCTGGGAGAACGCCGACGACGAGGCCGAGGCCGCCCGGGTCGCCGCCTGGGTGCAGGCGCGGCTCGCCGAGGGCCACCCGGCGCGGGAGATCGCGGTCCTGTTCCGCACGAACAGCCAGTCCGAGCCGCTCGAGCAGGCGCTGTCCGCGCGGGGCGTCGGCTACCTCCTGCGCGGCGGGGAGCGCTTCTTCGCCCGCAAGGAGGTCCGCGACGCCGTCCTGCTCCTGCGCGGGGCCGCCCGCTCGGACGACGGCTCCTCGCCGCTGGGGTCGCTCGTGCGCGACGTCCTCTCCGGGGCCGGCTGGTCCGAGCAGCCGCCCACGGCCTCGGGCGCCGTCCGAGAGCGGTGGGAGTCGTTGCAGGCGCTCGTCGCGCTCGCCGACGACGTCGCCGCCGCCCGCCCGGAGGACCGGCTGCCCCAGCTCGTGGGCGAGCTCGACGAGCGGGCCGCCTCGCAGCACGCCCCGGCGGTCGAGGGCGTGACCCTCGCCTCCCTGCACGCGGCGAAGGGCCTCGAGTGGGACGCCGTCCTCCTCGTCGGCCTGTCGGAGGGGCTGATGCCCATCTCCTTCGCCGCGGACGACGCCGCCGCGGTCGAGGAGGAGCGCCGACTCCTCTACGTGGGCGTCACCCGCGCCCGCGAGCGGCTGGTCTGCTCCTGGACGCTGTCGCGCACGCCGGGCGGCCGCGCCTCGCGCAAGCCGTCCCGCTTCCTCGACGGTCTGCGCCCGTCCTCGGCCGCCGACGCCGCACCCGTCGGGGGAGCCCGCGGCGAGCGGGGCGGACGCCGCCGCAAGGGCCCGTCGCTGGCGCGCTGCCGGACCTGCGGCGAGCCCCTCACGACGGCGGCGGCCCGCAAGACCGGCCGCTGCGAGGACTGCCCGGCCACCTACGACGAGGGCGTGTTCGAGGCGCTGCGCGAGTGGCGCTCCCGGACCGCGGCCGAGGCGAAGGTGCCGGCCTACGTCGTCTTCACCGACGCGACGCTCGTCGCCGTCGCCGAGGCGACCCCCTCGGACGCGGCGGGCCTCGCGGCCATCGCCGGCATCGGCCCCGCGAAGCTCGACCGCTACGGCGTGGACGTGCTCGCCGTGCTGTCCGGCAGCTCCTCGGCGGGCTGACGGCCGAGCCGGGGACGGGGCCGTCCGCGGCCCCGGGCACGACGTCCTCGGACCCGTCCGGGAAAAGGCGTTGTGCGCGTCCGGCGGCCTCCCCTAGCGTCGGGCGCGCACCGAGAACGGCGCACGACGGACGACGCACCCCGCGACCGCGGGCGGTGCGCGAGCAGGTGAGGAGGTGGTCCCCGGTGGACAGCACGACGACGTGGACCGTCCCCGCCACCGGGCACCCCGTCGGGAGGCCCACGGCACACCCGGTCGGGCTCCCGGACGTCCTCGCCGAGCAGACGGCCGACGTCCACGTCGCGACGGCGTCCTCGCCGACCGGCTCCCGGACCCGAGGTCGCCGCGCCGACGTGGTCGAGGTCCCGACCTCCGTCGCCACCACCGCCGACGAGCCCTGCGAGATCCCCGATGCGCTCGTGGACGGCCCCGCCGTCGGCACCGTGCGCACCCTCCGCTCCTGCGGGACCACCGTCCCCGGCAGCGCCCGGCACCCGGCCCCCTAGGCCGCCGCCAGGCCCGCCGCGGCCGTGGCTCCCGATCCCCGGGAGCCGCGGCCCACCGATCCGCCGCGGCTCCTCCTGACCCGCCACCGCCCGCCGACCGCGGGCAGGAACCAGGAGAAGCACCGTGCACCTCACGGCCATGCTCGAGGCCCTCCCGAGCGTCGGACCCCGCAGCACCGACCCGGCGGGCGTCCCCTGCCGCGCCGGGGACGGCGACCTGTGGTTCGCCGAGTCCCCGTCCGCGCTGGAGGACGCCAAGGCGCGCTGCGCCCCCTGCCCGCTGCGCGAGGCCTGCCTCGCCGGCGCCCTGGACCGGCGCGAGCCCTGGGGCGTCTGGGGCGGCGAGATCTTCGACGGCGGCGCCGTCATCGCCCGCAAGCGTCCCCGCGGCCGCCCCCGCAAGCAGCCCGCCGACGCCGTCGGCGTCGCGTCCTGACCCCTTCTCCCGGTGCCACCCGCCGCACCAGACCCCGACCGGAGACCTGTCGTGAGCCACCGCAGACCACCCCGACCACCCCGACCACCCGTCCCCCGCACCTCCTCGCCCGTCCGGCCGGCCGTGCCGCTGCCGGAGACGGCGGCCACGCTGCTGCGGCTCGCCGCCGGCCCGCCGGAGCCCCGGGCGCTCGCCGCCCGGTCCGTGCGCGGCGCGCGCGACGAGCGGCGGCTCGCCGAGGCGCTCGCCCGGCGGGCGGCGCAGCGGTCGCAGGACCGCGCCGCGCGCGCCCGCGCCCGCGCCGAGCGGGCGGACCACCGCGCCGACCGCGCCCGGCGTCGCGCCGAGGCGGCCTCCGCGCTCGCCCGCGCGTGAGCCGCCCCGGCGGCCCGGGGCCCGCCCGTCCCGGGCCGCGACGTCCTCGGCCCGGGACGGGCCGGGCGGGCCGTCGGTAGCGTCGGACGCATGCGCAGCCACCTCTTCTCGCCCGCCACCGCCGAGCAGCAGACGGGCGAGCGGTGGGTGCGGCAGAACGAGAAGATGCTGCGCGTCGTGCTGGGTCCCGACGTCCTCGCGGCGAAGGGCTCCATGGTCGCCTTCCAGGGCGACGTCCGTTTCGAGCACGAGGGGGCGGGCAGCGTCGGGCGGCTGGTCCGGCGGCTGGCGTCCTCGGCGGACACGCCGCTCATGCGCTGCTCCGGGCAGGGGGAGGTCTTCTTCGCCCGACGGGCCGAGGACGTCTTCACCGTCGAGCTCGAGGGGGACGCCGTCGTCGTCGACGGGGCCAACGTCCTCGCCTTCGACGCCGACCTCGACTGGGACGTCCGTCGGGTGCAGGGCGCCGGGACCCTCACGGGTGGTCCCTTCACGCTCGAGATCTCCGGCCGCGGGACGGTCGCGCTCACGAGCGACGGCCCGCCGGTGCTGCTCGACTGCTCGCAGCAGCCCACGTCGGTGGACCTGCAGGCCGCCGTCGCGTGGTCCGCGGGGCTGGCCCCGCAGCTGCGCAGCAGCATGTCGGCCCGCTCGATGCTGCGGGGCGGCTCCGGCGAGGCCTTCCAGTACGTGTTCTCCGGACCCGGCTTCGTCGTCGTGCAGCCGAGCGAGGGCCGCCCCGCCCCCGCCGGAGGCCACGGCGGTGGCGGAGGGCTCGGCGACCTCCTCGGCTGACAGCGAGGACCTGAGCGAGCGCCGCCGCGGCCCCGCCCGCCGGACGCGGCGCCCGTCGCGCCGCGGCGCGTACCCTCGGCCGACGTGGCTGCCGTCGACTTCCCCGCCGAGATCCGCGACCTGCGGAGCACCTACGGGTCGATCCGCGAGGTGACCGACGTCGACGCGCTGCGGGCCACGATCCGCGAGCTCTCCGAGCAGGCGTCGGCGCCCGACCTGTGGGACGACGTGGAGCACGCGCAGCAGGTGACGAGCCGGCTGTCGCACGCCCAGGGCGAGGCGGAGCGGATCGAGCGCCTCGGGTCCCGCCTGGACGACCTGGAGGTCCTCGTCGAGCTCGCCGAGGCCGCCGAGGGCGACGAGCGGACGCAGACGCTCGAGGAGGCCGGCCGCGAGCTCGAGCAGCTGCACGCCGCGATGGCCCAGCTGGAGGTCCGCACCCTGCTGTCGGGGGAGTACGACCCCCGCGAGGCCATCGTCACCATCCGCGCCGAGGCCGGTGGCGTCGACGCCGCCGACTTCGCCGAGATGCTCCTGCGGATGTACCTGCGCTGGAGCGAGCGGCACGGCTACCCGACGGACGTCTACGACACCTCCTTCGCCGAGGAGGCGGGCATCAAGTCCGCGACGTTCAAGGTCTCGGCCCCCTACGCCTACGGCACGCTCTCGGTCGAGCAGGGCACGCACCGCCTCGTGCGCATCTCCCCGTTCGACAACCAGGGCCGTCGGCAGACGTCCTTCGCGGGCGTCGAGGTGCTGCCCGTCGTCGCGGAGACGGACGCGGTCGAGATCCCGGAGAACGACCTGCGGGTCGACGTCTTCCGATCCTCCGGGCCGGGCGGGCAGAGCGTCAACACGACGGACTCCGCCGTGCGGCTCACGCACCTGCCCACCGGTGTCGTGGTGTCGTGCCAGAACGAGAAGAGCCAGCTCCAGAACAAGGCGGCGGCGCTGCGGGTGCTCCAGGCGCGGCTCCTGGAGCGGGCGCGCGCGGAGCGCCAGGCCGAGCTGGACGCGCTCAAGGGCGCCGACTCCGGCAGCTGGGGCAACCAGATGCGCTCCTACGTCCTGCACCCCTACCAGATGGTCAAGGACCTGCGCACCGAGCACGAGGTCGGCAACACCTCCTCGGTCTTCGACGGCGACATCGACGGCTTCCTCGAGTCGGGCATCCGGTGGCGCCGGCAGGGGGAGAAGACCCCCGCCTGAGGGTGCTCGTCCACAGACCTCTCCCTCGACGAGGAGGGTCACCCGGCCGGGTGGTGACGGTGTCCCCGCCCGACCCGGACGGGTGGTCGTAGGACGACGGGCGCTCACGTCCGGTGGCCGAGGTGCCACTCTCGGTGACGCTCCCGGCCCGGTCGTTTCGGGTTGCCGGGGCCGAGCCCGTATGGTGCTGGAGGCCGGGGAGCTGCGCGTCCTGCGCGCGGGCGGCCGAGCAGGACGGTGCCGCGGGCGCCGTCCCGGAGGACCGCGCTCCCCCAGGGACAACGACAGCGACGACCGCGGCGCCCCCGCGGGCCAGACCCGAGACCCGGCCTCATGGACGTGCAGTGATCCGCTTCGACGACGTCACGAAGACGTACGACCGCACCGCGCGGCCTGCCCTCGAGGGTGTCGACCTCGAGGTGGCCCGTGGTGAGTTCGTCTTCCTCGTGGGCGCCTCGGGGTCCGGCAAGTCGACCTTCCTGCGGCTCGTGCTGAAGGAGGACGTCGCCACCTCCGGCGCCGTCCACGTGGCGGGCAAGGACGTCAAGCGGCTCTCGAGCTGGAAGGTCCCGCACCTGCGCCGGCAGATCGGCGTCGTCTTCCAGGACTTCCGGCTCCTGCCGGGCAAGACGGTCTTCCAGAACGTGGCCTTCGCCCTGCAGGTGATCGGGCGCTCCCGCTCCTCCATCAGCGCCGCCGTCCCGGAGGTCCTCGACCTCGTCGGGCTCCAGGGCAAGGCGGACCGGCTGCCGCACGAGCTCTCCGGCGGGGAGCAGCAGCGCGTGGCCATCGCCCGCGCCATCGTCAACAGCCCCGCGATCCTGCTCGCGGACGAGCCGACGGGGAACCTCGACCCGACGACCAGCCTCGGCATCACCCGCCTGCTGGAGCGGATCAACGGGCGTGGGACGACGGTCGTCATGGCGACCCACGACGACGACATCGTCGACAGCCTGCGCAAGCGCGTCGTCGAGCTCGTCGACGGCCGCGTCGTGCGCGACGAGCACCAGGGCGGCTACATGACGGGCTCGGTGCCGCTCGTGCCCGCCCCCGACGTGGCGGTCGACCACCGCGGCGCCGCGGTGGTGGACGTGCCGACGGACGGGGCCGCGGCCGACGCGGGGGGTGCCCGCGCGTGAGGTTCCAGTTCGTCCTCTCCGAGATCGGCATCGGCCTGCGCCGCAACCTGGCGATGACGATCTCGGTCGTGCTCGTGACCTTCGTCTCCCTCACCTTCGTCGGCGCCGGCGCCCTGCTCCAGCAGCAGGTCGCGACGATGAAGGGCCCGCTGTACGACAGCGTCCGCATCTCGATCTTCCTGTGCACCCAGGACAGCCTCTCGCCGAGCTGCTCCGGCGCGGCGACGGAGGCCAACAAGGAGGCCATCCAGGCCGCCCTGACGTCTCCGCCGCTGTCCGAGTACGTCGCCGAGGTGCGCTTCGAGTCCCAGGACGAGGCCTACGCGCAGTTCCAGGAGGACTTCTCCGACGACGAGCTGAGCGCCTCCGTCACCCCCGACCAGCTGCCGGAGTCCTTCCGGGTCGGCCTCGTCGACCCCGAGCGGTTCCAGGTCATCCGGGAGAGCTTCTCCGGGAGCCCCGGGGTCGAGCAGGTGGTCGACCAGGGCGAGGTGCTGGAGCCGTTCTTCTCGGTCCTCAACACGCTGACCGTGGCCTCGCTCGTCCTCGCGGCCGTGATGCTCGTCGCCGCGGTGCTCCTGATCGGAACAACCATCCGGCTCGCCGCCTTCAACAGGCGTCGCGAGACCGGCATCATGCGGCTCGTGGGAGCCTCGAGCCTCGTGCTCCAGCTCCCGTTCCTGCTCGAGGGCGTGATCGCCGTCTGCCTGGGGGCCGCGCTCGCCAGCGCGGCGCTGCTCGTCGCCGTCCGGTACGGCGTGAGCGACTGGCTCGCCGTCCAGGTGCCGTCGTTCGACTACGTCGGGACCGCCGACGTCTGGGTCGTCGTGCCCTTCCTGTTCGTCGGGGGCGTGCTGCTGGCCGCCCTCGCCTCGGTCGTGTCCCTGTCCCGCTACCTGAAGGTCTGATGAGATGACGAAGCCCCCGACCCCGGGCGTGCAGCGCTGCCTGCTGCGCCCCGCGGCCGCCGCCCTCGGCCTCGCCCTCGCCGTCTCCCTCGCGTCGGGCGGGACCCCGGCGTCCGCGGCTCCCGGTGACGACGCCCGCTCGCAGAAGCAGGCCGTCGACCAGGCGCTGGGCTCCGTGCAGGAGGACCTCGTCGGCACGTCCGCGGAGCTCCAGGGCGCCTACGCGGAGTACGCCGCCGTGCAGGCGGAGCTGCCGGGGGCCCGGGCCGCCGCCGAGCAGGCCAGGGCCGAGCAGGCCGCCGCGCAGGCGAAGGCCGACGACCTCGCGCAGCGCCTGGCCGCCTCGCAGACCGCGCGCACCGCCGCGGCGCAGGCGGTCGAGGAGACCGCGGCGGACATGGCGGAGTCCCAGACGTCCATCGGCCGGATCGCCGCGTCGGCGTACCGCAGCCAGGGCGTCCCGGAGGGCCTCTCGCTGGCCATGGGGTCCGGCAGCACGGAGGAGTTCGCCTCCCGCACCGCCACGGTCTCGAGCCTGTCCGCGGCCGAGAACGACGTCCTCGCCGACCTCTCCGCCGACGAGGCCGTGCGGCAGAGCGCCACCGCGCGGCTGACCGCGGTCACCGAGCAGGTCTCGCAGCTCAAGGGCGAGGCGGAGCAGCAGCTCGCCGTCGCCGCGCAGGCGACGCGGACGGCGGAGGACCGCCAGGCCGAGGTCGAGGCGCTCGTGGTCCGCCAGCAGAAGGCGGTCGACACGATCGAGGCGCGCCAGGCCGAGGAGCAGGCGCGGATGGCGCAGCTCGAGGCCGAGTCCGACGCCCTCGGCAGCCAGCTGCGCGAGATCGCCGCGGAGGAGCGCCGCAAGGAGGCGGCCCGCCAGGCGGCCGCGGCCGCCGCGGCGGAGGCGGAGGCGGCCCGCCGGGCCGCGTCGAGCGGCTCGTCGTCCGGCGGCAGCTCGGACCGCCTGCCGGCGCCGTCGTCGGTCAGCCGGTCGTCCCGCGACACCGGCGGGACCTTCCTGCGGCCCGAGGGCCCGTCGACCTCGCCGTTCGGGATGCGGATGCACCCCATCAAGCACTACATGAAGCTGCACTCGGGCCAGGACTTCGCCGCCGCCTGCGGGACGCCGGTCCGTGCGGCCGAGGACGGCGAGATCGTCTCGGCGAGCTACAACGGCAGCTACGGCAACATCGCCGTCATCAACCACGGCATCGTCCGCGGCCAGCCGGTCGCCACGGCCTACGCGCACATGCAGTCCTTCGCCAAGACGTCGGGCTCCGTCTCCCGCGGCGAGGTCATCGGCTACGAGGGCTCCACGGGTGGCTCGACGGGCTGCCACGTGCACTTCGAGGTGCGGGTGAACGGGGAGCCCGTGGACCCGTTGGGCTGGCTCTGACGCGAGCGACCGGGACGGGCCGCGCCCCGCGCTCCTAGACTGGGGCGCCGAGCGGCGCGGCGCCCGACCCACCGCGACCGCCGGTGCCCCGGGACGGGGCCACCGGCGGTCGTGCCCGTGGAGGCCCGTCGCCCAGGTGCACCACCGCGGACCCCTAGGGCCCGCGCCGACGAGGAGGAGGGGCCGCCGTGGCCAGGGCCGGGCACAAGACCGCCCAGAAGAAGGGTGGCCGGGGCGACGACGGCCGCCTCGTGGTCGCCAGCAACCGCCGCGCCCGGCACGACTACCTCCTCTCGGACACGTGGGAGGCGGGTCTCGTGCTCTCGGGGACCGAGGTGAAGTCGCTGCGGGCCGGGCGGGCCTCCCTCCTGGACGGGTTCGTCTCGGTCGACCGGGGCGAGGCGTGGCTCGAGGCCGTGCACATCCCCGAGTACACCGAGGGGACCTGGACCAACCACCCGCCCCGCCGCCGCCGCAAGCTGTTGCTGCACAAGCTGGAGATCGAGAAGATCGGCGCCGAGGTGCGTGAGGGCGGTATGACGGTCGTCCCGCTCCAGCTCTACTTCACGCAGGGCCGCGCCAAGGTCGAGATCGCCCTCGCCCAGGGCAAGAAGAACTGGGACAAGCGGCAGGCGCTGCGCGAGCGCCAGGACACGCGCGAGGCCCAGCGCGCCATCTCCCTGCGCGTGCGGCGGGGCGAGTGAGCGCGCAGGCCGGCGGGCGCGGCGAGCGGCTCGAGCTCGGGATCACGACCTTCGCCGAGACCTACCCGGACCCGGTCACGGGCGCGACCGTGGGTGCGGGGGAGCGGTTGCGCCAGGTCGTCGCCGAGGTGGAGCTCGCCGAGGCGGTGGGCCTCGACGTCTACGGCGTCGGCGAGCACCACCGGGCCGACTTCGCGGCGTCCTCGCCGGCGGTCGTCCTCGCCGCCGCGGCCGCCCGGACGTCGCGCATCGCCCTGACGAGCGCCGTCACCGTGCTGTCCTCGGACGACCCGGTGCGGGTCTACCAGGACTTCGCCACGCTCGACCTGATCTCGCAGGGACGGGCCGAGGTCATCGCCGGGCGCGGCTCCTTCGTCGAGTCCTTCCCGCTCTTCGGGTACGACCTGGACGACTACGACGAGCTCTTCGCCGAGAAGCTGGAGCTGCTCCTGGCGATCCGGGGCTCCGGACGCGTCACCTGGTCCGGTCGTCACCGGCCGGCGCTGCGCGGCGCCGAGGTGCATCCCCGCGCCGAGCGCGAGCTGCCCGTCTGGGTCGGCGTGGGGGGCAACCCGCAGTCGGTGGTCCGCGCCGGGCTGCTGGGGCTGCCCATGGCGCTGGCCATCATCGGCGGCCAGCCGGCACGCTTCGCGCCCCTCGCCGACCTGCACCGCCGCGCCCTCGGCGAGGCCGGCCACGCGCCGCAGCCGCTCGCGGTGCACGCGCACGGCTTCGTGGGGGAGGACTCCGCGGAGGCTGCGGACGTCTACTACCCCTCCTACGCCGTCGCCATGTCGCAGCTCGGCCGCGAGCGGGGCTGGGGGGCGATGACGCGCCGCGCCTTCGACGAGATGCGCTCGCCGGCGGGCTCGCTCGTCCTCGGCGACCCGCAGGTCGTGGCGGACAAGGTCGTGTCGATGCGACGCGACCTCGGGATCTCCCGGTTCCTGCTGCACGTCAGCGTGGGCACGCTGCCGCACGAGCAGGTGCTGCGGTCGATCGAGCTGCTGGGCACGCAGGTGCGTCCGCTCGTCGAGCGCGCGCTCGTCGCGGCCTGACGCGGCCGGGGCCCGTCCGGGCCCCGGCCGCGGGGGCGGCGCAGGTGCGGGTCAGACGTCGGGGTCGATGCGGACGAGCATCTTCCCGGTGTTGGCGCCGGTGAGGACGCCGCGGAAGGCGTCGTAGGTGCTCTCCACGCCCTCGGTGACGGTCTCCCGGTAGACGACGTCCCCGTCGCGGACCCAGCCCGCCATCTCCGGCACGAACTCGCGCATCCGCGCCAGGTGGTCGGTGACGATGAAGCCCTGGAGGCGCAGGCGCTTGCCGATGGCGAGGCCCAGCGTGCGCGGCCCCGGCGGCGGCGACTCGGCGTTGTACCCGGAGATCGCGCCGCACAGGGCGATGCGGCCGTGGTCGCGCATCCGGGGGATGGCGGCCTCGAGCGTGGGACCGCCCACGTTGTCGAAGTACACGTCGGCGCCGTCGGGGACCAGACGCCGGAGCAGGTCGCCCGGGTCGGCCCCGCGGTAGTCGGCGGCGTCGGTGAAGCCGGCGTCGTCGAGCAGCCAGCGGACCTTGTCCTCCCCGCCGGCGGTGCCCACGACGGCGCCGGCGCCCTTGAGCCGGGCGACCTGGCCGGCGATCGAGCCGACCGCCCCGGCGGCGCCGGAGACGAGGACGACGTCGCCCTCCTGCATCTGCGCGACGTCGAGCAGGCCGGCGTACGCGGTGAGACCCGTCGTGCCGAGGACCCCGAGGTAGGCCTGGGCGGGCGCCAGGTCCGCGTCGACCACCCGCGCGGCGTCGGCGGGCAGGACGGCGCGCTCGCGCCACCCGCGGTCGTGCAGGACGACGTCGCCCTCGGAGAGGTGCTCGACGCCGTCACCGACCACCTCGACGACGCCGACGGCGCCGCCCGTCATGGGCTCGCCGAGCGCGAAGGGCGGCACGTAGGACCTGGCGTCGTTCATCCGCCCCCGCATGTACGGGTCGACGGACAGCCAGGTGTTGCGCACCCGCACCTCGCCGGGCCCCGGGTCGGGGACGTCCACCTCCTCCAGGCGCGCGTCGCCGTCGGCGGGCTCGCCCTGCGGGCGCGCGACGAGGGACCACTGGCGGCTCGGGGCGGGGCTCATGCCCCCGACGCTAGGTGCCCGAGCGCCCGGGTGCACCGGCGCGAGGTCCGGGAACAGCGCGTGACGGCGGGCCGTTGACGCCGGTACAGTCGAGGGCTCCAGCGGGGTCTGCCCCATCGGGGCCGCGGCTGGACCGGGGACGGCGAGCACGTGCCGGACGCGGTGACAACTGAACAGGGGGGTGACAGGTTTCGACGTCGTTCTCTGAGCCAGGGGAAGCGGGTCGAGGATGCAAGGTCAACTCGTCGATGCTCCTTGCAAACCTATAGGTGCCGATTCCAAGCGCACCGACTTCGCCCTCGCCGCCTGAGCGAGGAGTAGAGGTCCGTCGGTCTGAGAGTGCTCTCGACTCAGTAACCGGCGTCAGCTAGAGAGCCACTGGGTGCGGTCCTCGCCATCGGGGCCGCTCCGACACGCAGATGGCTGGGCCCGGGTCGGCGGCGCGCCTGCGCGACCGCCGGGGCCGAGAAACTCCCGAGCAGGCTGCACCCGGAGAAGCCCTGGCGATGCGACGACGGACCCGGGTTCGATTCCCGGCACCTCCACGAGCGAAGGCCCCGACCACCAGGTCGGGGCCTTCGTCGTGCCGGACGACGACGGCCTGGCGGCGACACCGCTGTCCCGAGCAGGGCCGGAGGAGCTCCCCAGCCGCGGGCCGTCCTGCGCCGTAGGGTCCGCAGATGAGAGATGACGACGCGGAGGCGACGCGGTCAGAACGGCTCCTCATCGGGATCGACCTCGCCTGGTCGAGCGGGACGACCGGTCTGGCCGCGGTGGACAGCCGGGGTGCGCTGGTATCGCTCTCGAGCGTGAAGACGGACGAGGAGATCGACAGCTGGCTGGAGGAGCAGGAGAGACCTCTCGTCGTCGCCGTGGACGCCCCGCTCGTCGTGCCGAACGAGACGGGTCAACGACGTGCCGAGAAGGAGATCAGCCGGACCTTCGGTGCTTTTGGCGCCTCCGCGCACACGTCCAACCGGCAGCGATCGGCCGGTGGAGACAGCCGGGCCCGTCAGCTCGCCCGGCGGCGCGGGTGGCTCGTCGACCCGGCCTCCTCCGTGGGTGCAGAAGCAGTCTGCGTGGAGGTCTACCCGCACCCTGCACTCGTCGGTCTCTTCGAGCTCCCTTACCGGCTGGACTACAAGAAGGGCAGTGCCGAGCGCCGACGACCCGGTCTTCAGGCGTTGGTCTCCCTGGTCGAGTCGGTACCGGAGCTGCGCGCGCGGGAGCATCCGCGGTGGCGGCACATCACCGCGACGATCAGCTCCACCTCCCGCGGCCTCGGCGCCGTCGAGGACGAGGTGGATGCTGTCGTCTGCGCCCACCTCGCGTGGCTCTGGGTGCACCACCGTGACCGGCTGATGGTGTACGGAGACGTCCACGACGGCTACATCGTCGCTGCCCGTCCGCCGGTGCACGCCCCGGCGCGGCCGCTGACGGAGACGGCTCCCGCTCCCCCGCGACGAGCGACGGTCGAGCGGTTCGTCCGAGGACGTCCCACCGGGTACGGCGGCTCCCGTCACGAGGCCCTGTGGAGGCAGGCGGTGGCCGAAGCCTTCGACGGTGAGCACTTACTGGGACCCGACCGCGTGGAGGTGGTCCTCGACGTCGTCCTCGGCCCAGCGCAGGTCGGTAGGTCGGAACCCGATCTCGACAACGTGCTCAAGACCACGATCGACGCGCTCGGCAGCGTGCTCGGACGTCGGGATGGAACCGGTGACCGCGTCGAGGCCGACGACGTACGCGTCTCCCGCATCGTCGCGAGCAAGAGACCAGCTCGAGAGGGCGAGGTCCCGGGAGCGAGGATCGCGCTGACGCTTCTCCCCAGCTCGGGGCAGCGCGGGTCTTGAGAGTCCGACGAGGGCCGGATCGTCACCAGCCTCGCCCTCGTCGGACCCCTCCTCGTGCTTCAGCCGGCGGTGATCCGCCCGCGCAGCGAACCCTCGTCCTGCGGCGTGCGGTCGGCCAGGACCGCGGTGGCCTCGTCGGTCTTGTCGGGCACCGCCCACAGCAGCACGCCGGTGACCCGGGACTCCTCGTCGAGGTAGTAGACGACGCCGGGGCCGCCCACGCCGTCGTCGGACTGCCAGTCCTGCACGGTGCGGGCGGTGCCGTCGAGCGTCCCGACCGCCTCGTAGCGGGTGCCGAGCACCTGCGAGTAGAAGTAGGGCGTGTGGTCGTGCGGCTCCGTGCGACCGGCCATCAGCTCGCCGACCGCCTGCCCCATGGTCTTCGCGTTGTCGACGTGCTCCACGCGCGTCGTGCCGAGCACCCGGTCCGGGTACTGCGCGACGTCGCCGGCGGCGTACACGTGCGGGTCGGAGGTGCGCAGGAACTCGTCGACGACGACGCCGTCGTCCACGGCGAGGCCGGCGGCCTGCGCGAGCTCGGTGCTCGGCGCGATCCCCAGACCCAGCACGAGGGCGTCGGCGGTCAGCGGGCCGCCGTCGTGGTCGAGCTGCACGAGCACGGTGCTCGGGTGCGCCTCACCGCCGGTCATGCGCGCCCCGGGGCGGATCGTCACGCCCGCGCCCGCGAACATGCGCTGGAAGTGCAGGGCGAGCTCGGGCGGGAACATGGACCCCCCGAGGACGTCGTCCGGCGTGACGAGCGTGACGCGCGTGTCGTTCTGGATCAGCGCGGCGGCGATCTCGGTGCCGATGTAGCTGCCCCCGACCACGACGACGTGCCGCTGCTCGCCCGCGAGGCGCCGCAGGTGCCGGTAGTCCTGGGCCGTGCGGAAGGAGATGACGCGCTCGCCGTCCTCCACAGGCCCGGCCTTGGGCCTGCCGCCCGTCGCGAGGAGCAGTGTCTCGTAGCCGAAGACGTCGCCGCCGTCGGTCGTGACCGTGCGGGCGGCGGTGTCCACGGCCGTCACGCGCACGGACGTGCGGACCTCGGCTCCCGTGGCCGACGCGGTGCCGCAGTCGTTGTCCGCCTCGGTGAAGTCGGGGTCGGTCCAGAGCTTCTTCGACAGCGCCGGCCGCGTGTACGGCGGGTCCGCGTCCTCGCCGAGCACGACGATGCGGGCGTCGGCGTCGCGGGAGCGGATGCCGCGCGCCGCGGCGTCCGCGACCATCCCGCCGCCGACGATGACGTAGGGCGCCCGGTCGGTCGTCTCTGCTGCCACGTGCTCCTCCTCGAGGTCGGCCCCACGGGGCCGGCAGGGGTCGGTCGGTGCCCGCCACGCTAGGTCGGCCCCGGCCGGACCGCCCGACGGGCGACCGCCGGCCGCGGCGCGGGCCCGAGGGCGGCGACGCGGGGGACCGAGACCGGCGGCGCGCTCGCCGCCGCTACCGTCGCGCCGTGCCCGACCGCGAGCTCGTCGTCCTCGGGACGTCGTCCGCGGTGCCGACCCGGACGCGGAACCACTCGGGGCACCTGCTGCGCTGGGACGGCGCGGGGCTGCTCGTCGACCCCGGGGAGGGCACGCAGCGGCAGATGCTCCTCGCGGGCGTCTCGGCGTCCTCCGTCGACGTCGTCGCGCTGACCCACGAGCACGGCGACCACGTGCTCGGCCTGCCCGGCGTCCTCCAGCGCCGCGCGACGGACGGGGCGACGACGCCGGTGCCCCTCGTCTTCCCGGCCCCGGCGGCCCCGCTCGTCGGGCACCTGCTCGGCGCCGCGGCCCACGCCGGTGCGCTGGCGCTGCCGTGCCCCGTCGACGAGGACGGCCCCGTGCGTGGGCCGGACGGAGAGCCGCTGCGCGTCGGGGGTGCGGTGCTGCACGCCGTGGCCCTCGACCACCGGGTGCCCGCCTGCGCCTACCGTCTCGTCGAGGACGACGGCCGCCGGATGCTGCCGGGGCGGCTGGCCGCCCGCGGCCTCGCGGGGCCGGAGGTCGGCCGGCTGCGGCGCGACGGCGTGCTGACGACGCCGTCCGGCACGGTCCGCCTCGAGGAGGTCAGCGAGCGCCGGCCGGGGCAGGTCGTCGCGGTCGTCCAGGACACGCGCTGGTGCGACGGCGCTCGCCGGGCGGCCGCGGGCGCCGACCTCCTGCTCTGCGAGGCGACCTTCGCCGACGCCGAGGAGGGGCTGGCGGAGCCCTACGGCCACCTCACGGCGCGGCAGGCGGGGCGGCTCGCCCGGGAGGCCGGTGCCCGTCGTCTCGTGCTCACGCACTTCTCCTCGCGCTACCCCGACGTCGCGCCGCTGCTCGCGCAGGCGCGCGAGGAGCACGACGACGTCGTCGCGGCCGCCGACCTGGACCGGGTCGCCGTCCCGGCACGGCGCTGAGGTCGCGCCCCCGGTCGAGTGCCGCGCGGCGGCGGAGGGGACAGGTCGCCCTGGTCCCGCGACGGGCGGCCCTCGGTGCCTGACTCCGGGTGCCTGCCTCCGGCGCTCCTCAGCGGTGGAGCCACGCGCGGAGGTCGTCGGGGACGAGGGCCCGCATCCGGGCCGCGTAGCGCGCCAGCACGTCCGGTGACGCCGCCGCACGCCCGTCGCCCGAGCGCCCGCCGCGGAAGAAGGCGCGCCGGTCGCGCAGGACCCCGACGTCGGGCGCCAGCTCGTCGGCGCGCCCGCGCATCGCGGTGAAGCTCGTGACGTCCGCCACCGCGCCGACCTGCTCGTCGGTGGTTTCGACGCCGAGGCGGTCGGCGAGCCGACGCACCGACCCGGGCAGGTCGACCAGGAGGTCGGCGTGGTGGACGAGCGCGACGTCGTGCGGGCCGTGGCGCCGTCGCCAGGCGTCGCCGAGGTGCAGCGCCACGCCGGGCAACGAGTCGAGGGCCTCACCGGGCGCGGGGTCGTCGTCCACCCACCGCGCGAGCCACTGCCCGAGAGGCGGGCGCCCGGGGCCGGGCAGGGCGGCACCGTCCTCCCGGGCCGGCGCCGCACGGCGGAGGTTGGAGCCCTGGTGGAACAGCGACACGGCGGCGTCGAGCGGGTGCCGGGCGGGGACGACGTAGGTGACGCCGGGGACGAGGGGGACGCCGTCCAGCGGGGTGTGGGTCTTCAGCACCCGGCGGTGCCCCTGGGCCGCCAGCCGCTCGGCGAGCCGCTCGACCGGCTCGACGAGGTGGTCCACCCACGGCGAGAGCAGCGGCAGCCGGTTCGGCAGCGGCCCCGGGCCGTGCACGAGGTGCAGGAGCACCGCCTGGACCCAGGTGGTGCCGTGCTTGCTCCGGCTGCTGACGACGACGTCGCCCGGGCGCAGGGCCACGGCGTCCCAGCGGGCGCTGTCCTCGTCGGCGGAGCGGTAGCGACGGCGCGGGGTGGGCGGCACGCCCCGGCACGCTAGCCGCGGCGGCGCCCGACCCGGCGCAGGACGGCGAGGTAGAGGCCGACGAGGGCGATGACCGGCCCGGCGACGGCCCAGAAGCTGCTGCCCGTCATCGGGCTGCCGCCGACCACGCCGACGCCCTGGAGGAAGAACAGCGCGCCGAGCAGGACGAGCACGACGCCGACGACGGTGAGCACGCGGGAGGTCATGGCCCAGCGTCGCAGGCCCGACCCGTCCTCGGCGGGGACGCCGCAGGGGCGGCACCCGTGGAGGTGCCGCCCCTGCGGGCGTCAGGCCGTCGTGGCGGCGGGGGCGCTCACGGGTGCAGCAGCACCTTCGTCCAGCCGTCCTCGCGGTTGTCGAAGTGCTCGTACCCGCTGGCGGCGTCCTCGAGCGACATCTCGTGGCTGACGATGAAGCCCGGGTCGGCCTTGCCGGCGATGATCAGGTCGCGCAGCTGGCGGTTGTACGCCTTCGTGTTGCACTGCCCGGTGCCCATGGACTGGCCCTTGAAGAAGAACTGGCCGAACGGGAAGCGCAGCCGCCCCTCCTTCATGTCCGGGTCGGGCCCGTTCGGGTCCGCGGGCGGGAAGACGCCGACGACGCCGATGCCGCCCGTGGCCCGGACGACCTCGACGAGCGTGTCCAGCGTCCCGGCCGGGTGCTCCTCGCCCGAGTGGTCGTGGGCCTGCCAGCCGACGGCCTCGACGCCGCGGTCGACGCCGACGCCCTTCGTGGCCTCCATGATCTGGTCCTCCGCCGAACCCTTCGAGAAGTCGACCGGCGTCGCGCCGACCTTCTCGGCCAGGCGCAGGCGGTCGGGCTGCATGTCGACGACGTAGATCTGGTCGGCGCCCTGGATCCTCGCCGACAGCGCCGCCATGAGCCCCACCGGGCCGGCGCCCATGATCGCCACCGAGTCGCCCGGCTGCAGGCCCGCGAGGCGGGTGCCGTGCCAGCCGGTCGGGAAGATGTCCGAGAGCATCGTGAAGTCGTTCTCGTGCTCGGTGCCGCCCGGCAGCCGCAGCGCGTTGAAGTCGGCGAACGGCACCCGCAGGTACTCGGCCTGCCCCCCGTTGTAGGGGCCCATGTCGGCGTAGCCGTAGGCGCCGCCGGCCGAGCCCGGGTTCACCTCGAGGCAGAACGCGGTCTTGCCCTGCATGCAGTTGCGGCAGTGCCCGCAGGCGATGTTGAAAGGCAGGGAGACGCGGTCGCCCTTCTTCAGGCGGGTGACGCCGGAGCCGACCTCCTCGACGACGCCCATGTTCTCGTGGCCGAGGACCTTGCCCTGCTCGACGTCGGTCCGGCCCTCGTACATGTGCAGGTCGGAGCCGCAGATGTTCGTCGTGGTGATCCTCACGAGGGCGTCCGTCGGCGCCTCGATGGTCGCGTCCGGGACGTCCTGGACGGCGACGTCCTTCGGCCCGTTGTAGACGAGTGCTCGCACGGTGGTGCCTCCTGACGGTGGGCGAGGGGGTCCGCGGCGCGGGGCCCCCGGGGTGCTCCGACGTTACGAGCGCTCCAGCGCCGGCGCCCGGTGGAGGCGTCGGCGGCCTGGGCACGCACCGCTGGTTGTTCGGGAAGCGCCGTCGCCCCGGAGCGGTTGCCGACGGGCGTGACCTCCCTCTTCGAGCCCCTGCGCCTGCGCGACGTCGAGATCCCGAACCGCATCTGGGTGTCGCCGATGTGCCAGTACTCCTGCGACCCCGTCGCCGCCCCGGGCGTCGTCCACGACTGGCACCTCGTGCACCTCGGCTCCTTCGCCGTCGGCGGCGCCGGTCTCGTCCTCACCGAGGCCGCCGCGGTGAGCCCGGAGGGTCGGATCGCGCCCGAGGACGCCGGCATCTGGTCCGACGAGCAGGGGCGCGCCTGGGCCCGGGTCGTGGACTTCCTCCACGCCCGGGGCTCGCGCGCCGGCGTCCAGCTGGCCCACGCCGGGCGCAAGGCCTCGACGTACCGCCCCTTCGACGCCGCCGGGAGGGGCAGCGTCCCGGTCGACGAGGGCGGCTGGGAGACGGTGGCGCCCAGCGCCGTCGCGTTCGACGGGTACGTCGAGCCGCGGGCCCTGGACGAGGCGGGCCTGCGCCGGGTCGTCGACGACTTCGCCGCGGCCGCCCGCCGGGCCGAGGACGCGGGCTTCGACGTCGTCGAGGTGCACGCCGCGCACGGCTACCTGCTGCACGAGTTCCTCTCCCCGCTGTCCAACGAGCGGACCGACGGCTACGGCGGGGACCTCGTGGGGCGCGCCCGGCTGCTGCTCGAGGTCGTCGACGCCGTCCGCGGCTCCTGGCCCGCGGGCCAGCCGGTGCTGGTGCGCGTCTCGGGCACCGACTGGACCGACGGAGGCCTGACCCTCGAGGAGGTCGTCGAGGTCTCCGGGTGGCTGCGCGAGCACGGCGTCGACCTCGTCGACGTCTCCAGCGGCGGCAACGCCAAGGCCGACATCCCCGTCGCGCCGGGCTACCAGGTGCCGCTCGCCGAGGCCGTGCGTCGCGGCGCCGGCGTCGCGACGGGCGCCGTCGGGATGATCACCGACCCGGCGCAGGCCGCCCAGGTCGTCGCCCAGGGCCAGGCCGACGTCGTCCTGCTCGCCCGCGCCCTGCTGCGCGACCCGCGGTGGCCGGAGCGCGCCGCCCGCGAGCTCGGCGTCGAGCTGGCCCGACCGCCGCAGTACGCCCGGGCCTGACGCGCCCGACCCCCGGGCGCCGGGTCGTCTCGGGCCTCCCCCGGGGGCGAGGCTCCTGCGGCCGCCGCCGCCGCGCTCGCCGACGGCCGAGCGGCCAGGAGCTGGGAGGAGGGCGCCCCTGCCAGGAGGGGTACGGCGACGTCTCGACCTGCCCGGTCACCGGTCGGGGGTCGTCTCCTGGGACGGCGGCCGGAGGACGTCCCGGACGGTCGCGACGTCGAGGTTGCAGTCACCGCGGACGCCGTCCGTGACGGCAACCTCGATGTCGTCGCCGAGATGGAGGTTGTCGCCATGAAAGTGCTTCGCGCGTGACCACAGGCTCCATCTCGCGCCGGGTGCTGACGTGGCCCAGGGGTCCGACCTCCTGCTGCAGCGGCCCCCAGGTCGGTACGACGACGCGTCCGCATGTTGATTCGTTGCGGGTAGGTAGCCCGCCGCCCTCTCAGGTGATCAGCAACCTGTCCGTCGAGGTGCGAGACGGGGCGAGTCAGCCAGCGGTGAGTGCCACGGCTGTCGAGCCGCGCTCGCGACGGGTCGACTGCCGGGACAGAGCCGCCCGGGACCCGCACGGCAGCGGGGCGGTCCGAGAGCTGCGCATCGTCGGCGTCGCCCGCACCCTCGGGCACCACACCGACGGCACCGTCCTGGCTGCGTGCGGCCGCGTCGTCCGTCAGGACGCGCACGAGGAGATCCGGTCTGGTGGTCCAGGCGACGAGGAGGGCGAGCCTGGCGACGCGCCCCGCGGTCAGGCGGTGGTGAGGCCGCCCGCGCCGGCGGGGTGCCGCTCGCGGTAGGCGGCGACGGCGTCCTTGAGGGCGGCGAGGACGTAGCCGGGGACCTCCATGCCCTTCTGCCCCGCCCACAGGAGCTCGCGCTCGACCCGGGAGATGTCGCGGGCGAAGCCCTCGAGGTCGTCGTCGATCCCGAGGGTGGACACGACCCGGCCGTAGTCGGCGTCCTGCCCCGGACGGTTGACCCCCACGAGGGCGAAGGACTGCCGGCGCAGCACCCGGGCCAGGCGCAGCTGCCACGGCCGCAGGGCGCCGGACTGCATCATCTGCGTCGCCGCGAGCCGGTAGTAGGCGAAGTGGCCGGGCTCCTGCTGCTTGATGGGCGCCACGACGGTCCGGGCGACGGCACGCTCGTCCATCCGCTCCAGGCCCTCGGACAGCCGGTTGTAGGCGAGGACGGCCGAGCGCTCGGTCGCCGCGCCGGTCAGGTAGTAGAGGAGGCGCGCGACCTCCTGGACGGGACGCAGGTGCGAGAGCGCGCCGAGGAGCCGGATCTTCGGGCTGATGACGGTCGTGTTGGGCTCGGCCGCCGGCATCCCCAGGTCCTGCTGGAGCCGGTCGAGGATCAGCCCGTGCTGGATCTCCTGCGGCTGCCAGACGTCGGCGAAGAAGATGCGGTCGGTCGCGTCCACCTCGGGCAGCAGCGTCAGCAGCTCGAGGACGTTGCGGTCGACCTCGAGCTCGACGCGCGAGAGGTACCCGATGACGGGCCCGAAGGTCTCGCGGACGCCGCGGGGGTCGTGGACGGTGCGGTCGACGCTGTCCAGGGAGATCGGGGGGTGCTTCTCGCCGAGCTGCAGCACGTGCGCGCGCAGCTGCTCCGGCGTGACGGTCGCTCGGGCCACGGGGAGGACGGTAGTTGACCGCGCGAGCACCGCGGGGTCCCGCACCCGTCCGGGCGAGGGACCGACGTCGCCGACGCCGCTAGCGTCGGCGCGGTGACGGGTGGGCGGGCCGGGGGGCCGGCGGCAGGGCGCGACGGCGAGGACGGCACCGGGGCGGCCCCGGGCCCGCGACCGCCGGCGCTGGAGCTCGCCGGGCTCGTCAAGGTCTTCGACGGCAGGCCGGCGGTCACGGGCGTGGACCTCGTCGTCCCCGCGGGCTCGGTCACGGGCCTGGTCGGCCCGAACGGCGCGGGCAAGACGACGACGCTCTCGATGGCGACCGGCCTGCTGCGCCCCGACTCCGGCACGGCGCGCGTCCTCGGTCACGACGTGTGGGCCGACCCGGTCGGCGCCAAGCGGCTCGTCGGCCTGCTCCCGGACGGCCTGCGCCTGTTCGACCGGCTCTCGGGGGCCGAGCTCGTCCGGCACACCGCGCGCCTGCACGGCCTGCCGCGCGACGTCGCCGGCCGGCGTGCGCAGGAGCTGCTCGTCGCGCTGGGGCTGGCCGACGACGCCGGTCGCCTCGTCGTGGACTACTCGGCGGGCATGACGAAGAAGGTGGCCCTCGCCTGCGCCCTCGTGCACGCCCCGCGTCTGCTCGTCCTGGACGAGCCGTTCGAGGCCGTGGACCCGGTGTCGGCCGCGACCATCCGCGAGCTGCTCGCCCGCTTCGTCCGGGGCGGGGGCACCGTCGTGCTGTCCAGCCACGTGATGGAGCTCGTCGAGCGGCTGTGCGACCGGGTCGCCGTCGTCGCCGACGGCCGGGTGCTCGCCGCCGGGACGCTGGACGAGGTCCGCCGCGGCGCGACGCTCGAGGAGCGCTTCGTCGAGCTCGCCGGCGGCACCACCTCGCTGGGGGAGGGGCTCGCGTGGTTGGAGAGCTCGTAGCCCTGCGCCTGGCGCTGTGGCGGGCGGCGCTGCGCCGGGACACCTGGCGGGTCGTCGTCCTCGTCGTCGGCGGCCTCTACGGGCTCGGGCTCGCGGCCGGCGTCCTCGTCGGCCTGGCGGCCCTGCCGGGAGCACCCCCGGGCGTCGCGCGCGGCGTGGTCGTCGTGGCCGGGGCCGTCCTCGTGCTCGGCTGGGTCGTCGTGCCGCTCGTCGCCTTCGGCGCGGACCCGTCGCTCGACCCGGCGCGGTTCGCGACGCTCCCGGTGCGGCCGCGGCCGCTGGCGACCGGGCTGCTGGTCGCCGCGCTCGTCGGCGTCCCCGGTGCCCTGTCGCTGCTCGTCGGCGCCGGGACGGCGCTGGCCTGGGCCCCGCGCCAGGACGGCGTCGCGGCCGTCGTCACCGGGCTGCTCGCCGTCGTCGGCGGCGTCGTCGGCGTGCTGACCGCGGTCGCCGCCGGGCGGCTCGCGACGACGGCGGCGGCGGGGCTGCTGTCCGGCCGCCGCGCCCGCGAGGTCTCGGCCGTCGTCGGCGTGCTCGCCCTGGCGATGCTCGGCCCGGCCCTCGCCTCGGGCGGCGTCGCCGTGCCCGCGCTCGCCGAGCCGTCCTCGGCCGTCACCACCGTCGTCGACGTCCTCGCGTGGACGCCGCCCGGCCTGGCCTGGGCGGTGCCGGCGGACGCCGCCGCCGGCGCCTGGGGCACGGCCGTCGTCCGGCTCCTGCTCGCCGCGGCGGTGCTCGTCCTCCTGGTGCTGGCCTGGGCGGCCGTGCTGGGGCGCCGCCTCACGGCGCCCCGACCCCGTCCCGGCGGGCGCGGGTCCGGCCGGGCGGCACCGGCCCGCCCGTCCGCCGGGCTGGTCGCCCGGCTGCCGGAGGGCGTGCGGTGGGCGGTGGCGCACCGGTGCCTGACGTCCTGGCGGCGCGACCCGCGGTACGTCGTGAACGCCGCCGGCAGCCTCGCGGTCCCCGCCGTGCTCGTCGCCTCGACCGCCCTCGGCACCCTCCCGGACGGGGTGCTCTGGGCCCTCGGCCCCCTCGTCGCCCTCGTGCTCGGCACGGTGCTGCACGACGACGTCGCCTACGACGGGCCGGCCTTCTGGACCCACCTCGCGGCCGGTGTCCGCGGCGTCGAGGACCGTGCCGGCCGCGCGGGCGCCCTGCTGGTGCTGGCGCTGCCGCTCGTCCTGCTCGTCACGGTCCTCGGCGTCGTGCTGGCCACGCGCGGCGCCCCGCCGGGCGCCGACGCGGCCGGGCGTCTGGCCGCGGTCGCCGGGGTCGCGGTCGCGCTGCTGCTGGCCGGGACCGCGGCGTCCTCCGTCGTGTCCGCGGTGCGCCCCTACCCGGTGCAGGCGGCGGGGGAGAACCCGTTCTCCCAGCCCAGCGGCGCCGCCGTGCCGGCGTTCGTCGCCCAGACGCTGTGCCTGCTGGCGACGGCCCTCCTGGCGCTGCCCGCCGTCGTGGCCGGGGTCCTCGCCGCCGTCCTGGCGCCCGCGCTCGGCCCGCTCGCCCTGCTCGCCGCCGTGGTGCTCGGGGCGCTCGAGCTGCGGGAGGGCGTGCGCCGCGGCGGCGCGCTGGTCGACCGGCGGGGCCCCGAGCTGCTCGCGGCCGTGCGCCGGGACTCCTAGCCGCCGGGTGGCGGCCCCGCGGCGGGGCGCGGCTGCGGCAGGATGCCCGCCATGCCTGCTGCGCCGAGCGTCTCGTACTCGATCACCGTCCGCCTCGAGCTGCCCGCCCGTCCCACCGCGGTCAGCGAGCTGACGTCGGCGATCGAGAGCGGTCACGGCATCGTCACGGCCCTCGACGTGACGGCCTCGGGCGCCGGGCGGGTCCGCGTCGACGTCACCTGCGCCACGCGGGGCACCGACCACGCCGACGAGATCGTCGAGCAGCTGCGGGGCCTGGAGGGCGTCGCCATCTCGCGCGTGTCCGACCGGACCTTCCTCGCGCACCTGGGCGGCAAGATCTCGGTCGAGCCGAAGATGCCGATCCGTACCCGCGACGACCTCTCGCTGATCTACACCCCGGGCGTCGCGCGCGTCTGCGAGGCGATCGCCAAGGAGCCCGCGGACGCCCGGCGGCTGACCATCAAGCGCAACACGGTCGCCGTCGTCACCGACGGGACCGCGGTGCTCGGCCTGGGCGACATCGGGCCGCTCGCGGCGCTGCCGGTGATGGAGGGCAAGGCCGCGCTGTTCAAGCGCTTCGGCGGGATCGACGCCTTCCCGATCTGCCTCGACACCACCGACACCGAGGAGATCATCGCCGCGGTCAAGGCGATCGCGCCCGTCTTCGCCGGGATCAACCTCGAGGACATCGCGGCGCCGCGCTGCTTCGAGATCGAGGACAGGCTCCGCGAGGAGCTCGACATCCCCGTCTTCCACGACGACCAGCACGGCACCGCCATCGTCTGCACGGCGGCGCTGCTGAACGCGCTCAAGGTCGTCGGCAAGCAGCTGGCCGACGTCCGCGTCGTCATGTCCGGGGCCGGGGCCGCGGGCACGGCCGTGCTCAAGCTGCTGCTGGCCGCGGGCGCGCGCGACGTCGTCGTCGCGGACATCGACGGCGTCGTGCACGCCGGCCGGGAGGGGCTGCACCCCTCCGCGCTCTGGACGGCCGAGCACACCAACCCCCGTGGCCTGACGGGGACGCTCCGGGAGGCGCTCGCGGACGCGGACGTCTTCATCGGGGTCAGCGCGCCCAACATCCTCACCGGGGACGACATCGCGACGATGGCCGCGGACGCCGTGGTCTTCGCCCTGGCCAACCCCGTGCCCGAGGTCGAGCCCGTCGCGGCGGCCGAGCACGCCGCCGTCGTCGCGACGGGGCGCAGCGACTTCGCCAACCAGATCAACAACGTGCTCGCCTTCCCCGGTGTGTTCCGGGGGCTGCTGGACGCGCAGTCGCACTCCATCGACGAGCCCATGCTGCTCGCCGCCGCCCGGGCCCTGGCCGCCGTCGTCACCGACGACGAGCTCAACGCCGCCTACATCGTCCCGAGCGTCTTCCACCCCGACGTCGCCACCGTCGTCGCCGACGCCGTCGAGGCCGCCGCCCGGGCGGCCGGGGCGGGGGAGGCGCCCTCGCCCGTCGTCGCGGCGACGGAGGCCGCCGCGGCCGCCGGGGAGGACGTCGGGTCGCCGGCCGGTGCCGTCGCCGGCACGGGGACCGTCTGAGGCGGCGCGTCCCCGGCGCCGGGCGGCCTCGGGGCTGACGCCCCGGGGTGGGCTGCGGGTGGGCGTGGGGCCGGCCCGGGGGGAGGATGACCTCGTGGCAGGTGCGGCGGAGACCTACGTCGGCAGGCTGCTCGTGGCGGCGCCCTCGCTCGCGGGCGGTGACTTCCGCCGGAGCGTCGTCCTCGTGCTCGACCACGACGGCGGCGGGGCGCTGGGTGTCGTCGTCAACCGTCCGCTGCCCGTCCGCGTCGACGCCGTGCTGCCGCCGTGGCAGGAGCACGTCACCGAGCCCTCGCGCCTGTTCCGCGGCGGCCCCGTGGGCCTGGACTCCGCGCTCGGGCTCGTCGTCGTCCCCGGCGACGGCCCCGGGCCGCCGGGGGTGCGCAAGATCATCGGCGCCCTCGGCCTCGTCGACCTCGACGCCGAGCCGGCCGACGTCGCCCGCGGCGCCTCGGGCCTGCGCATCTTCGCCGGCTACGCCGGGTGGAGCCCGGGCCAGCTGGAGGGCGAGGTGGCCGAGGGGGCCTGGCTCGTCGTGGACGCCGAGCCGGGCGACGCCGTGAGCCCCCGCCCGCAGGACCTCTGGGCCGACGTCCTGCGCCGCCAGCCCGGACGCACGTCGCTGCTCGCGAGCTTCCCCGCGGACGCCTCGCTCAACTGACCGCCCGACCAGCGGCCGGGGCAGGGGCGGGGCCCCGCGGTGCCGCCCGCGGGCGGCCCGGCGGACCGGCCGCAGCGGCCCGCGCGGGGGCCGGTGGTCGGTGGCGCGTCGTAGCATCGGCGGCCATGAGCACCTCCTCGCCCGAGCCCCCGCGCGGTCCCGACGGCCCCGGCGCCGAGCCCTCGCGCTCGGCCACCGGCGTGCTCGAGCGCGAGGCCGTCGAGCAGCCGCAGCTGTCCGAGCCGGGCGACCACGAGCGCTTCGCGCACTACGTGCGCAAGGAGAAGATCATGGAGTCGGCGATGTCGGGGGAGCCCGTCACCGCCCTCTGCGGGAAGATCTGGGTCCCGGGCCGGGACCCGCAGAAGTTCCCCGTCTGCCCGCAGTGCAAGGAGATCTACGACGGGCTCCGGGCGCCGGCCGACGGCGGCCCCGGCAGCGGGGGCGGGCAGTGACGGGGGCGCTCGCGCGGCGCGCCGGGGGCTCGCCGACCCGTTGAGCACCCGCACCGCAGCCCACCCCGTCCTCTCCCGCGAGACCGCCACGAGCTCGGCCGCCACCCCGGCCGGTCGTCGCCCGCTGCGCGCGTGGCAGAGCGCGGCGCTGGACCTCTACGACGCCGAGCCGGCGCGGTCGGACTTCCTCGTGACGGCCACGCCCGGCGCCGGCAAGACCACCTTCGCGCTCGCGCTGGCCGCCCGGCTGCTGGAGCGCCGCGTCGTCGACCGCGTCGTCGTCGTGTGCCCGACGGACCACCTGCGCACCCAGTGGGCCGACGCCGCCGACCGCGCCGGCGTCGTCCTGGACCCCTCGCTGCCGAACAGCGTCGGTCCCGTCCCGGCCGGGGCCCAGGGCTACGTGACGACGTACGCGCAGGTGGCGGGCAAGCCGGCGCTGCACGCCGCGCGCTCCACGGCGCGCCGCACGCTCGTGGTGCTCGACGAGGTGCACCACGCCGGCGACGGCCTGTCCTGGGGCGACGCGTGCGCGCAGGCCTTCGAGGGCGCGCGCCGGCGGCTGTCCCTGACGGGCACGCCCTTCCGCACGAAGCCGGGCGAGCGCATCCCCTTCGTCCACTACGAGGACGTCGGCGGCGGTGAGCTGCGCAGCCGCGCCGACTACACCTACGGGTACCGGGAGGCGCTCGCGGACGCCGTGGTGCGACCGGTCGTCTTCGCGGCGTACACGGGCACCTCGCGGTGGCGCAACAGCGCGGGGGAGGTCGTCGCGGCGTCGCTGTCCGAGCCCGGGACCCGCTCGGTCGAGGCGGCGGCGTGGAAGACGGCGCTCGACCCGCGCGGCGGCTGGGTCCCGCACGTGGTCGCCGCCATGGACGACCGCATCACGCACCTGCGCGAGAACGGCGTGCCGGACGCCGGGGGCCTCCTGCTCGCGAGCGACCAGGACGACGCGCGCGCCTACGCCGGCGTCGTCCACAAGGTGACCGGCGAGAAGCCGGTCCTCATCCTCTCCGACGACCCGCGGGCGTCCGGGAAGATCGAGGAGTTCGCCGCGGGCACGCAGCGGATGGCGGTCTGCGTGCGGATGGTGTCCGAGGGCGTCGACGTCCCCCGCGCGGCCTGCCTGGCGTGGATGACGAGCTACCGCACGCCCCTGTTCTTCGCGCAGGCGGTCGGCCGCGTCGTGCGGGCGCGCACGCCGCGGGAGTCCGCGACGGTGTTCCTGCCCGCGGTGCGGCCCCTGCTCGCCCTGGCGGCGGAGCTCGAGAGCGAGCGGGAGCACGTCATCCCCGCGCCGGCGGAGGCGCCCGACGACGCGCTGGACCTGCTGCCGCCCCCGGAGCGGGAGGCCGGCGACGGGGTCGGCGAGCACGAGTCGCTCGAGGCGGACGCCCAGTTCGCGCACGTCCTGCACGGGGGGCGGGCCGTGACGGGCGGCGGGCCGGTGGCGCCGGAGGACGAGGACTTCCTGGGCATCCCCGGGCTGCTGACGGCGGAGCAGACCGCCGCGCTGCTCTCCAGCCGGGACGAGGAGACCCGCCGGCGCATCGCCGCCGGCCGCGCCGACGACCGGGACGACGACCGGGGCGACGACCGGGCCGACGCGGGGGACGAGGACGCGCCGGTCGAGGAGGACGTCGCCGCCTGGCGCAGCACGGCCGGGCTCCGCCGGGAGGTCAACCGGCTCGTCGGCCAGCTCGCGGCGCGCTCCGGGGTGCCGCACGCCGTCGTCCACCGCCGGCTGCGCCAGGAGGTGCCGGGCCCCGCGTCGGCGACGGCCTCCCCCGACCTCCTCGCCCGGCGACGCGACCACCTGCTCGCGTCCCTGTGAGGCCCCGTGACGGCCGCGGGGCGGGTACTGGTCCCAGCAGGTGGGACGTGGAGCACCCGAGGGATGGACCGCGAGAGGATCCCCGCCGTGGCGGGGGACGCGCGGCGCGCGCTCCGCACCGTGGTCGGGCGCCGGCCGGCCCGACGACCGTGACCGAGTGACGACAGTGGACCGGGCGACGCCCGACGAGCCCGGAGGTGCCCCGATGGACGAGCCGGCCACGGGGACGGGCAGGGGCCGGGCGAGCGGGGACGCGACGGCCGGGGACGCGACGGCCGGGGGCGGACCCGTCCTGCGCGTCGCGCTGCTCGGCTGCGGCGTCGTCGGCTCCGAGGTGGCCCGCCAGCTGCAGGAGCAGCAGGACGAGCTCGCGGCCCGCGTCGGCGCGCGCCTGGAGCTCGTCGGCATCGCCGTCCGCCGCCCCGGCCGCACCCGCGCCGCGGGCGTGGACCCGTCGCTGCTGACGACCGACGCCGACGAGCTCGTCACGCGCGCCGACCTCGTCGTCGAGGTCATCGGTGGGATCGAGCCCGCACGGGGCCTCGTCCTGCGCGCGATGGAGCACGGCGCGTCCGTCGTCACGGCGAACAAGGCGCTGCTCGCCGAGGACGGCCCGCGCCTGTACGCCGCGGCGGACGCCGCCGGCGTCGACCTCTACTTCGAGGCGGCCGTCGCCGGCGCCATCCCCATCGTCCGGCCGCTGCGCGACTCGCTGGTGGGCGACCGGGTCGAGCGGGTCCTCGGCGTCGTGAACGGCACGACGAACTTCGTGCTCGACCAGATGGACACCACGGGCGCCGACCTCGGCGACGCGGTGCAGGAGGCGCAGTCGCTCGGGTACGCCGAGGCGGACCCGACGGCCGACGTCGAGGGGTTCGACGCCGCGGCGAAGGCGGCCATCATCGCCTCGCTCGCCTTCCACACCCGGGTGCGCGCCGCCGACGTCCACCGCGAGGGCATCACGGCCGTCACCGCCGCCGACGTGGCCGCCGCGCGCGAGGCGGGCGCGGTGCTCAAGCTCCTCGCCATCTGCGAGCGGACGGGCGGCGGGGACGGGCCGGACGGTGCGCCGGAGGGCGTCTCCGTGCGCGTGCACCCCGCGATGGTGCCGCGCGAGCACCCGCTGGCCGGGGTCCGCGGGGCCTACAACGCCGTCTTCGTCGAGGCCCGGGGGGCGGGCTCGCTGATGTTCTACGGCCAGGGCGCCGGGGGCGCACCGACCGCGAGCGCGGTGCTGGGCGACGTCGTCGCCGTGGCGCGCCACCGGGTCGGCGGCGGCCGCGGGTCGTCCGAGTCGGCCTACGCGGACCTGCCCGTGCGGCCCATGGGCGAGGCGGTGACCCGGTACCACGTGCGCCTGGAGGTCCACGACCGCCCCGGCGTGCTGGCCCAGGTCGCCCAGGTCTTCGCCGACCACGGCGCGAGCGTGGAGACGGTCCGCCAGACCCCGCTCGGCGGCGACGCGCAGGGGGCGGCCGCGCTCGTCGTGGCGACGCACGAGGCGCCCGACGCGGCCCTCGCCGCGACGGTGGAGGCCCTCGCCGCCTCCTCGGCCGTGCTGGGGGTCACGTCCGTCCTGCGCGTCGAGGGCGTCTGAGCCGCCCCGCCGGCACCGTACGAACCGTCCAGAGCAGCGAGCAGCAGGGACCGAGCAGAGGAGGGGCCCGTGGCCCACGTGTGGCGCGGCGTCATCGAGGAGTACCGCGACCGGCTGCCCTTCGCCGCCGGCGACCCGGTCGTCACCCTCGGCGAGGGGGGGACGCCCCTCGTGCCGGCGCGCGCGCTGTCCGCGCGCACCGGCTGCGAGGTCTGGGTCAAGGTCGAGGGCTGCAACCCCACGGCGTCGTTCAAGGACCGCGGCATGACGGCGGCGATCTCCCGCGCGAAGGCGCTGGGGGCGAGGGCGGTCATCTGCGCCTCGACGGGCAACACCTCCGCGTCGGCCGCGGCCTACGCGACGGCGGCCGGGATGACGTGCGGCGTCCTCGTGCCCGAGGGCAAGATCGCGCTCGGCAAGCTGAGCCAGGCCATCGCCCACGGCGCGACGCTGCTGCAGGTCGAGGGCAACTTCGACGACTGCCTGACCCTCGCCCGCAAGCTCGCGGAGTCCTACCCCGTGGAGCTGGTCAACAGCGTCAACCCGTACCGGGTCGAGGGGCAGAAGACGGCGGCGTTCGAGGTCGTCGACGTCCTCGGGGACGCGCCCGACGTCCACTGCCTGCCCGTCGGCAACGCCGGCAACATCACGGCGTACTGGAAGGGCTACACCGAGTACGTGCGGGACGCCGAGCAGCCCGGCCCGGCGACGCGGACGCCGCGGATGTGGGGCTTCCAGGCCGCCGGGGCGGCGCCCATCGTGCTCGGGCACCCCGTGGACGACCCCGAGACGCTGGCGACGGCGATCCGCATCGGCAACCCGGCCTCGTGGCCGCAGGCGCTCCACGCGCGGGACTCCTCGGGCGGGCTCGTCGCCTCGGTCACCGACGAGGAGATCCTCGCCGCCCACCGGCTCCTGTCCAGCGAGGACGGGGTCTTCGTCGAGCCCGCGTCCGCGGCCGGCGTCGCGGGGCTGCTGCAGCGCCACGCCGCGGGGGAGCTCGCGCCCGGGCAGCGGGTCGTCGTCACGGTGACGGGCCACGGCCTCAAGGACCCGCAGTGGGCGCTGCGCGCCGCGGACGGCGGCGACGTCGAGCCCGTGCGCGTCCCCGTCGACGCGATGACCGCGGCCGGCGCCCTCGGCCTCGAGGGCTGAGCGCCCTCGTGGGGACCTCGTGACGGCCCCGTCGGCGGGGACCCCCGCCCGGCTGCGGGACGGCGGGCGGACCGGCACCGCGGCGACGGCGTCGGTGCCCGGCTCCAGCGCGAACCTGGGCCCCGCCTTCGACGCCGTCGGGCTGGCGCTGGACCTGCGGGACGAGCTCCGCGTCGAGGTGCTCGAGCCCGGCGCGGGCGTCCGGGTCGACGTGGAGGGCCAGGGCGCCGGCCGGGTGGGCGCGGGGGAGGCGCACCTCGTCGTGCGCGCGCTGCGGCAGGCCCTCGCCCGCGTCGGCGCCCCGCAGCCCGACCTGGGCCTGACGTGCCGCAACGGGGTGCCGTTCGGCCGGGGGGCCGGCTCGTCCGCCGCGGCGGTCGTCGCCGGCGTCGTGCTCGCCCGCGGGTTGCTGGAGGAGCCCGGCCGGCTCGACGACGGCACGGCGCTCGACGTGGCGGCGGGGATGGAGGGCCACCCCGACAACGCCGCCGCCAGCCTGCTGGGCGGCGCCACGCTCGGGTGGGCGGAGCCGGGCTCCGGGGTCGAGGGGGCCGGTTCCGAGTGGGCCGGTCTCGAGGGGGCGGGCGCCGGGTGGCCGCCGGGCGACGGGGGTGCCGGCGCTCTCCGCTGGCGCGCGGTGCGGGTGGAGCCCCACCCGGACCTCGTCGCCGTGCTGTGCGTGCCCGCGGTGGAGCTGCTGACGGCGCACGCCCGGGCGCTGCTGCCGGACGTCGTCCCGCACGTCGACGCGGCCTTCAACGCCGGTCGTGCGGCGCTGCTCGTCGAGGCGCTCGTCCGGCGGCCCGACCTGCTGCTGCCCGCGACGGCCGATCGGCTGCACCAGCCGCAGCGGGCCGCCGCCGCGCCCGCGACGGCGGCGCTCGTGGCGGACCTGCGCGCGCGCGGCCTGGCGGCCGCGGTGTCCGGTGCCGGGCCGAGCGTCCTCGTCCTCGGGCCGGGAGCGCCGGCGGGGGCCGCCGCAGCACCTCTCCTGGCGGCCGTGCGGGGCGTGGCCGGCCCGACGTGGGACGTGCTCGTCCCCGGCGTCGCCCGTGCGGGCGCGCGCTGGGCGACCGGCTGAGCCCCGGCGCGGGAGCGCCGCTCCTCCGTCGCGCCGCTCGCGGCGGCTCCGGACCCGGACGGGTGACCGCGCCCACGCCCGGTGCCGCGGGCGGGCCCGGTGCTACAGTCGGGATGCCGGACCTGCTCCGGGTACGACACCGGGCGCCTCCTCGACGAGGCGCCGGCACCTCGGACCCGTGGGAGCCCCCGGCGACACTCACCCCCACCCGGTGCCCACCGCGCCGGACGACGCATCCACGACGGACGCGGACCCCGTGCCCGCACGGGCCGGGCTCCGAGCCACCGGTGCGTCGAGCAGGGGGTGGTCCCTGCCGGCAAGTCAGCCCGGCGCACCCTGCGGCCGCCATCTGCCGAGCCGCTGACGAGGGGGAAGGACCTTCGTGACAGACACCACCGACATCGCGCAGCCCGCGACGGCCGACGGGGACGGCGCCGCGCCGGCGCGGCGCGCCCCCCTGTCCCAGCTGCGTCTGGGTCAGCTGCAGGAGCTCGCCTCCTCGCTGGGGGTCGCCGGGACGGCGACCATGCGCAAGAGCGACCTCCTCGCCGCGATCCGCGCCGAGCAGGGCACCTCGTCGCGCGCCCGCCGCGCCGACCGCGAGACCGAGCCGCCGGCGTCCGGTCGGTCCCGGCAGGAGACCTCTCCGGCGCAGGGGGCCCAGGCACCCGCGGCCGACGCGGGCACCGGCCGCACCTCCGGGCCGCCGCAGCCGCGACGGGGCGACGACGACGGCGTCTCCGGCGCGGCCGGGCCGGCCGGCGCCGCCACGGGCCCGGCACCCGCCGGGGACGACGCCGGTGCGGACCAGGGCCCGTCGCGGCGGACCCGCGGTCGCCGCGCCGAGCGCGCCGCCGGCGCCCCCGGGGCCGGGGGACCGGCCACCGAGGACCGGCGCGGGGAGACGGACGGCCGCCCCGAGGGCGGTCGTCCCGACGGCCGCAGCCACGAGGGCACCCCGCAGGTCCAGGAGCGGACCCCGGAGAGGGCCCAGGAGCGGACGCAGGAGAGGACCACGGAGCGCCCGACCTCCGAGCGGGGGACGTCGGAGCGCGGCGGTCGCCCCGAGGCCCGGCTCGACGCGCGCGCCCAGCTGGAGCAGTCGCTCGACCTGCGCGAGCGCGCCCGGCACCGTCGGGGCGAGACCTCCGAGGGCGCCGACGGCGCCGGCCGGGAGGGTCAGGGCGGGCAGGAGTCCCGCCAGGACCGCGGTGACCAGGGGGACCGCCAGCGCCAGCGCGACGACCGCCCGCGCGACGAGCGTCAGCGCGACGACCGTCAGGGGGGCGGCCAGCAGGACCGTGGCCAGGACTCCCGCGAGACCTCGGACGACGACGAGCTCGGCGGTCGCCGCGGCCGCCGCGGCCGCTACCGGGACCGCAAGCGCCGCGGGCGCGACGGCGTCGGCGGGCAGGGGGGCCAGGGCGGCCAGGCGCAGGACGCCGAGCCGGAGGTCTCCGACGACGACGTGCTGACGCCCGTCGCCGGCGTCCTCGACGTGCTCGACTCCTACGCCTTCGTCCGCACGTCGGGCTACCTGCCCGGGCCGAACGACGTCTACGTGACGCTCGCCCAGGTCAAGAAGCACGGCATGCGCAAGGGCGACGTCGTCACGGGGGCCGTGCGGGCCCGCGGCGACGGCGACGGCGACGGCCAGGACGCGCCGGGCGGCAGCGGTCGCGGCGGCCGCCAGCAGCGCCAGCAGCGGGCGCAGAAGTTCAACCCGCTCGTCCGCGTCGACACCGTCAACGGCCTGCAGCCGGACGGCGCCCGCCGCCGTCCGGACTTCACCAAGCTGACGCCCCTGTACCCCCAGGACCGGTTGCGCCTGGAGACCGAGCGCGGGCAGTACACGCAGCGCGTCATCGACCTCGTCGCCCCGATCGGCAAGGGCCAGCGCGGCCTCATCGTCGCGCCGCCCAAGGCCGGCAAGACGATCGTCATGCAGCAGATCGCCAACGCGATCACGCGCAACAACCCGGACGTCCACCTCATGGTCGTGCTCGTCGACGAGCGCCCCGAGGAGGTCACCGACATGCAGCGGACGGTGAAGGGCGAGGTCATCGCCTCGACCTTCGACCGGCCGGCCGAGGACCACACGACCGTCGCCGAGCTCGCCATCGAGCGCGCCAAGCGGCTCGTGGAGCTCGGCCACGACGTCGTCGTGCTGCTGGACTCGCTCACCCGGCTGTCGCGGGCCTACAACACCTCGGCGCCGGCGTCGGGCCGGATCCTGTCCGGCGGGATCGACGCGTCGGCGCTCTACCCGCCGAAGCGCTTCTTCGGCGCCGCCCGCAACATCGAGAACGGCGGCTCGCTGACCATCCTCGCCTCGGCCCTGGTCGAGACCGGCTCGAAGGCCGACGAGGTCATCTTCGAGGAGTTCAAGGGCACCGGGAACATGGAGCTGCGCCTGGCGCGGCACCTCGCCGACAAGCGGATCTTCCCGGCCGTGGACGTCAACGCCTCGGGCACGCGGCGCGAGGAGATCCTCATGTCGCCCGAGGAGCTCAAGGTCGTCTACAAGCTGCGTCGCGTGCTCGGCGCGCTGGACTCCACCCAGGCGATCGAGCTGGTGCTCGGCAAGCTGCGCGAGACGGGCAGCAACGCGGAGTTCCTCATGCAGGTGCAGCGCACGGCCCCCGCCGGGCCGGGCGGCGACGCGGCGAGCGAGCTCACGCCGCGCGGCTGAGCGCCGTCCCCGCCCGCCGTCCCCGCCCGCCGGACCGGCCCGGAGGTCGGCCCAGGAGCGGGCGGGGAAGCGGTCGGGCGTCTCCGGCGTTGGAGGGGGCGTCCGCCGCTCTGGCAGGATGGGACGACGGGTACCGGTTCACGTGCGCGCACCGCGCTGCACGACCCGGCGCCGAGACGGAGAGGAACCACCATGAAGGCCGGACAGCACCCCGACTACGTGACGACCACCGTGTCGTGCACGTGCGGCGAGACGTTCACGACCCGCAGCACCGACACCCGCGGTGAGATGAAGGTCGACGTCTGCTCCGCGTGCCACCCGTTCTACACGGGCAAGCAGAAGATCCTGGACACCGGTGGCCGTGTGGCCCGGTTCCAGGCGCGCTACGGCAAGACCGCCGCGAAGAAGTAGCCGCGGCCACGACGGCGCCGGTCCGCCCCTGCCGGGGTGGGCCGGCGCCGTCGTCGTGCCGGGGTCGCGGCGCCCGTTCCGCCCCGTCCCCCTCGCCCGGCGCCTCTGCCGCCCCACCCCTGCCCCTGCCGAGCCCGCCGGCCGGCCCCCGCCCCGCGAAGGAGCCCGCGTGCGCGACGTCGTCGCCCCGCTGCTGGAGGAGCACGCCGCCCTCGAGCAGCAGCTCGCGGACCCGGCCCTGCACGCCGACGCCGCCCGCGCCCGACGGGTCGGGCGCCGCTACGCCGAGCTCGGCGCCGTGGTCCGCGCGGAGGCCGGCTGGCGCGCCGCCGCGGACGACGTCGCCGCGGCGCGGGCGCTGGCGGTCGAGGACGCCTCCTTCGCCGAGGAGCTGCCCGGCCTCGTCGAGGCCGAGGCCACCGCGGCCGAGCGACTGCGCCGGCTGCTCGTGCCCCGTGACCCCGACGACGGGCGCGACGTGATCCTCGAGGTCCGGGCGGGGGAGGGCGGCGAGGAGTCGGCCCTGTTCGCCGGGGACCTGCTGCGGATGTACCTGCGCTACGCCGAGCGGCGGGGCTGGCGCGCGGAGGTCCTCGACAGCGCGCCCTCCGACCTGGGCGGCGTCAAGGAGGCCGCGCTCGCCGTGCGGGGGCGCGGCGGCGAGCCCGGCGACGGCGTCTACGCGTCGCTGAAGTTCGAGGGCGGGGTCCACCGGGTGCAGCGCGTGCCCGTCACGGAGAGCGCCGGACGCATCCACACCTCCGCGGCGGGGGTCCTCGTGCTGCCCGAGCCGGAGGAGGTCGACGAGGTCGAGGTCGACCCCGCCGACCTGCGGGTGGACGTCTACCGCTCCTCGGGCCCGGGGGGCCAGAGCGTCAACACGACCGACTCGGCCGTGCGCCTCACCCACCTGCCGACGGGCCTCGTCGTCTCCTGCCAGAACGAGAAGAGCCAGCTGCAGAACAAGGAGCAGGCGCTGCGCATCCTGCGGGCGCGGCTGCGGGCGCTGGCCGCCGACGAGGCGGCGCAGGCGGCCTCCGGCGCCCGGCGGGCGCAGGTCCGCACCGTCGACCGGTCCGAGCGCATCCGCACGTACAACTTCCCGGAGAACCGGGTGAGCGACCACCGCACGGGGTTCAAGAGCCACACCCTCGACGCCGTCCTGGACGGCGACCTCGACGCCGTCGTCGCCTCCTGCGTGCAGGCGGACGAGGACGAGCGGCTGCAGGCGGCCGAGACGTCGCGCGGATGAGCACGGGAGCGGGCGGCCTCCCCGCGGGCGCGGGGGGCACGGACCTCGCGGCCCTGCTGCGGGCCGCCGCGGCCCGCCTCGCCACGGCCGGCGTCCCGAGCCCCCGCGCCGACGCCGAGCAGCTGCTCGCGCACGTGCTGGGGCGTCCCCGGGCCGCGGTCGTGACGGCCGCGCTGCGCGGGGACGCCGGCCCGGACGAGGGGGCGCGGCGCGTCCTCGCCGGGCTCGTGGCGCGCCGCGCGCGGCGCGAGCCCCTGCAGCACCTCACCGGGACGGCCGGCTTCCGCGGCCTGGAGCTACGGGTGGGGCCCGGGGTGTTCGTGCCGCGCCCGGAGACCGAGCTCGTCGCCGGTGCCGCCGTGGCCGCGGCGCAGGAGGTGCAGGCGCGCGCCGGGCGGCCCGCCGTCGTCGTCGACCTGTGCACGGGCTCCGGGGCGATCGCCCTCGCCGTCGCCGCCGAGGTGCCCGCCGCCCGCGTGGTCGGGGTCGAGCTCGAGGAGGACGCCCTCGTGTGGGCGCGCCGCAACGCCGGCGCGCAGGGGTCGTCCGCGGGACGGCCCGGCGGGCCGGTCGAGGTCGTCGCCGGGGACGCCGCCACCGCCCTGCCCGGGCTCGAGGGCGCCGTCGACGTCGTCGTCAGCAACCCGCCGTACGTGCCGCCGGGCGCCACGCCCGTGGACCCGGAGGTGCGCGACCACGACCCGGCGCCGGCGCTCTACGGCGGCGGGCCGGACGGCCTCGCGGTCCCCCGCGCGGTCCTCGCCCGCGCCGCCGCCCTGCTGCGCCCGGGCGGCGTGCTGCTCGTCGAGCACGCCGACGTCCAGCAGGACGCGCTGCTCGCCGCGCTCGCCGCCGGGCCGTGGGAGGACGCGCGAGGGCACGCCGACCTGACGGGGCGGCCCCGCTGGGTCCGTGCGCTCCGCGCCGACGGAGCCGACCGCGCCGGGGCCGCCGCGCCTGCCGACGCCGGGCCGCGGCCGTGCCACGATGCGACGTCGTGAGCACGCTCCACGACTGCCGTGACCCCGAGGGCCGCGACGCCGGCCTCCGCGAGGCCGTCGACGCGCTGGAGCGGGGCGAGCTCGTCGTGCTGCCGACGGACACCGTGTACGGGGTCGGGGCCGACGCCTTCGACGCCGACGCCGTCGCGGCGCTGCTCGCGGCGAAGGGCCGCGACCGGACGATGCCGCCCCCCGTGCTGGTGCACGACGTCCGCTCCGTCGACGCGCTGGTGGAGCGGTCGGGGAGCGCGGCGTCCTCGTCGGTCGACGACCTGGCCGAGGCCTTCTGGCCGGGCGGCCTGACGCTCGTGTGCTGGGCCCGGGGCTCGCTGCGCTGGGACCTCGGCGACACCGGCGGCACCGTCGCCGTGCGCGTGCCCGACGACGACCTGGCGCGGGAGCTGCTCGCCCGCAGCGGGCCGCTCGCCGTCAGCAGCGCCAACCTCACGGGGCGCCCACCGGGGCAGACCGCCGCAGCGGCCCGCGAGCAGCTCGGGGAGGCGGTGACCTGCTACCTGGAGGGCGGCCCGCGCGAGGGCGGCGAGCCCTCCACGGTGCTGGACCTCACCGGCCCCCGCCCGCAGGTCCTGCGCCAGGGCGTCGTCGCGCTGGAGGACCTGCGCCGCGTCGTCCCCGACGTGCGCGCCGTCCGGCCGCCGTCGCCGTCGCCGGTGGAGGCCGCGGGCGACGAGGGCGGCGCCCCGCCCGCCGGCGCGACGCCGGGGGAGGGCGTCCGGGCCGACGACGTCCGGGCCGACGACCGGGCCGACGACCGGGCCGACAACCGGGCCGGCGACCGGGCCGACGACCTGGCCGACGACCGGGTCGACGACCGGGCCGACGCCCGGGCCGACGACCGGGCCGACGACCGGGCCGACGACCGGGGCGAGGACGAGCCCGGTGAGGGCGGTCCCGCGCCCGGCACGCGGTGAGGGCCTACCTCCTCGTGCTCGTCACCGCCGCGGCGGTGACCTACCTCTGCACGCCCCTCGCCCGCCGGCTGGCCGAACGGCTGGGGGCGATGTCGCCCGTGCGCGCCCGCGACGTCCACAGCGTCCCCACCCCCCGGCTCGGCGGGACGGCGATGCTCGCGGGCCTGGCCGCCGCGCTCGTCGTCGCGAGCCGGCTGCCCTTCCTCGACGCCGTCTTCGCCGACTCGAGAGGTCCGTGGGCGGTGCTCGGCGCCGGCGCCCTGCTGTCCCTCATCGGCGTCGCGGACGACGTCTGGGGGCTCGACGCGCTGGCCAAGCTGGGCGGGCAGGTCCTCGCCGCGTCGCTGCTGGCGTGGGGAGGGGTGCAGCTGCTCTCGCTGCCGGTCTTCGGGGTCACGGTCGGCTCGGGCCCGACCTTCTTCGCCCTGACGGTGCTCGGGGTCCTCGTCGCCGTCAACGCCGTCAACTTCATCGACGGGCTCGACGGTCTCGCCGCCGGCGTCATGCTCATCAGCGGCTCCGCCTTCTTCGTCTACACCTACCTGCTGAGCCAGGACGCCAGCCCCGACGACTACTCCAACCTCGCCACGCTCGTCGCCGCGGCGCTGGTGGGCTGCTGCCTGGGCTTCCTGCCGCACAACCTCCACCCGGCCCGCATCTTCATGGGGGACTCGGGCTCCATGCTCCTCGGGCTCCTGCTCGCGGCGACCGGCGTCGCCGCCTCCGGCGTGGACCCGGCCGTCCTGTCCCGGGTGCAGGTCGCCCCCGTGTTCCTCCCGCTGCTGCTGCCGCTGGCGGTGCTGCTGCTGCCGCTGCTCGACCTCGTGTGGGCGGTCGTGCGGCGCCTCGCCAAGGGGCAGTCGCCCTTCACGCCCGACCGGCTGCACCTGCACCACCGCCTGCTCGACCTCGGCCACAGCCACGCCCGCGCCGTCGGCGTCATGTACGCGTGGGCCGCGGTGGTCTCCTTCGGCGCCGTCTCGACGGCCTTCGTCCCCCTGACGACCGCGCTGCCCGTCTGGGGGGCCGCCGTCGTGGTCGTCGCCGTCGTCACCCTCCGCATCCGTCGCGGGGCCCCGGAGACCGCTGCGGCCACGCTCGGCGAGGGGCGCCCGAGTCGCTTGTGATAATGTTCACAAGCGCTGCAACGGCCACGACGGCAGTCCCCGTGGCCCGCCGAGGCAGCCCCGACGCCCCCTCGACCGAGCGCTGGAGCCCACCCTGAGCACCCACGACGACGCGGTCGCGCCCCCGCCCGAGGCCTTCGCCGGGATGCTCCGTGCCGCCCTCGCGCCGGCCCTGGTCGCGGGCGCCGTGTGCGCCGTCGTCGCGCTGGTGGTCTCCGGGCCGGCCGGCCTGGTGGCGGCCCTCGTGGGCGTCGTGCTGGTGGTCCTCTTCTTCGGGAGCACCCTCGTCGTCCTCGCCCGGGTCGCTCGGCGCGCGCCGCAGACGGTCATGGTCGTGGCGCTCGGGACCTACACCGCGAAGGTCGTGCTCCTCGCCGTCGCCTTCGTCGTCCTCGCCCGCGTGACGTCGCTGCCGGGCCCCGCCCTGGGCCTGACGACGATCGTCGTCACGGCGGTCTGGCTCGGCTTCGAGCTGCGCGGCTTCCTGCGGGCCCGTCACCCCGTGGTGGACGACCCCGGTCCCGCCCGGGGCACGGGTGGTGGACGGTGACCCGCCGCCCCGCTGCTAGCGTCTGCCGCACCATGGCCGACGACGACAGCCGCCGACCCTCGCCGGGCGCGACCCGTGGCGGTGACCGCCCGGGCCCGGACGCGTCGGCGTCCCCCCGCCCCCACGGTCGCGACGACGTCTGGGGGGCCACCTCCTACCTCGTCGCCGGACCCCTGACCTTCGGGGCCCTCGGCTTCGGCCTCGACCACCTGCTGGGGACGGCGTTCTTCGGCCCGGTCGGCATCATCGGCGGCATCGTGCTCGCCGTCTGGTACGTGTGGTTCCGGTACGGTGACGCGGGCGAGGCCATCTCCGCGACGGACCGACCGAGCCGCCCGCACCCCCGTACCCACGACGACGTCCGCGCGGAGGAGACCACGTGAGCCCCGCCCTGATGGCCCCCGTGCTGACCGCGGAGAGCCACACCTACGAGCCCCCGGGCACCGAGATCTTCTGGCAGCCCCTCTTCGGCACCGAGGGGGCGCTCGCCGTCACCCGGCCCGCGATCGTCGCCCTCATCTCCGTGGCGGTGCTCGTCGTGGTGCTGCTCGTGGGCACGCGCCGGATGTCGGTGGTCCCCGGCAAGGGCCAGATGGCGCTCGAGACCGTCTACGGCGCCATCCGGAACACGGTGGGCCGCGACATCATCGGCGAGCAGCACTTCCGCCGCTTCATGCCCCTGCTGTTCGGGCTCTTCGTCTTCATCTACGTCAACAACCTCTTCGGCGTCCTGCCGCCCTTCCAGTACCCGACGATGGCGCGCATCGCCTTCCCCCTCGTGCTGGCGCTGGTGGTCTACGTCGTCTACCACGCGCTCGCGGTGAAGAGGAAGGGCGTCGGCGGCTACCTGAAGGGGCTCGTCCCGGCCGGCCTGCCGGGCTGGATCGTGCCGATCGTCTTCGTGCTCGAGGTCGTCACCTACTTCGTCACCCGGCCCGTCACCCTGGCCCTGCGGCTGTTCGGCAACATGTTCGCCGGCCACCTCATCCTCGTGCTCTTCGTCGGGGGCGCCGAGTACATGCTGGTCGACGGCGGCGCCCTGCTGAAGCTGGTGTCGATCCCGACCTTCCTCATGGCGTTCCTCATGACGCTGTTCGAGATCCTCGTGCAGTTCCTGCAGGCCTACGTCTTCGTGCTGCTGTCGGCGACGTACATCGCCGACGCCTACGCCGAGGAGCACTGACGCCCCACGGCGTCCACAGACCGCACCACCCGCTCGACCGCACCACCCGCAGGACCACCGGGCGCACACCGCGTCGCGGCACCACGGACAGAAGTTGGAGAGGACCATGACCGGAGACCTCGCGATCGTCGGCTACGGCCTGTCGGCCATCGGCCCCGGCGTCGGGATCGGCCTGATCTTCGCCGCCTACATCAACGGCGTCGCCCGCCAGCCCGAGGCCCGCGGCATGCTGCAGAGCATCGCCATCCTCGGCTTCGCCCTCGCCGAGGCGCTCGCGATCTTCGGCATCGCGCTCGCCTTCGTCTTCGCCGGCGGCTGACCACCCGGTCAGGACCAGGGCACCCCCACCACCGGGCTCAGGAGGAGCAGTGACCTTTCCCGCCACCGCGGTGCTCGCGGCAGCCGCGGAGTCGGACCCGCCGGGCGACCCGCTCTACCCGATCCTCCCGCACCTCGGGGAGCTGATCTTCGGGATCATCGCCTTCGCCATCATCCTCGCGGTGGTGGCCGTGAAGGTGGTCCCGCGCCTCGAGGCCGTCTACGAGGAGCGTCGGGCCGCCATCGAGGGCGGCGTCGAGAAGGCCGAGCGCGCCCAGGAGGAGGCCGAGCGCACGCTCGCCGAGTACAAGGCGCAGCTCGCCGACGCGCGCGAGGAGGCCGGCCGCATCCGTGAGGAGGCGCGCGCCCAGGGCGCGCAGATCCTCGAGGAGATGCGCCAGCGTGCCGAGTCCGAGGCGCAGCGCGTCGCGGAGTCGGCGCAGCGGCAGATCGCCTCGGAGCGCCAGCAGGCGATGCTGTCGCTGCGCAGCGAGGTCGGCGGCCTCGCCACCGACCTGGCCTCGCGCATCGTCGGCGAGTCGTTGTCCGACGAGGCCCGCCAGTCACGCGTCGTCGACCGCTTCCTCGAGGACCTTGAGCGCGGCGACGCGGCGGGTTCGGCCGCACCGGGGCAGCGCAGCGAGCAGGGCGTCTGATGCGGGGGGCGAGCCGCACCTCGCTCGGCGCGGTCACCGAGGACGTCCGCCCGGTGCTGGAGGGCGCGCGGGGCACGGAGCTCGGCGAGCAGCTGTTCGGGGTGGTCGACCTGCTCGACTCCTCCGGACCGCTGCGGCGGGCGCTCACCGACCCGGCACGGGCGGTCGACGACCGCACCGGGCTCCTCGAGCGGCTGCTCCGCGGGCAGGTGGGGGACGAGGCGCTCGACGTCGTCCGCCGCCTCGTGCAGGGGCGCTGGTCGGCGGCCCGGGACCTGCCCGACGCCGTCGAGGAGCTCGCCGTCCTGGCCACCGTGTCGGGCGCCTCGCAGGCCGACGACTCCGGCGACGGCGTGGACCGCGTCGAGGAGGAGCTCTTCCGGGTGGAGCGCCTGCTCTCCGGCGACCGGGCGCTGCGCGCGGCCGTCGCCGACCGCTACGCCCCCGAGCAGGCCCGCCGGGACCTGCTGGACCGGCTGCTCGGCGACCGCGTCGCCCCGGGGACCCTCCTGCTGGTCCGCCGCGCGGCGACGCGCTCCCGCGGGCTCACGCCCGAGCGGGCGCTGACGCGGTACGGCGAGCTGGCGGCGGAGTGGCGGCGCCGCGTCGTCGCGCTGGTCACCACCGCGGTGCCGCTGCGCGACGACCAACGTCAGCGGCTCGTCGAGCTGCTGACGCGCCAGTACGGGCGTCAGGTCCACGTCGACTCGGCGGTGGACCCCTCCGTCGTCGGCGGGGTCCGGCTCGAGGTCGGCGGCGAGCTGGTCGACAGCACCGTCGCCTCCCGCCTGGACGAGACCCGGCGGCGCCTCACCCGGTAGCAGCAGGCACCATCGGGCCAGGGCACCGGACCCCGAAGCGCCCGACCCCGAAGCACCGGACCCGAAGCACCGAGCACCAGAGCACGGCACCACCCGCGGGGCCGCCGGCACCGCACCGGCAGGACCCGCACCGCCCCTCGCGCACGTCGGGGGAGCGGACGAGACGAGGAGGAGCACCCATGGCGGAGCTGACCATCCGGCCCGAGGAGATCCGCGACGCGCTGGACTCCTTCGTCCAGTCCTTCGACCCGACCGGCGCGGAGCGGGAGGAGGTCGGCCGCGTCACGGAGACGGCGGACGGCATCGCCCGCGTCGAGGGCCTTCCGAGCGCGATGGCCAACGAGCTGCTGCGCTTCGAGGACGGCACGCTCGGCCTCGCGCTGAACCTGGACGTCCGCGAGATCGGCGTCGTCATCCTCGGCGACTTCGCCGGCATCGAGGAGGGCCAGGCCGTGCACCGCACCGGCGAGGTCCTGTCCGTGCCCGTGGGCGACGGCTACCTCGGCCGCGTCGTCGACCCCCTCGGCCAGCCGATCGACGGCCGGGGCGAGATCGAGACCGAGAGCCGCCGGGCCCTCGAGCTCCAGGCCCCGTCGGTCGTGCAGCGCAAGTCGGTGCACGAGCCGATGCAGACGGGCATCAAGGCCATCGACGCGATGACGCCGATCGGCCGGGGCCAGCGCCAGCTGATCATCGGCGACCGCCAGACGGGCAAGTCCGCCGTCGCGATCGACACGATCATCAACCAGCGCGCCAACTGGGAGTCGGGCGACCCGACGAAGCAGGTGCGCTGCGTCTACGTGGCCATCGGGCAGAAGGGGTCGACGATCCAGTCCGTCCGGGGCTCGCTGGAGGCCGCGGGCGCGATGGAGTACACGACCATCGTCGCGGCCCCCGCCTCGGACCCGGCGGGCTTCAAGTACATCGCCCCCTACACCGGCTCGGCCATCGGCCAGCACTGGATGTACGGCGGCAAGCACGTCCTCATCGTCTTCGACGACCTCTCCAAGCAGGCCGACGCCTACCGCGCCGTGTCGCTGCTGCTGCGCCGCCCGCCGGGCCGCGAGGCCTACCCGGGCGACGTCTTCTACCTGCACTCCCGGCTGCTCGAGCGCTGCGCCAAGCTCAGCGACGAGATGGGCGGCGGCTCGATGACGGGCCTGCCGATCATCGAGACCAAGGGCAACGACGTCTCGGCGTTCATCCCGACCAACGTCATCTCGATCACCGACGGCCAGATCTTCCTCGAGTCGGACCTGTTCAACGCGAACCAGCGGCCGGCGGTGAACGTCGGCGTCTCGGTGAGCCGGGTCGGCGGCGACGCCCAGACCAAGGCCGTCAAGAAGGTCTCCGGCACGCTGAAGATCGACCTGGCGCAGTTCCGCTCGCTCGAGGCGTTCGCCATGTTCGCCTCGGACCTGGACGCGGCCTCGCGCCAGCAGCTCGGCCGTGGCCAGCGCCTCATGGAGCTGCTGAAGCAGCCCCAGTTCTCCCCCTTCCCCTTCGAGGAGGAGGCGGTGTCGATCTGGATGGGCACCAAGGGCATCCTCGACGACGTGCCCGTCGACGACGTGCGCCGCTTCGAGGCCGAGGCGCTCGAGTCGCTGCGCGGCGGGGACCTGCTGCGGACCATCCGTGAGACGGGCCGCCTCGAGGACGACACGACGGCCGAGCTCGAGCGCCAGCTGCGCGACTTCAAGCAGGGCTTCCGGACCAGCGCGGACGCGCCGGTCGAGCCGGAGGACGTCGAGGCCAGCGACGCCGACGAGGAGTCGCAGGAGAAGATCGTCCGCCAGAAGCGCTGAGGCGCGCTCCCGGCGGGCCGCGAGCACGGCGGCCCGCCGGGGACCGACCCCGCCGTCCGCCCGGAGCGGGCGCGCGGGGCCACCCACCAGGCAGGAGGAGCAGGACCGTGGCAGGCCAGCAGAGGGTCTACAAGCAGCGGATCGGGTCGACGCGGTCGATGCAGCAGATCTTCCGCGCCATGGAGCTCATCGCGACCTCGCGCATCACGCGGGCGCGTCAGGCGGTGCAGGCGTCGACGCCGTACGCGCGGGCCATCACCCGCGCCGTCTCCGCGGTGGCCACCTACTCCGACGCCGACCACCCCCTCACCACCGAGCGCGAGGACGTGCGGCGCTCGGCCGTCGTGGTCGTGACGAGCGACCGCGGCATGGCCGGTGCGTACTCGGCCAGCGTCCTGCGCGAGGCGGAGCGCCTGGTCTCGCGCCTGCGCGAGGAGGGCCGCGAGGCCGTCCTCTACGTGGTCGGCCGCAAGGGGATCGCGTACTACCGCTTCCGCCGGCGGGACGTGGCGCAGGAGTGGAGCGGCTTCTCGGAGGCGCCGCGCTTCGACGACGCGCGGGAGATCGGCGAGGCCCTCGTCGAGCAGTTCGTCCGCAGCTCCTCCCCGGAGGACGGCGGGGCGCCCGGCGTGGACGAGATCCACGTCGTCTCGACCACCTTCGTGAGCATGGTCACCCAGGAGCCGCAGGTGAACCGCCTGCTGCCGCTCGAGGTGGTCGAGGGCGTCGAGCCCCCCAGCAGCGACGACCTGCTGCCGCTCTACGAGTTCGAGCCCTCCGGCCCGGAGGTGCTCGACGCGCTGCTGCCGCGATACATCTCCAGCCGCATCCACAACGCGCTGCTGCAGGCCGCGGCCAGCGAGCACGCCGCGCGCCAGCGGGCCATGAAGACCGCCGGCGACAACGCCGAGGACCTCGTGAAGATGTACACGCGCCTGGCCAACCAGGCGCGCCAGGCGGAGATCACGCAGGAGATCACCGAGATCGTCGGCGGCGCGGACGCGCTCGCCGCGAGCTCGAGGTCCTGACCCGCGCGCACCGCCCGCACCACGCTCCGCACCCCACGCTCGGAACAGGCCCGGCACCACCGGGCACCCCGCCCGCCGGCACGGCCGAAGGAGAGCACCGCACATGACCGCCACCGCCACCGAGGACCGCACCCAGGGCGGCGCCGCCGCCACCGGGCGCGTGAGCCGCGTCATCGGCCCCGTCGTCGACATCGAGTTCCCGCCGGACGCCATCCCGGACATCAACAACGCGCTGACGATCTCCTACGAGCTGCTGGGCGAGCAGACGTCCATGACGCTGGAGGTCGCCCAGCACCTCGGTGACGGCGTCGTCCGCGCCATCGCGCTCAAGCCGTCGGACGGCCTCGTGCGCGGCACCGACGTGGTCGACACGGGGAGCCCGATCACGGTCCCGGTCGGCGACGTGACGCTCGGCCACGTCTTCGACGTGACCGGCAACGTCCTCAACCTCGAGGAGGGCGAGCGGCTCGAGATCACCGAGCGCTGGCCGATCCACCGTCAGGCGCCGGCCTTCGACCAGCTCGAGTCCAAGACGCAGATGTTCGAGACGGGCATCAAGTCCATCGACCTGCTCACGCCCTACGTCCAGGGCGGGAAGATCGGCCTCTTCGGGGGTGCGGGCGTCGGCAAGACCGTCCTCATCCAGGAGATGATCCAGCGGGTCGCCCAGAACCACGGCGGCGTGTCCGTCTTCGCGGGCGTCGGCGAGCGCACCCGCGAGGGCAACGACCTCATCGGGGAGATGGCCGAGGCCGGCGTCTTCGACAAGACGGCGCTGGTCTTCGGCCAGATGGACGAGCCCCCGGGCACGCGGCTGCGCGTGGCCCTGTCGGCGCTGACGATGGCGGAGTACTTCCGCGACGTGCAGAACCAGGACGTCCTGCTCTTCATCGACAACATCTTCCGGTTCACGCAGGCCGGCTCCGAGGTCTCGACGCTGCTCGGACGCATGCCCTCGGCGGTCGGCTACCAGCCGAACCTCGCCGACGAGATGGGCGTGCTGCAGGAGCGGATCACCTCGACCCGCGGCCACTCGATCACCTCGCTGCAGGCGATCTACGTGCCGGCGGACGACTACACCGACCCGGCTCCGGCGACGACCTTCGCCCACCTCGACGCGACGACCGAGCTCTCCCGCGAGATCGCCTCGCGCGGCCTGTACCCGGCGATCGACCCGCTGACCTCGACGTCGCGGATCCTCGACCCGCAGTACATCTCCCGCGAGCACTACGACACGGCGACGGCGGTCAAGCAGATCCTCCAGCGCAACAAGGAGCTGCAGGACATCATCGCCATCCTCGGCGTCGACGAGCTGTCCGAGGACGACAAGGTCATCGTCAACCGGGCCCGCCGCATCCAGCAGTTCCTGTCCCAGAACACGTACATGGCGGAGAAGTTCACGGGCGTCGTCGGCTCCACGGTGCCGCTGGACGAGACCGTCGAGTCCTTCAAGCGCATCACCGAGGGCAAGTACGACCAGGTCGCCGAGCAGGCGTTCTTCAACGTCGGCGGCATCGAGGACGTCGAGCGCAACTGGGACCGCATCCAGAAGGAGACCGGCGCCTGATGGCCGGTCTCAACGTGGAGCTCGTCTCCGCCGAGCGGCAGGTCTGGTCGGGAGGCGCCTCGCGCCTGTCGGTGCGCACCGTCGAGGGCGACCTGGGGGTGCTGCCCGGCCACGAGCCCGTCCTGGCCGTGCTCGTCGACGGCGAGGTCCGGATCGAGGCCACGGAGGGCGAGTCCCTGCGCGCCACGATCGGCGGGGGCTTCCTGTCGGTCGACCACGACCGCGCCGTCGTGGTGGCCGAGGACGTCGACGTGCAGGGAGCCGGCGGCTCCGCCGGTCGCTGAGGCGGGTCGGCGGTCGTGGGCGGTGTCCTCCTCCCGCTGGAGGTCGCCGCCGGCCTGCTCGCCCTGGTGGTCCTGGGCGTGCTGCTCGTCTCGCTGAGGCGCCGGGTGCTCACCCGGCGCCTCGGCGCGTTCGACTGCTCCGCGCGTCGTGAGGGCGGTCGGTGGGTGCTCGGCGTCGCCGGCTTCCGCCACGACGAGATGGCCTGGTACCGCGTCTTCGGCGTCGACGTCGGTGGCGGGCGCACCTGGGGCCGTCACGACATCGAGGTGCTCCGGCGCCGACGGCCGCAGGGCAGCGAGGCCTTCGCGGTGCTCCCCGACGCCGTCGTCGTGGAGTGCCGTCACCACGAGCGGCAGCTGGACCTCGCCATGAGCGAGGAGGCGTACACCGGTTTCGCGTCCTGGTTGGAGAGCTCCCCGCCGGGGTACCGCGTCGACGTGGCCTGACACCTGCGGGAGCACCCGCGCGGCGCGGTGGTGCCCGCGCCGTCGGGGGCCGGACGTAGGGTCGTGGCCCATGACCACGACCGACGCGCACCGCAGCGCCGAGCCCGCGGCCCGTCCCGGCCCCCGGCCGCAGGACGACCTCTTCCGCGCCGTGAACGGCAGCTGGCTCGCGGACGCGCGGATCGCGCCGGACCGGTCCGTCGCCGGCGTCTTCGTCGACCTGCGGGACGCGGCCGAGGAGGCCGTCCGGGTCATCTGCGAGGACGCCCGCGACGCGGGGGAGGCGGGGTCCGCGACGGAGCGCCTCGTCGGGGGCCTGTACGCGAGCTTCCTCGACGAGGCGGCCGTGGACGCCGCCGGGACGTCACCGCTCGCGGGGCCGCTCGCCCGCGTCGCCGAGGTGCAGGACGTCATCGGCCTCCTCCGGCTGCTCGGCGAGCTCGACCGCGTCGGGTCGGGCGGGCTCGTCGGGCTCTCCGTGGACACCGACCTGGGGAACCCCGACCGGTACCTGCCCTACCTCGGGCAGGGCGGGCTGGGCCTGCCGGACGAGGCGTACTACCGCGAGGAGCAGCACGCCGAGGTGCTGGCCGCCTACCGCCCGCACGTCGCCGCGATGCTCGCCCTGGCCGGGTGCCCGGACGCCGACGCGCTGGCGGGCGAGGTCGTCGGCCTCGAGACCGAGCTGGCGGCCGAGCACTGGGACCGGGTCCGCCGCCGCGACGTCCAGCAGATGTACAACCTGCTCGACGCGGAGGGGCTGCAGGCCCTGGCTCCGGGGCTGCCCTGGTCGGCCTGGCTGGAGGGCCTCGGCGCGCCCGCGTCTGCGCTGGCCGAGGTCGTCGTCGCGCAGCCGTCCTTCGTCGAGGCCCTCGGGCGCCTGCTCGTCCCCGAGCGGCTGCCCGCCTGGCGGGCCTGGCTGACCTGGCGGGTCGTCCACTCCGCGGGCCCGTACCTCACGGCTCCCTTCGTCGAGGAGGGCTTCGCCTTCTACGGCCGCCGCCTGTCGGGCACCGAGGAGATGCGCGAGCGCTGGAAGCGGGGCGTCTCCCTCGTCGAGGGCGGCGTCGGCGAGGCCGTCGGCCAGATCTACGTGCAGCGCCACTTCCCCCCGCAGGCGAAGGCCCAGGTGCAGCTCCTCGTGGACCGTCTCGTCGAGGCCTACGCGCAGGAGATCGCCGCGCTGTCCTGGATGACGCAGGAGACGCGGGACCGCGCCCTGGAGAAGCTCCACCTGTTCACCCCCAAGGTCGGCTACCCGGAGGAGTGGAAGAGCTACGAGGGGCTCGTCGTCGACCGCTCCGACCTCGTGGGCAACGTCCGCCGCGTCACCGCCCACGAGAGCGACCGCGAGCTCGCCAAGCTCGGGCGACCGGTGGACGCCGGCGAGTGGTTCATGACGCCGCAGACCGTCAACGCCTACTTCAACCCGGGCATGAACGAGATCGTCTTCCCCGCGGCCATCCTCCAGCCGCCGTTCTTCGACCCGGCCGCCGGCGACGCCGCCAACTACGGGGCCATCGGCGCCGTCATCGGGCACGAGATCGGGCACGGCTTCGACGACCAGGGCTCCCGGTTCGACGGCCGCGGGCAGCTGCGCGACTGGTGGACCCCGCAGGACCGCGCCTCCTTCGACGCCCTCACGCAGCGTCTCGTGGCCCAGTACGACGCCCTGGAGCCCGAGCAGACGCCCGGCCACACCGTCAACGGAGCCCTCACCGTCGGGGAGAACATCGGTGACCTGGGCGGCCTCGGCATCGCCCTCGTGGCCCTGCGCCTCGCCCGCCGCGCCGACGGGGACGACCTCACCCCCGACCAGGTCCGCGACGCCCTCACGTCCTGGGCGACCGCCTGGCGGGCCGTCGCCCGCCCCGAGGAGCGACTGCGGCGCCTGGCCACGGACCCCCACTCGCCCGAGGAGTTCCGCTGCAACCAGGTGGTGAAGAACCTCGACGAGTTCCACGCCGCCTTCGGGACCGAGGCCGGCGACGGCATGTGGATGGAGCCGGCCGAGCGCGTGCGCATCTGGTGACGTGAGCCGCGGCTCCGGCGCGCGCCGGCTCGGCCGCGCTGTCCGGAGGGGCTGGGCTGGCGGGGCGGTGGCGGCTCGTCCGGACGCACTGGCTCGATCCACGGCGGGGCTCGCGCCCCGCGCCATGGGTCGGCCTGACGTGCCACCGGACGACCCGCCACCGCCCTGGCCCGTCACCTGCCGGGCACGTCCGCCTGCCGGAGGTCCGCCACTGTGTGGCTGGGGCGCCGGGGGCGCGCCCGCTACCGCTCGGTGTGCGTGCCCCCCGGGCGCCAGAGGACGTCGCCGTCGCCGCCGAGGTCGGGGGTGTTGGCGGTGCGGGCGAGGACGAAGAGCAGGTCCGACAGGCGGTTGAGGTAGCGCGCCGTCAGGGGGTTGACGCCGCCGTCGCCGTCGCCGTGGGCGGCGATCGCGGCCCACACCGAGCGCTCGGCGCGGCGTGCCACCGTGCGGGCCAGGTGCAGGTGGGCCGCGGCGGGGGTGCCACCGGCGAGGACGAAGCTCGTGAGCGGGGGCAGCGCCTCGGTGAGCGCGTCGATCTCGCGCTCCAGGTCACCCACCCACGGCTCCTGGACGCGCAGGGGGGTGTGCTCGACCCGCGCGCCGACCGGCAGGCAGAGGTCGGCGCCGACGTCGAAGAGGTCGTTCTGGACGCGGCGCACGACCGCGCGCACCCGTCCCAGGACGGGCGGCGGGGCGGCGCTCTCGTCCGGGGAGCGGGACGGGGTCGGCAGCGCCGCGAGCACGAGCCCGAGCGCGGCGCCCGTCTCGTCGACGTCGGCGAAGGCCTGCAGCCGGGGATCGGTCTTGCTCGTCCGGGAGAAGTCGCCCAGACCCGTCGTCCCGTCGTCCCCCGTGCCCGTCCAGATCCTCGTCAGCCGCACCGCCATGCCCGCAGCGTCGCAGAGGTGGGCGCTCTCGACGCGTCGGGCACCCGCCCGTCCGGGGAGTCCTGGGGCGCACGTCGACGACGTCTTGCGGTGGGTGGGCGGTCAAGGGCGCACTTCGACGACTTCTTGCGGTGGGTGGAGCCTCTGGGGCGCACTTCGACGACTACTCGCGGTGAATGGGTGCCCTGGGGCGCACTTCGACGACTTGTCGCGGTGGGTGGGTGTCCTGGGGCGCGTTTCGACGACTTCTTGCGGTGGGTGGGTGTCCTGGGGCGCACTTCGACGACTTCTTGCGGTGGGTGGGGCTCCTGGGGCGCACGTCGACGACGTCGTGCGGTGGGTGGGCGGTCCGGGGCGCACGCCGACGACGTGCGCCGGGGCCGCGCGGTGAGGCGGGCGGCCGGGGAGCGGGCACCTACGCTGCCCGCCGTGGAGCGCATCCTCGTCACCGGCGGAGCCGTCCTGGAGGGGGCGGTCCACGTGCCCGGCGCCAAGAACAGCGTCCTCAAGCTCATGGCGGCGAGCCTGCTCGCCACCGGGCCGACGGAGCTCACGTCCGTCCCCGGCATCGTCGACGTGCGGATCATGGCCGAGCTGCTGCGCCGGCTGGGCGCGGACGTGGAGCACGACGCGGCAGCGCGGACCTGCCGCATCGACGTCCCGGAGGAGATCGGCCACCGCGCCGACTACGAGCTGGTGCGGGCCATGCGCGCCTCCATCAGCGTCCTCGGCCCCCTCACCGCCCGGGTCGGGCGCGCCGACGTCGCCGTGCCGGGCGGGGACGCCATCGGGTCGCGGGGGCTGGACCTGCACGTGGACGGCCTGCGGGCGATGGGGGCCGAGGTCCACGTCGACCACGGGTACCTCGTCACCGAGGCCCCCGCCGGTGGCCTGCGCGGGGCCGACATCTCGCTGGCCTTCCCGAGCGTGGGCGCCACCGAGAACCTCCTCATGGCCGCCACGCTGGCGCGCGGGCGCACCGTCCTGTCCGGCGTGGCCCGGGAGCCGGAGATCGACGACCTCGTCGACCTCCTGCTCGCGATGGGGGCGCGGGTCGAGGGCCGCGGCGGCTCCCGGCTCGTCGTCGACGGCGTGGACGCGCTCTCGCCCGTGCGGCACCCGGTCGTGCCGGACCGCGTCGTCGCCGGGACGTGGGCCTACGCCGCCGCGATCACCGGAGGTCGGGTGGACGTCCGCGGCGGGCGGCTCGAGCACCTCGGCATGGCGGTGTCCAAGCTGGAGGCCGCCGGGGCCCGGGTGGAGCCGGTCGAGGGCGGCTTCGTCGTCGAGGGTCCCCGGCGGCCGCGCCCCGTCGACGTGGCGACGCTGCCCTACCCCGGCTTCCCCACGGACCTGCAGCCCTTCGCCCTGGCGCTCGCCGCCGTCGCCGACGGCAGCTGCGTCCTCACCGAGAACCTGTTCGAGGCGCGCTTCCGCTTCGCCCACGAGCTCGAGCGGCTCGGCGCCGACCTCGTCGTCGACGGCCACCACGTCCTGGTCCGCGGTCGGCCGGGGCTGTCCGCCGCCCCCGTCGAGGCGAGCGACATCCGCGCCGGGGCGGCGCTCGTCGTCGCGGCGCTGCGGGCCGAGGGCACCACCGCGGTCCACGGCGTCGCCCACGTCGACCGGGGCTACGAGGACGTCGTCGCCTCGCTGCGCGGGCTCGGCGCCGACGTCCGCCGCGAGGTCGTCCCGGACGACGCCGGTGTGCCCGGCCTCGCCGGCGGCTGAGCCGCCCGGTCCGCGGGCGGGCGCCTCAGGCGCTGCGCCGCAGGATGTCCCGGGCGACGTGCTCGTCCCGGGGGAACACGAGCACCCGCGGCCCCTCGGTCGTGGGGGCGAGCGTCGCGCGCAGCCCCTCCGCCTCGAGCCGGCGTCGCAACGCCTCGGCCTCGACGAAGGTCGCCGGCTCGGCGACGGGCACCAGGAGCCCGTAGTCGGCCGGCGCGCCCGCGCGCGCCCGGCCCGGCACCAGCGAGTGCCCCCGGCTCCACCCCCAGCGCAGGAGCAGGGCGATGAGGGCCACGGCGGCGAAGGCGACGAGGGGTCCGAAGAGGATCGAGTAACTGCCCCAGCCCGTCACCCGAGGAGTGTGCGCCCCGGTCGGTCCGGGCGGCGGTCGGACCCGTCCGGCGGACGACGGACGCCGCTGTAGTACGCGCGTACCACTCGTCTGGTACGGTCGTACCGATCGGGCGTCGCGAGGGCGCCCCGGAGGAGGAGGTCCTCGTGGCCTGGGTGCTCGTGGTCGTGGCCGGCCTGCTCGAGACGTGCTTCGCGGTCTCGCTGAAGCTCTCCGACGGGTTCAGCCGGCACGGCTGGACCGCCGCCTTCGTCGTGTTCGCGGTCGGCAGCTTCACCCTCCTGTCCCGGGCGCTGGGCGACCTGCCGGTCGGCACCGCCTACGCCGTGTGGGTCGGCATCGGCGCGGTGGGGACGGCTCTCGTCGGCATGGTGTGGCTCGGGGACCCGGTGAGCACCGGGCGCCTGGTGGCGCTCGGCCTCGTCGTCGCCGGCGTCGTCGGCCTCCAGCTGACGTCCGGCGGGTCGGCGCACTGATGGCCGCCCCGGGGTCGGACGTCGAGGGGCCGGACGTCGGGGGGCCGGGTGGCGCGCCGCGGGGCCGGCAGCGACGGGTCGCCCTCGTCGAGGCCGCGGCCGGGCTCCTCTCCGAGGGCGGGCCCGAGGCGGTGACGGCGCGGGCCACCGCCCGGGCCGCTGGCCTGCCGCTCGCCGCCGTCAGCTACCACGTCGAGGACGTCGCCACGCTCGTGCGCGAGGGGGCCGACCTCCTGCTCGACCGCCTCGAGGAGCAGGTGCGACGTCGGGTCGAGCGACCGGCCCCGGGCGCCGCGCACGACCCGGCGGGTCGGCTCCTGGCCGCGGCGCTCGTCGACCTCGTGCTCGGCTCCTACGCCGGGCGCGGGCCCGACGGCGTCCGCGCGCTGTACGCGCGCACGCTGGAGCTCTCGGACGACCCGGCGCTCGCCGGCCGGCTGCGGCGCTTCGACGCCGCCTGCGCCGAGGGCGTGCGGGCCCTGCTCGCCGCCGCGGGGCGTCGCACCGACGCCGCGCGCGCCGTGCTGGCGCTCGTGGACGGCTGGCTGGTCGCGGCCCTCGTCGCCGGGGGCTCGGGGTCCGGGACGGGGACCGCCGGCGCGGGGGACGACGGGGACCGCACGGACCTGGCGGGCTGGGCCGCCGAGCGGCTCGCCCCCGGCCTCGTCGCGCTCGCCCCGCCGACGCACCCCTAGCCGCCGCCCCTCGGCCCCCGTCGTCCTCCCCGTGCTCCCGGCGGCACGATGCCCTCGTGGAGACCGCGCTCGAGCTCGTCGTCATCGCCGCCGTCGTGGTCGCCGCGGAGCTCGTGGTCCGGCGGACGGGCGGGTCGGCGCCGCTGCTGCTCGTCCTCGTCGGGGTGGTCGCCTCCTACCTGCCGTTCGTGCCGTCGCTCGTGCTCGACCCGGAGCTCGTGCTCGTCGGGCTCCTGCCGCCGTTGCTGTACTCCTCGGCGCTGCAGACGTCGATCGGGGACCTCAAGCACAACGTGCGGGCGATCTCGCTGCTGTCCGTGGGGCTGGTCGTCGTCACGGCGCTGGTCGTGGGCGTCGTGGTCAGCGCGCTGCTGCCCGTCCCGCTCGCCGTCGGCGTCGCGCTCGGCGCGGTCGTCGCGCCGCCGGACGCGGTCGCGGCCACCGCGGTCGCCCGGCGCGTGGGGCTCCCGCGCCGTCTCGTGACGGTGCTCGAGGGGGAGAGCCTCGTCAACGACGCGACCGCCCTCGTGCTGCTGCGCACGGCCCTGCTCGCGGTGACGGGCACGGTCACCGCCGTGGACGTCGGGGGTCGCTTCGTCCTCGCGGCCGGCGGCGGCGTGGCGGTCGGGCTCGTCGTCGCCCTCCTCGCCGGGCGTCTGCGCCGACGGCTGGACGACCCCGTCCTCGACACGACGCTCTCCTTCGCCGCACCGTTCGCGGCGTACCTGCCGGCGGAGGAGGTCGGCGCGTCCGGCGTCCTCGCCGTCGTCGTCACCGGGCTGGTGCTGGGGCACCGCTCGCCCGTCCAGCAGACGGCGCGCTCGCGCATCGCGGAGCGGCTCACGTGGCGGACGGCGTCGTTCCTCCTCGAGGGCGGCGTCTTCCTGCTCATCGGGCTGCAGGCCGCCGACGTCGTCGGCGGCGCGCTGGAGGGCGGGCTCGGCCTGGGGCGGACCCTGCTCGTGTGCGGGGTGGTGCTCGGCCTCGTCGTCCTGCTGCGGCTCGTGTACGTCGCGGTGGTGCTGCGGCTCGCGCGGCTCGCCGGCCGCCGCGGGGAGGCGCCGTCGTGGCGGGTCGTCGCCGTCATCGGCTGGGCCGGGATGCGCGGCGTCGTGACGCTCGCCGCCGCGGCGTCGCTGCCGACGTCGACGCCGCAGCGCGAGGTGCTGGTGCTCGCCGCGCTCGTCGTCGTCGGCGGCACGCTGCTGCTGCAGGGGACGACGCTGCCGGCCCTCGCGCGTCTGGTGCGCCTGCCCGCGCCCGACCCGGGCGAGGACGCCCTCGCGCACGCCGCCGTGCTGGAACGCACGCGGGAGGCCGCCCAGCGGCGGCTGGAGGAGGTCCGGCGGCAGGGCGACCCCCAGGACGTCGTCGACGCCCTGCACGACCGGCTGCGCCGCCGGGGGGACCGGGCGTGGGAGCGGCTCGGCCGCGGGGGCGACCTGCGGGCGCCGGGCCAGGCGTGGGTGCGTCTGCGCCTGGAGATGCTCGACGCCGAGCGCGCGGAGCTGCTGCGCGTGCGCGGCGAGCAGCGGGTGCCCTCCGACGTCCTGCGGCAGGTGCTCGCCGAGCTCGACGTCGAGGAGTCGCTGCTCGACGCCGCCGACGAGGACTCGACCCAGCGGCCGCAGCCCCTGCGCTCGCCGCGCGAGGGCGGGTGCGAGCACCTCGACGCGGCCCCGACCGCCGAGGGGGACGTCGGCGCCGACGCGTGCGAGGACTGCCTGGCCCTGGGCGAGACCCGCTGGGAGCACCTTCGCCAGTGCCTGACCTGCGGGTTCGTCGGGTGCTGCGACTCCTCGCCGCACCGGCACGCGGCCGCCCACGCCCGGCGCGAGGTCCACCCCGTCGCCCGCAGCGCCGAGCCGGGGGAGGCGTGGCGCTGGTGCTACGTGGACCGGGTGCTCGGGTAGCGGCGGGCCGCGGCGCCTGCGGCCGGACGCACGAGACCCCCGGCGCGCAGGGCGCCGGGGGTCTGCGAGGTCTCGGGTGCTCCGGGCGTCAGCCGTCGAGCGCGACGAGGTCCACGTGCACGTTGCCGCGGACGGCCTTCGAGTACGGGCAGAGCTGGTGCGTGCGCTCCACCACCCGCTGCGTCGTGGCCTTCTCGACGCCGGGGATGCGGACGGTGAGCTCGGCCGTGATGGCGTAGCTCTCGCCCTCCGGGCCGAAGCCGATGTCGGCGCGCACCTCGGCCTGCTCGGTGTCGACGCCTTGCTCCTTGCCCGCGAGCCCGAGGGCGCCGGTGAAGCAGCTGGCGTAGCCGGCGGCGAAGAGCTGCTCGGGGTTGGTGCCGGTGCCCGGTCCGCCGGTCTCCTTCGGCGCGGTGAGGCGCACGTCGAGCACGCCGTCGTCCGAGACGGCGTGGCCGGCCTTGCGGCCGCCGCTGGAGGTGACGGAGGCGGTGTAGACGATCTTCGAGGGGGTGAGCTCGCTCATGCCCGCAGCAGCCGCGGCGCGGCGCGGGGCATTCCCGCCGCAGGCAGCCCGGGGGCGGCCCGCGTCGGCCGGCGCCTAGAAGAGGCGCGTCGTGGGGTCGTCGACGCCGCGCATGGCCTCGTAGTCGAGGACGACGCAGCGGATGCCGCGGTCGGTGGCGAGCGTGCGCGCCTGCGGCCGGATCTCCTGCGCGGCGAAGACGCCGGCCACGGGCGCGAGGTGGGGGTCCCGGTTCATCAGCTCGAGGTAGCGCGTGAGCTGCTCGACGCCGTCGATGTCGCCGCGCCGCTTGATCTCCACGGCGACGCTCCCGCCGCTCGCGTCCCGGCACAGGATGTCGACGGGGCCGATGGCGGTGGGGTGCTCGCGCCGCACGAGGGCGTAGCCGCTGCCGAGGTGCTCGATCTGCTCGGCCAGCAGGCGCTGGAGGTGCGCCTCGACGCCGTCCTTGACCAGGCCCGGGTCGACGCCGAGGTCGACGCTGGAGTCGGAGAGCACCTCGTGCACCGAGACGACGAGGACGTCGTCGGTCTTCGTGCTCGCCACGCGCCACGTCTCGACGGCGCCGGCCTCCGCCGCCGTCCCCTCCGCCGGGGCGGTGAGCAGCGTGCAGGGCGGGCTCATCCAGTTGAGCGGCTTGTAGGAGCCGCCGTCGGAGTGCACGAGCACGCTGCCGTCGGCCTTCACCATGAGCAGGCGGGTGGCCAGCGGCAGGTGGGCGGTCAGCCGTCCCGCGTAGTCCACGGAGCACCGGGCGACGACGAGCCTCACGGACGGCGACCCTAGCCGCCGCCGGGCCGTCCTCCGGAGGCCGCTCGTCCGCGTCCGTCCGCGCGGTCGGGCTCCCGCCGGACCCACGTGTCCTCTGCTCGTCCCTCTGCTCGTCCCTCTGCTCGTCCTCCCTGCTCGTGCCCCCTGCTCGTGCCCTGGTCAGGTGGCGCCGCGCGGCTGCGGGCACGATGGGCCCGTGCCGCGCAGCAACCGACCCCGTCGCGGAGGCAGACCCGCGCCCCGCGCCCCTCGGGGCGGCGGCGGACCGTCGACGGAGGACCGGCCGCTCGGCGGCGGGATGCGTCGCGTGGAGGACCACGCCGACGGCGAGTGGGTCGTCCAGGTCGTCACGGGCGGTGGCGCGGGCAGCGGTCAGGGGCGCAGCTACCGCTGCCCCGGCTGCGACCAGCTCGTGCCCGGGGCGGCGCCGCACGTCGTCGCCTGGCCCGCCGACGGGCTGCTCGGGGCCGAGGCCGCGCTCGCCGACCGTCGCCACTGGCACCGGCCGTGCTGGGACCGCCGTGCCACCCGGGGCCCGCGGCGCTGACCGGCCCCGTCGGTCCGGTGGCCCGTGCGGCGGACGGTGCTCAGCCCGCGGGGGTCGGCGCCGGCTCCACCAGCTCCACCAGCACGCCGCCCGCGTCGGCGGGATGCACGAAGTTGACGCGGCTGCCCGCCGTCCCCCGGCGTCCGGCGTCGTAGAGCAGCCGCAGCCCGCGCCCGCGGAGCACGTCCGCGGCGGCGTCCACGTCGGCCACCCGGTAGGCGACCTGCTGCAGTCCCGGTCCACGGCGGTCGAGGTAGCGGGCGATGGTCGACGTCGGCGTGAGCGGGGCCAGGAGCTGGACCCGCGGGGCGCCGGGGGAGGCGTCCCCGACGGCGAGCATGGCCTCGCGCACGCCCTGCTCCTCGTTGACCTCCTCGTGCACCAGCTCCATGCCGAGGACGCCGGTGTGGAACGCGAGCGCGGCGTCGAGGTCGGGGACCGCCAGGCCCACGTGGTCCAGGGCGAGCAGGAGCGCCTCGTCCCCGGGGACGCCGGGGATCGACCCCGCGGGCTCGTCGGGGGCTCGCGAGGCGGTCGCCCTCGGGACGTCGGTGCCGCGCGCGCGTCCCCCGGCGGTGCTCCCGGTGCCGTCGTGGGTGCCGTGCTCCATGCCGGGCAACCTACGCAGGCGACGGCTCGGCCGAGGCCTGCGGGCTCCCCGGCCCCGCCGAGGGCGTGCCTTCCGACGACGACCTCGCCGTCCGCACCTCCCACCGCCGGGGGACGTCGACGTGACGACCCCGGGGACCGGCCCGCCGGAGCTCCCGGAGGGACGAACCGGTGATGTCACGAGCCGGTCACGGCGGCGGGTACCGTGGTGCTGTGCTCGTCGCCTTCTCCGTCGCGCCCTCGGGCGTCGGCGACTCCGTCGCCGCGGCCGTGGCCGACGCCGTGCGGGTCGTCCGCGAGAGCGGTCTGCCGCACCGCACGGACAGCATGTTCACCACCGTGGAGGGCGGGTGGGACGAGGTCATGGACGTCGTCCGCCGCGCCACCGAGGCCGTCGGTCGCCACGGCGACCGGGTGTCGCTCGTCCTCAAGGCGGACGTGCGCACGGGAGCGGCGGCCGGTCGCACCGGCGAGATGCGGGGCAAGGTGGACCGCCTCGAGGCGGCCCTCGCCGCGCCCGCTGCCGGGTCCACCACCGCTTCCACCACCGCTTCCACCACCGGGCCCGCCGAGCACGACTGACCACGCCGTCCGACGCCGGTCCCGACCGGGAGGGGCGTCCCCGACCGCGGCCGGCGGCCCGGACGGATCGGCGCCGGCGCATCCCGCCGCGCGCGGACCGCCCGCCGCTCTGCGGGACGGCCGAGCCCAGCAGACGCAGCGCTCCGCGCGCCGCCGGAGAGGAACCATCGTGCCCCAGACCGTCGACGTGCGCCGCACGCCCCCCGTGCGCGCCGCGCGGCGCCGCACCGTCGCAGGCTGGGTCGCGGTCGCCGTGCTGGCCGTCCTCGGCCTCGTGGCCGTCGGCCTGGGCGTCGCCCAGCGCACCGTGTGGCTGCCGGACGACCAGGTGAGCGCGACCGCCACGACGACGGGCGGTGACGTCGATCCCCTCCTCGTCGTCACCGCGCCGGGGGTCCTCGAGACCCGTCCGGGTCCCGTCACCGTCACGGCGACGTCCGACGACGGCGGACCTGTCGTCCTCGCGCTCGGCCACGAGGTGGACGTCGCCGCCTGGACCGCGGACGTGCCCACGGCCGTGGTCGGCGGGCTCGAGTCCGAGGGCTCGCTCGCCGTCGAGGAGCCCGCGGCGGCGGCGTCCTCCGTCGACGTGCCCGACCCGGCCTCGTCGGACCTCTGGACGCAGGTCGAGACGGGGGAGGGCAGCGCGACGATGCGGCTGGACGTCCCCGAGGGCCGGTGGCTGCTGCTGGCCGCCTCGGACGGCAGCGCCGCCGCGCCGGACGAGCTCCGCCTCACCTGGCCCCAGGAGGTCGAGACCCCGGCGGCCGTGCCGCTGGTCGTCGGCGGGGGCGTCGCCCTCCTGCTGGCCGTCGTGCTCGCGGTCGTGCACGCCCGCGCCTCGCGCCGGCGTCGCGACCGGGCGGTCGCGACGGCCACGCAGACGACCCAGAGCACCGAGACGACCCAGAGCACCGAGACGACCCGGAGCACCGAGACGACCGGGGAGACCCGATGAGCCGCCGCCGCACCACCACCCGCAGCGCGACGACCCGGGCCGGCGCCCTCGGGGGGGCCGGCGTCGCCCTCGCCGTGCTGCTCGGCGGGTGCGCCGACGCCCCGCTGCCCGAGCCGCAGCCGCAGGAGGTGGCGGGTGCGTACCCGGCGGTCACGGCGGAGGAGTCCGCCTCCGTGCACGAGGCCGTCGCCGCGGACGCCGCCGAGGCCGACGCGGCCCGGGACGCCTCGCTGCTGGAGCCCCGCGTCGCCGGGTCGGCCGCCGAGCTGCGCGCGGCCCGCTACCGGCTGCAGGAGCTGCTGCCGGACGCCCCCGCGCCGTCCCCGCTCGGGGGCACCGTCGAGCGTGACGTCGTGCCCGCCGTGACGCTGCCCGGCGCGCAGGAGGGCGAGACGCCGGGGCGCGCCGTCGCCCCCGCCGAGGCCGCGGCGACCTTCCCGCGCGCCTGGACCACCATCACCCAGGCCGACGGGGGCGTGGCGCCGCAGCTGTCCGTCCTCGTGCAGGAGGACGCGCGCAGCCCCTACCGCGTCGTCACGACCACGCCGCTGCTCCCGGGCGCCGTCGTCCCCGAGACGCTCGCGCCCGAGGAGGGGGTGGCGCCGCTCGCCCCCGACGCGGGCGGGCTGGTCCTCTCCCCGCAGGACGCCGTCGGCCAGTACGCGAGCGCGCTGGGGGACCCCGACGCCCCCGAGGCGGCCCGGTTCGCCGACGACCCGTTCCGGCAGGTGCTGCTCCAGGAGCGCGCCGCGGCGGACGCCGTCGAGTTCTTCTCGCTCGCGACGAGCCGGTCCGTCCGCCCCGGCTCCGTGGTGGCGACGCCGACGGCGGACGGGGGCGCGCTCGTCGTGGGCGTGATGGAGAGCCGCAGCGTCCAGGCCGTCGAGGAGGACGGGGCCGTGCTCACGCTCTCCGAGCCCGTCGCCGCGCTCGCGGAGACGCAGGAGGCGCGCGAGAGCGCAGCCGTGTCGTGGCTCGAGGTCGTGGCGCTCGCCGTGCCGCCGGCCCCGGCGGACGGCGAGCAGGCGCAGCCCGTCCGGGTCGTCGGCGCCGACCGGGTGCTCTCCGGGGCGCAGGCGCGCTGAGGGACGAGGCACGCCGGGGCGTCGCCGCGGCCCGGGGAGCCACCGGGGTCGCCGTGGGAGCATCGCGACCGCAGCCGTGAGGACGAGGCACGAGGACGAGAGAAGGACGGGGACAGCACGCATGAGCCAGCGCACGTCAGGACCGGGCGGTCCGAGCGGCCCGGGAGGGACCGCCGGCCTCAACCTGCGGGGGGCGGTGGACCTCTCCGGGCTCGGACGGCCCCCGCAGCAGCCGCCCGCGCCGCCGACGGGCGACGCCGCGGGCGTCGTGGTGACCGTCACCGAGGAGTCGTTCCAGCGGGTCGTCGAGCAGTCGACGAGCGTCCCGGTCGTCATCGCCCTGTCCTCGCCCCGCGCCCAGGGCGCCGACGACCTCACCGCCGTGCTGCGGCGGCTCGCCGTGCAGGACGCCGGTCGCTGGCTCCTCGGCGAGGTCGACGCCGACACCAGCCCGCGGATCGCCCAGGCCTTCCAGGTCGAGACGGTGCCGTCCGTGCTCGCGGTGGTCGGCGGCCAGCCCGTCCCCCTGTTCCAGGGCGTCCTGCCCGAGGAGCAGGTGCGCCAGTACGTCGACGCGCTCCTGGACCTCGCCCAGCGCCAGGGCGTGACGGGGCGCCTCGACGTCGGGGGCGGCGAGGAGGAGCCGCAGGGCGAGCCCGAGGAGCCGCCGCTGCCGCCGCTGCACGCCGAGGCCTTCGACGCCATCGAGCGCGACGACCTCGACGCGGCGGCGGACGCCTACCGGCGGGCCCTCGCCGAGGCCCCCGCCGACGAGGACGCCCGCATCGGGCTCGCCCAGGTCGAGCTGCTGCGCCGCTCGCGCGGCGCCGACCTCCAGCAGGCGAGGGACGCCGCGGCCGCGGACCCCGCCGACGTCGACGCGGCGATGCTCGTGGCGGACCTGGACGTGCTCGGCGGCCACGTGGAGGACGCCTTCGCCCGCCTCGTCCAGGCGGTGCGCGCCACGTCCGGCGACGACCGCGAGCGCGTCCGCGCCCGGCTCGTCGAGCTCTTCGAGGTCGTCGGCGCCGCGGACCCCCGCGTCACGACCGCGCGGCGGGCCCTGGCGAGCGCGCTCTTCTGACCGACCGTCGCACCCGTACGACGAGGGCCCCGCACCAGCAGGTGCGGGGCCCTCGTCGTGAGCGGTGGACGGACGTCAGCTGACGTCCTCGTCCACCCAGTCGAAGGTCTTCGTCACGGCCTTCTTCCACAGCCGCAGGACGCGCTCGCGCTCGGCCTCGTCCATCTGCGGCTCCCACCGCTTGTCCTCGGCCCAGTTGCTCCGGACCTCGTCGAGGTCGGACCAGAACCCGACGGCGAGGCCGGCGGCGTACGCGGCGCCGAGCGCGGTCGTCTCGGCCACGACGGGCCGCACGACCGGGACACCGAGGACGTCGGCCTGGAACTGCATGAGCAGGTCGTTGACGACCATGCCGCCGTCCACGCGCAGCTCCTCCAGCGGGACCCCGGAGTCGGCGTTCGCCGCGTCGAGCACCTCCCGGGTCTGGAAGGCGGTGGCCTCGAGCGCGGCCCGCGCGATGTGCGCCTTCGTCACGTACCGCGTGAGGCCGACGACCACCCCGCGCGCGTCGCCGCGCCAGTAGGGCGCGAAGAGGCCCGAGAAGGCGGGCACGACGTACACGCCGCCGTTGTCCTCCACGGTCGCGGCGAGCGTCTCGACCTCGGGCGCCGAGGAGATGAGCCCGAGGTTGTCGCGCAGCCACTGCACGAGCGACCCCGTGACGGCGATGGCGCCCTCGAGCGCGTACACCGGCTTCTCGTCGCCGAGGCGGTAGGCCATGGTCGTCAGCAGGCCGTTGTCGCTGAAGACGAGGTCCTCGCCGGTGTTGACGATGAGGAAGTTGCCCGTGCCGTAGGTGTTCTTGGCGCCGCCGGGCGCGAAGGCGGTCTGGCCGAAGGTCGCGGCCTGCTGGTCGCCGAGGATGCCCGCGATCGGCGTCTCGCGCAGCAGGTTCGAGGCCTCGACGGTGCCGTAGACCTCCGAGCTGGACCGGATCTCGGGCAGCATCGCCTTCGGGATGTCCATGGCGGCGAGCACGTCGTCGTCCCACTGCAGCGTCCTCAGGTCCATGAAGAGCGTCCGCGAGGCGTTGGTGACGTCGGTGAGGTGCTTGCCGCCGTCCGTGCCGCCGGTGAGGTTCCACACGACCCACGAGTCGGTCGTGCCGAAGAGCAGGTCGCCCGCCTCGGCGCGCTCGCGGGCCCCCTCGACGTTCTCGAGGATCCACATGATCTTCGTGCCGGCGAAGTAGGGGTTCAGCGGCAGCCCGCAGACCTGGCGGAAGCGGTCGACGCCGCCGTCGGCCGCGAGCCGGTCGACGATCGGCTGGGTGCGCACGTCCTGCCAGACGATGGCGTTGTAGACCGGCTCGCCGGTGTTCTTGTCCCACACGACGGTGGTCTCGCGCTGGTTCGTGATGCCGACGGCGGCGACGTCGTGGCGGGTGACGTCGGCGCGCGAGAGGGCCTGGCCGATGACCTCGCGGGTGTTGCGCCAGATCTCCTTCGGGTCGTGCTCGACCCAGCCGGCGCGCGGGAAGATCTGCTCGTGCTCGAGCTGGCCCGTCGAGACGATCGTGCCGGCGTGGTCGAAGACGATGGCGCGGGTGCTCGTCGTGCCCTGGTCGATGGCGACGACGTAGCGGGCGCCGCGGGTCTGGCTGGTGGTCTGGCTCATGGGACGTCGGTGTCCTTCCGGGACGGTGGTCGGGTCGGGAGACGGGGCGGACGGCTCAGCTCGCGGTGGCCGCCACCGGCATGACGTAGAAGACGAGGCCGGCGAGCACGCCGCCGACGACGGGGCCGACGACCGGCACCCAGGCGTAGGACCAGTCGGAGCCGCCCTTGCCGCGGATCGGCAGCAGCGCGTGGGCGATGCGGGGACCGAGGTCCCGGGCGGGGTTGATCGCGTAGCCGGTGGGCCCGCCGAGCGACGCACCGATGCTCACGACGAGGAGGGCGACGGCGAGCGGGCCGATCTGGGCCGGCGTGTTGCCGAAGAGGAGGATCACGAGGACGAGGACGAAGGTCCCGACGACCTCGGTGAGGACGTTCCAGCCGTAGCGGCGGATCTCCGGGCCCGTGGAGAAGACGGCGAGCTTGAGGGACGGGTCCTCCGTCGCGTCGAAGTGGTTCTTGTAGGTCAGCCACACGACGACGGCGCCCAGGGCGCCGCCGAGCATCTCCGCCGCGAAGTAGACCAGGGTGTTGGCGAGGTCGGGGGAGACGCCCGGTGCGTAGTCGTTGCCGGAGACCAGGAGCCCGATCGTGACGGCCGGGTTGAGGTGCGCCCCGGAGGCGTAGGCGACGTAGACGCCGGCGAAGACGGCGAGCCCCCAGCCGAAGTTGATGAAGAGCGGTCCGCCGGCGAAGCCCTTCGTCCGGGACAGCAGGGCGTTGGCGACGACGCCGCAGCCGAGCAGCGTGAGGGTGGCGGTGCCGAGCACCTCGGACAGGAAGATGTCGGGCAGGGACGGTGGCATGGATCACTCCTGGTGACGACGGTGTCAGGGGCGTCGGCCCGGACGTCGGGCGCGAGGGAGGAGCGGCGGGGGGCTGCGACGCTGCTGCGCACCCCCCCGCCCGGGGGACGGGTCCGGCTCAGGCCGCGCCGGTGGCCGCCTCGACGGGGACGTCGGGGCGGATGTCGGGGGCCTCGAGGCGGCGGCGCTCGGCGGCGGCGTCGTCGTCCTCGACCTCGGCGGCGCGCTCGGCCTCGACGCGGGCGAGGTAGGAGGAGACCTCCTCCTCGACGCGGGCGGCGTCCCAGCCGAGGGCCCCGGCCATGAGGTCGGCGACCGCGCGGGCGCTCGCCGTGCCGCGGTCGGCCTGCTCGTAGGACAGCCGGGTGCGGCGGGTCAGCACGTCCTCGAGGTGCAGCGCGCCCTCGTGCGTGGCGGCGTAGAGCGCCTCGGCGCGCAGGTAGTGCGGCGCGCCCTCGAGCGGCTCGCCGAGCGAGGCGTCGTCGTCGACGAGCGCGAGCAGCTCGTCCACCTGGGCGCCGTAGCGGTGCAGCAGGTGCTCGACCCGGTCGAGCGACCAGCCGCGCTCGGCGGCGACACGGTGGCGCTGGGCCCAGCGGACGCCGAAGCCGTCGGCGCCGGCGAGCGGCAGGTCGGCGGTCAGCGAGGGGCCCGCCGGGCGCTCTCCCGGGGCGACGTCGGCGAGCGCCGCGTCGACGACGTCGCGGGCCATCACCCGGTAGGTCGTGTACTTGCCGCCCGCGACGACCGTGAGGCCGGGGCGCAGGGTCGCCACGGTGTGCTCGCGGCTGACCTTGGTCGTCGTCGTGGGGTCGCCGCCACCCTTCCCGCCCTTCCCGCTCCCGCGCTCGCCGGGCAGCGACCCCTTCGCGGTCGGCTGCAGGAGCGGGCGCAGACCGGTGTAGACGCCCATGACGTCGTCCCGGCCCAGCGGGCGCGTGAGCACCGCGTTGGCGTGCTCGAGCAGGTACTCGATGTCCTCGGCCGTCGCCACGGGGTGGTCCTTGGCCAGGTCCCACGGGGTGTCCGTCGTGCCGATGACCCAGTGCGTCTCCCACGGGATGACGAACAGGACGCTCTTCTCCGTGCGCAGGATGAGGCCGGACTCCCCGTCGACCGCGTCCTTCGGGACGACGACGTGGACGCCCTTCGAGGCGTTGACCTCGAGGCCCTGGGCGGCGAAGAGCTCCTGCATCTCGTCGGTCCACACCCCGGTCGCCCCGACGACGTGGCGGGCGCGGACGGCGATCTCGCGGCCGGTCTCGAGGTCGACGGCGCGGACGCCGACGACGCGGCCGCCCTCCTCGAGGTAGCCGACGACCTGGGTGCGCGTGGCGGCGAGCGCCCCGTGGCCGACGGCGGTGCGCACGATCACGTGCACGAGCCGGGCGTCGTCCACCTTGGCGTCCCAGTACTGGATGGCGCCGACGGCGGCGTCGCGCCGGAACCCGGGGAAGCGCCGGTGCAGGCCCGTGCGGGTCACGTGCCGGTGCAGGGGGACGGTGCGTCCGTCGCCGGTGCGGCCGACCAGGCCGGCCATGGCGTCGTAGAGGGCGATGCCGGCGCCGATGTAGAAGCGCTGCCAGTGCTTCTCGAGCGGGAAGAGGAAGGGCACCGGGTGCACGAGGTGGGGGGCGAGACGGTCGACGAGCAGGCCCCGCTCGTGCAGCGCCTCGTGGACGAGGTGGAAGTCGAGCATCTCCAGGTAGCGCAGGCCGCCGTGGATGAGCTTGCTCGCGCGGCTGGACGTGCCCGCGGCCCAGTCGCGCCGCTCGAGCACGCCGACGGTGAGCCCGCGGCTGGCGGCGTCGAGGGCGGCGCCGGCGCCGGTGACGCCTCCGCCCACGACGAGCACGTCGAGCTCCTCGGTGGCCATCCGCTCGAGCGCCTCGGCGCGGGTGGCGGCGGACAGGGTGGTGCTGGTCATCGCTGACGGGCCTCCTGCTGCGGGCCGTCGTCGGTCCGCGGACGACCGGGGAGGGGCGCCCCTGCGGCGTCCTCGTCCGGCCGGCCGAGCATGCTCCTCCGCCACCGCGTGCGGCCACCAGGTGCACGGACGTGCACACTGGGCCGTCCGGCCGGTCCGTGCCGGGCGGTCGCGTGGTCGTGGGGGAGGAGCGCGCGTGGACGAGGAGGACCTGGAGCGGGTCGCCCGGCGCTACTGGCTCGACCGCGTCACCATGGACGTGGTCGCGCGGGAGGAGGGCGTCTCCCGCAGCACGGTGTCGCGCATGCTCGAGGCGGCGCGGGCCCGGGGTGTCGTGCGGATCAGCGTGGAGCCCGTGCACGGACGTGCACCGGCTCTGGCGTCCGCGCTGCACGAGCGGTTCGGCGTCGACGCCGTCGTCGCGCCGGTCCCGCGCGACGTGACGGACCTCGCCCGCCTGGAGGCCGTGGCCGCCGCGACGGGCGCGCTCCTCGGCGAGCTCATGGGCAGCGGCCTGGTGCTGGGCGTCGCCTGGGGGACGACGACGAGCGCCGTCGCGCGCCACCTCGTGGCCCGCTCCAGCGTCGACGCGCACGTCGTCCAGCTCAACGGCGCCGCCAACACCCGCAGCTCGGGCGTCGGCTACGCGGGTGAGGTCGTCGAGCGCTTCGGCGCGGCCTGGGGCGCCGAGGTGCACCAGTTCCCCGTGCCCGCCTTCTTCGACGCCGTCGCGACCCGTCGCGCCATGTGGCGCGAGCGCAGCGTCCGCGGCGTGCTCGCCGTCCAGCAGCGCTGCGACATCGCCCTGTTCGGGGTGGGCACCGTCGCCGCCGGCGTCCCGAGCCGGGTCTACACCGCCGGCTACCTCACCGACGCCGACCGCCTGTCCCTCGTCGAGGAGCACGTGGTGGGCGACGTGTGCACCGTCTTCCTGCGCGCCGACGGCAGCTGGCAGGGCGTGCCGCTCAACGCCCGCTCGAGCGGACCCCCGCCGCCGGCGCTGCGGCGCATCCCCCGGCGGGTGTGCGCGGTCGCCGGCACGGGCAAGGTGCCCGCGCTCGCCGCGGCGCTCGCCGCCGGGCTCGTCACCGACCTCGTCGTCGACGGCACCACCGCGCGGCGCCTGCTCGCGCACCGCTGACCCGGAGACCACCGACGAGCCCGGCGCAGGAGGAGAGTCTGCCCCGGCGGGTGCGCCGCGCCTCGACGCGCCCAGGCCCGACCCGACGCGCCCCGACCCGACGCGCCCCGACCCGACGCCCCCCGACCGGACGCACCCGCGCCCGGACGCCCCGCACAGCACGACCGAGGAGACGCCATGACGCAGGACCGCCCCAGCAGGATCACGACGACGCTCTGGTTCGACGGCCGGGTCGAGGAGGCCGCCGAGCTGTACACCTCCCTGCTCCCCGGGTCCCGGGTGGTGCGGCTCACGCACTACCCCGAGGGGGCCCCCGGGCCGGCCGGAGGGGTCCTCACCGCGGAGCTCGTGGTCGCGGGCATGCCCCTCGTGCTGCTCAACGGCGGCCCGGGCTTCCCGCAGACCGAGGCGGTGTCCCTGTCGGTCGCGTGCGCCGACCAGGAGGAGGTCGACCGTCTCTGGTCCGGCCTGCTCGCGGGCGGGGGCGAGGAGTCGCAGTGCGGCTGGCTGAAGGACCGGTTCGGCGTGTCGTGGCAGGTGGTCCCGGACGCGCTGCCGGAGCTGCTCTCGGACCCCGACCCGGAGCGCGCGCGCCGCGCCACCCAGGCGATGCTCGGCATGCGCAAGCTGGACGTCGCGGCGTTGCGGCGCGCGGCCGACGGCGCCTGAGCCAGGGCCGGCAGGCCCGTCGGCCGGGGGTCCTCGCCGGGGAGGCAAGGAGGCACGGGCGGTGCCGGTGACCGGCCGGCGCTACGCCCGTTCGGGCGATCCTGGACAGTGTCCCGGACGCGGCCGTGCGGGACGCGGTGAGATGCCGACGCCCCACCCGGCGCCCAGCCGGTCTCGCCCGTCGACGGACCACCACACGACCAGGAGCCCCACCCATGTCGACCAGCCCCCAGTACGCGGGCGGTGCCTCCGCCCCCGCCACCGGCGCCCAGCGGACGAACACGCTCGCGATCGTCGCCCTCGTCCTGTCCTTCTTCGTGTCGCTGGGCGGCATCATCTGCGGCCACATCGCCCGCCGGCAGATCCGCGAGACCGGTGAGAAGGGGGCGGGGCTCGCGCTGGCCGCGTTGATCATCGGCTACGCCTCCCTGGCGATCGGCCTGATCGTCTTCATCGTCCTCGTCGTCGCCGCGGGCTCCTCCGGCCAGATGTGACAGCGGAGTCCCCGACGCGGCGGCCGCCGCGTCGGGGACGAACCCGCAGCCGGACGTGCGGGCCCGGGCGCCGCTACGTGGCGGCCGCCGGCAACGGTGCAGGTCAGCGGTCCGGGGTCAGCGGTCCGGGGCGCCGTCCACCAGCAGCTCGGGGGCGGGGTCGTCGGCGAGCAGGCGCGCCAGGGCCGCCTCGACGCGCGTCGCGAGGCCGGCACCCGTGCGCGCGCGCACCTCCTGCGCCCCGCACCACGCCGCCTCGAGCACCTCGCCGTCGAGGAAGCGGCACCGGGCGGGCAGGTCGACGTCGTGGACGCCGCCGTCGAGGAGGGCGAGGAGCCGCTGGGGCTGCGGCCCGTCCGCGCCGCGGCGCTCCAGGACGAGCAGCCGCCCCGGGTCGAGGTCGAGCCCGAGCTCCTCGTGGGCCTCGCGCGCGGCGGCGCCCCGCAGGCCCTCGCCGTCCTCGACGACGCCGCCGGGCACCTCCCACGGGACCTTGTAGGACGTCCGCAGCAGGAGCACCCGCCCGGCCGGGTCCCGCAGCACGAGCCCCGCGGAGACGAGGGACGTCGGGAAGAGCGGGACGACCGCCGCGAGCACGTCTCCCCCCGGTGGCTCGTCCCCGACGACGTGCGCCACGACGGCGAGGTCCCGCACCTCGTCCGGAACGTCCGACGACGGGACGCCGCGCAGCACGCCCTCGCGGCGCAGGCCGGCCCTGGCGCAGGCCCAGGCGGTCGCGGCGTCCTCGACGGCGTGCACCGCCTGCACCCGTCGCGCACCCTCCCCGAGGGCGAGCCGCACCCGCTCCCCGAGGGCCTGCGCGGCGTCGCCCCCCGAGGATCCGCCCCCCGAGGATCCGCCCCCCGGGGAGCCGTCCCCGGAGGATCCGCCCCCCGGGACGCCGACCCCGGTCAGGTCACCGAGGTCGACCGTCCCGGCGACGCCCCCGAGGCCGGGCACCGCGGCCGCTCGGGTGCCGGCGGCGGGCCGGCCGCCGCTCGCCCCGGGGTCCGGTGCGCGCAGGAGAGGGCGGCTCAGGCCGGCGCCCCGTCGCCCACGCCCGCCGACGCGGCCACCTGGTCGACGCCCTCGGGCACGAGCCACAGCGCCCCGAGCGGGGGCACCCGCAGCGCGAGGGAGGCCTCGCGGCCGTTCCACGGCACGTCCTCGGCCTGCAGCGTCCCGGTGTTCACCACGCCCGAGCCGCCGTAGGCCTCGTCGTCGGTGGACAGCACCTGGCGCCACGACCCGCCCTGCGGGAGCGCCACGCGGTAGCCCTCGTGCGGCGCCCCGGCGAAGTTGACGACCGCCACGAGCGGGCGGCCGGCGGCGTCCCGCCGCACGAAGGAGATCGTGTTGCGGCCGGCGTCGTCGGCGTCCAGCCACTCGAAGCCGTCCCCGTCGAAGTCCCGCTCCCACAGCTGCGGGTGCTCGCGGTAGAGCGCGTTGAGGTCGCCGACGAGCCGCTGCACCCCGAGGTGCGCGGGGTCGTCGAGGTGCCACCAGTCCAGGCTGCGGCTCTCGCCCCACTCCTGGTCCTGGGCGAACTCGCTGCCCATGAAGAGGAGCTGCTTGCCGGGGTGCGCCCACATGTACGCGAGGTAGGCGCGGACGTTCGCGAGCTGCTGCCAGCGGTCGCCGGGCATCTTGCGGAGCAGGGAGCCCTTGCCGTGCACGACCTCGTCGTGGCTGATCGGCAGGACGTACTGCTCGGAGAAGGCGTACACCAGCGAGAACGTGAGCCGGTGGTGGTGGTGCACCCGGTGCATCGGGTCCTCGCCGACGTAGTCCAGCGAGTCGTGCATCCAGCCCATGTTCCACTTCAGGCCGAAGCCCAGGCCGCCGGCGTCCGTGGGCCGCGTGACGCCCGGCCAGGCGGTGGACTCCTCGGCGATCGTCACGATGCCCGGGACGCGCCGGTAGGACACGGCGTTGAACTCCTGCAGCAGCTCGATGGCCTCGAGGTGCTCGCGGCCGCCGTACCGGTTGGGGACCCACTGCCCCTGCTCGCGGGAGTAGTCGAGGTAGAGCATCGAGGCGACGGCGTCGACGCGGATGCCGTCGATGTGGAACTCCTCGAGCCAGTACACCGCGTTGGCGACGAGGAAGTTGCGCACCTCGGGCCGGCCGTAGTCCGGCACGAGCGTGCCCCACTCGGGGTGCTCGCCCTTGCGCGGGTCGGGGTACTCGTACAGGGGCTCGCCGTCGAAGCGCGCGAGCGCGAACTCGTCCTTGGGGAAGTGCCCGGGGACCCAGTCGAGGATGACGCCGACGCCGGCCGCGTGGAGCGCGTCGACGAGGTGCCGGAACTCGTCCGGCGAGCCGAAGCGGGACGTCGGCGCGTAGTACGAGGTCACCTGGTAGCCCCACGAGCCGCCGAAGGGGTGCTCGGCGACGGGCAGCAGCTCGACGTGGGTGAAGCCGAGGGCCGTGACGTGGCCGACCAGCTGCTCGGCCAGCTCGGTGTAGGACAGGCCCTGCCGCCAGGAGCCGAGGTGCACCTCGTAGACGCTCATCGGCCCGGAGTGCGGGTCGCGCGCCGCGCGCTCGCGCAGCCACGCGGCGTCGCCCCAGGCATAGGAGGACTCGGTGACGACGGAGCCGGTGGCGGGCGGCACCTCGGCCAGCCGTGCCATGGGGTCGGCCTTCTGCCGCCACACGCCGTCCTGGCCCTGGATCTCCAGCTTGTAGACCTCGCCGTCGCCCACCCCCGGGACGAACAGCTCCCAGACGCCGCTGCCGCCGAGCGAGCGCATCGCGTGCGAGCGCCCGTCCCAGTGGTTGAAGCCGCCGACGACGCGGACGCCGCGGGCGTGCGGCGCCCAGACGCCGAAGGCGGTGCCGGTGACGTCGCCCATCGCCCCGCCGGGGTAGCGCAGGACACGAGCGCCGAGCGCCGTCCACAGCTGCTCGTGGCGTCCCTCGCCGATGAGGTGCAGGTCGACCTCGCCGAGCGTGGGCCAGAAGCGGTAGGGGTCGTCGGCGGTGTCGGTGGTGCCGCCCGACCACGTCGTCTCGACGCGGTAGTCGGGGACGTCGGCGACGGGGAGCACGGCCACCCAGACGCCGTCGTGCTCGTGCTCGGCCTCGACGGACCCGTCGGCGGTGACGACGACGACCCGCTCGGCGAGGGGACGGCGCACGCGGACGGTGACCCCGCCGTCGTGCGGGTGCGGCCCGAGGGCGTCGTGCGGGAAGGGCGTCGCGCCGTGGGCGGCGGCGTCGAGCAGCCCCGGGTCGACGGGGGCCCGCCCCGGCGCGCGCGCACCGTCGGCGGCACCCCTCCCGGCGGGGGCGGCAGCGGTCTGGTCCACGGGTGTCTCCTCGGGACGGGGGGCGGGGTCGTCCACCGGGGGGTGGGCGGGGGCGGCGCCGAGCAGGCGCTCGACCGCTCCCAGGGGTACGGGCAGCCACTGCGGGCGCTGGCGGGTCTCGTAGACCACCTCGTACAGCGCCTTGTCGAGCAGGAGCGCCCGGTGCAGCGGGCTGCCGGGGCCGTGCCGCGGGTCGTCGTCGACCTCGGCGTAGCCCTCGAGCAGGGCCCGCGTCGCCTCGGCCGTCCAGGCCTCGGCCCGGGCGGTCAGCGCCGCGTCGCCGCGACCGGCGCTGACGTGCGCACCGGCGTAGTCGAGGGAGCGGACCATGCCCACGACGTCGCGGACGGCGACGTCGGGGCGCACGCGCTCGGCGAGCGGGCGCAGCGGCTCGCCCTCGAAGTCCAGGACGACCCAGCCCCGGCCGGGCACGGAGAGCACCTGCCCCAGGTGGTAGTCGCCGTGGACCCGCTGCAGCGGTGGCAGGTCCGCCGCCGCGGGCAGCTCCTCGAGCGAGCCCACGTGCTGCTCCAGGGCGTCGGCGTACGGCGCGAGCGCCGGCGCGGAGGCCAGGGCCCAGCGGACCCGGTCGGCCAGCCCGCGCACGAGCTGCTCCCTCCCGTCCTGCGTGACGGGGGTCTGCCCGAAGGACTCGGCGAGGGCCCGGTGCACGAGGGCCGTGGCGCGGCCGAGGGAGCGGGCCCCTCCGGCGAAGGACTCCCCGTCCTCGACGGCCCGGCACGCCTCGCGCCAGGCGTCCTGCGCGCCGGTGAGGAACTCGCTGACGACGGCGAGGTGGCCGCTGACGGCCGCCCCGTCCGGCGTCGTCCACGCGCCCTCGACCCAGCCGAGCGGCTGGGCCACCTGCTCGCAGCCGGCGGCCCACAGCGCCGCCGCGACGACGACGTCGGGGTTCTCGCCGGGCGACAGCACCCGGAACACCTTGAGGATCGACGGTGCGTCGCCCCCGGCGCCGATGACGACGCTGGTGTTCGACTGCTCGCCGCCGAGGACCTTCGAGCCGGCGGAGGGGTCGAGCCGGGCGCCCGGGGCGAGGTGGCCCCGCGCCGCGGTGGCGCCGCCCTGCACCGACCCGCCCTCGTCCATCAGCCGCAGCAGCGCCGCGACGAGGTCGGGGTCGGCGGTCCCGTCGTGCACGCCCCGGCCGTCGGCGAGGACGCCGACCAGCGAGGGGTCGGGCGCGGCGCCGGCCGCGTCGTCGCGCGGCGGGCGCACCGCGAGCGGGACCTGCGTCAGCGTCGTCTCCTCGACGGTCCGCACGGCCACGAGGTGGACGGTGCAGCGCGTGGACGAGCCGGCCGGGGCGGGCAGGTCGACCGAGCCCAGCAGCTCGTGCTCGGCGGCGGCCCCCTTGGCGGGGTACCAGCGCTGCGCCGGCATCCACGCGTCGAGCAGCCCGCGGAGCTCCTGCGGGTCGACGTCGGCCGGCCCGCCGTCGACCGGACCCCGGTCCCTCGCGGCGGGGCTCATCGGTCCACCACCGAGAGCCAGAGGAAGTCACGGGCACCGAGCGTCACCGGGAACCTCCCGTCGTCGTCGACGCGCGGGAAGCCCGCGCCGCCGAACAGGTCCTGCAGGTCGTGGCCCTCCCGGCCGGGCAGGCGCAGCGCGCTCGCCTGCGGGGTGGCGGCCATGTTGGCGACGCAGAGCACCGTCTCCGGCGCGAGGCCGGAGCGGGCGGCCTCGTGGTCGTCCAGGACCCGCAGGAAGGCGAGCACCGCCGGGTTGTCCGCGTGCAGCGGCACGTACGTGCCGACCCCGAAGACCGGGTGCTGCCGGCGCAGCGCCAGCAGCGCGCGCACCCAGTGCAGCAGCGAGGAGGAGCTCGCGAGAGAGGCCTCGACGTTGATCGCGCCGTAGCTGTAGACGAGCGACTGCACGGTCGGCAGGTAGAGCTTGCCCGGGTCGGCGGTGCTGAAGCCGGCGTTGCGGTCCGGCGTCCACTGCATCGGCGTCCGGACGCTGTCGCGGTCGTCGAGCCAGATGTTGTCGCCCATGCCGACCTCGTCGCCGTAGTACAGGCAGGGCGAGCCGGGCAGCGAGAGCAGGAGGGCGTGGAGCAGCTCCACCTCCGCGCGGGACCCGTCGACGAGCGGGGCCAGGCGGCGCCGGATGCCCACGTTGGCCCGCATGCGCGGGTCCGGCGCGTACCAGCCGTACATCGCCGCGCGCTCCTCCGTGGAGACCATCTCGAGGGTGAGCTCGTCGTGGTTGCGCAGGAACGTGCCCCACTGCGCCCCGGCCGGGATGTCCGGGGTCTCGGCGAGCGTGTCGAGCACGGGGGCCGCACGGCCCTCGCGCACCGAGGAGTACAGCCGCGGCATCACGGGGAAGTGGAAGCACATGTGGCACTCGGGGTCGTCCGCCTCGCCGTAGTAGGCGACGACGTCGTCCGGTGGCTGGTTGGCCTCCGCGAGGAGGATCCGCCCGGGGAACTCGCGGTCCACCATCCGCCGCAGCTGCTTGAGGAACTCGTGCGTGCGGGGGAGGTTCTCGCAGCTCGTGCCCTCCTCCTCGAAGAGGTAGGGCACGGCGTCCAGCCGGAACCCGTCGATGCCGAGGTCCAGCCAGTAGCGGACGACGTCGAACATCGCCTCGGCGACCGCCGGGTTCTCGAAGTTCAGGTCCGGCTGGTGGCCGAAGAACCGGTGCCAGAAGTACTGCCGCCGCACCGGGTCGAACGTCCAGTTCGACGTCTCGGTGTCGACGAAGATGATCCGGGCGTCCTGGTAGCGCTCGGTCGTGTCGCTCCAGACGTAGAAGTCGCCGTAGGGCCCCTGCGGGTCGCTGCGGCTGGCCTGGAACCACGGGTGCGCGTCGCTGGTGTGGTTCATCACGAGGTCGGTGACGACCCGGATCCCGCGGGCGTGCGCCTGCTGCACGAGCTCGGTGAAGTCCGCCAGCGTCCCGAACTCCGGCAGCACGGAGTAGTAGTCGGAGATGTCGTAGCCGCCGTCGCGCAGCGGCGAGGCGTAGAAGGGGGGCAGCCACAGGCAGTCGACGCCGAGCCACTGCAGGTAGTCGAGCCGTCCGACGAGGCCGGTGAAGTCCCCGGAGCCCGAGCCGTTGGAGTCGGCGAAGGCGCGCACGAGCACCTCGTAGAAGACGGCCTTGCGGTACCAGTCGGGGTCGTCGGACAGGCCGCTGCCGACGTGGCCGAGAGCCGAGGCCGTCCCCCCGGCGAGGCCGGGCTCGTCGCCGGCACTCGCCCCGCCGCCGACGACGGGCGTGGGGCCCGTGGTCGGGTGGGTCCCCGGCGACGCCTGGACGGGCACCGTCCCGGTGGTCGGGGCGGGCCCGCCGACCGCGGGGGACGGGCCGGTGTAGGGGCTCGAGGAGGGGGTGCTCATGCGGCACCACCGCCGCGGGTGAGCGTCGCGACGTGGGCGGGGCGCCCGGGGCCGAGGTCGACGTACACGTCGCGCCCCCACGTCCAGCGGCCGCCCGTGAGGCCGTCCGCGGCGAGGACCTGCTCGTCGTCGGCGAGGCCCAGCGCGCCCATGTCGAGGTGCACGTGGGTCTGGTGCCACTGCTGCGGGTCGATGCAGACGACCACCAGCACGAGGTCCTCCTGCCCCGTCGGGGAGACGTCCGCGGGCAGGTGCCGGCTGTAGGCGACCACCTGGTCGTCGTCCGTCGGGTGGAACACGGTGCCGCGCAGCCGCTGCAGGGCCGGGTGCTCGCGGCGGAGCTCGTTGAGGCGGGCGAGCAGGGGCCCGACGCTGCGGCCCTCGAGGACGGCGCGCTCGAAGTCGCGCGGCTTGTACTGGTACTTCTCGTTGTCGATCTGCTCCTGCGCCCCGGGGCGCGGCACGTCCTCGACGAGCTCGTAGCCGGCGTAGACGCCCCACGTCGGCGACATCGTCGCGGCGAGGACGGCGCGCAGCTCGAACGCCGGCCGCCCGTTCTGGCTCATGAAGGGCGTGAGGATGTCGTGCGTCGTCGGCCAGAAGCTCGGCCGCATGTAGGCGGCGGCCTCGCCGGAGACCTCCTCGCCGTACTCGACGAGCTCCTCCTTGGTGTTCCGCCAGGCGAAGTAGGTGTAGCTCTGGTGGAACCCGACCTTGGCCAGGGTGTGCATCATCGCCGGCCGCGTGAAGGCCTCGGCGAGGAAGAGCACGTCGGGGTGCTCCCGGTTCACCTCCGCGATGAGCCACTCCCACAGCTCGACCGGCTTGGTGTGCGGGTTGTCGACGCGGAAGAGGGTCACCCCGTGCTCGACCCACAGCAGGACGACGCGGAGGATCTCCGCGTAGAGCCCCTGGGGGTCGGTGTCGAAGGCCAGCGGGTAGATGTCCTGGTACTTCTTCGGCGGGTTCTCCGCGTAGGCGATCGACCCGTCGGCGCGCTGGACGAACCACTCGGGGTGCTCGGCGACCCAGGGGTGGTCGGGCGAGCACTGCAGAGCCAGGTCGAGCGCGACCTCGAGCCCCTCGCCCCGGGCCCGGGCGACGAAGGCGTCGAAGTCCTCGAAGGTCCCGAGGTCGGGGTGGACGGCGTCGTGCCCGCCCTCGGGCGCACCGATCGCGTAGGGCGAGCCCGGGTCCTCGGGGGTCGGGTCGAGGGAGTTGTTGCGGCCCTTGCGGAAGGTCGTCCCGATGGGGTGGATCGGCGTGAGGTAGACGACGTCCCAGCCCTGCTCGGCCAGCGCCGGGAGCCGCTCGGCCGCCGTCCGCAGGGTGCCGGAGACCCAGCGCCCCTCCGCCTCGTCGTAGTACGCGCCCTCCGAGCGGGGGAACAGCTCGTACCAGGAGCCGAAGAGGGCCAGGGGGCGCTGCACGACGAGGCGGGCGTCCGGCGTCGCGGTGACCAGCTCGCGCAGCGGCAGCCGCTCGAGCGCGTCCAGCACCTCGCGCGAGGTGCCGGCGGCGAAGCGGGCCCGGTGCGGCCGCCCCGTGTCGCGCAGGCCGCTGGCGCCCGCCTCCAGGTGGGCGACGTCGGCGGGGGAGCGCCCCGGGACGGCGGCGGCGCGCTGGAGGACCAGCGCGCCGTCGGCCAGCGCCAGCTCGACGTCCTCGGGAGGCAGCCCGGGCGTGGTGACCTTGACGCCGGCTGCGTGCTCCCACGAGCCGAACGGGTCCGACCACGCCTCCACGCGGAAGGTCCACCCGCCGACGGCGTCCGGGACCACGTCCGCCCGCCAGGCGTCGAGGCCGGGGTTGGTGCACGTCATCCGGGCCCGGGTCGCCTCCGAGCCGTCCGGGCGCAGGAGGACGACCTCGGCGGCGACGGCGTCGTGGCCCTCGCGGAAGACGGTCGCCGTCACCGGGACCGCCTCGCCGACGACCGCGCGTGCGGGCCAGCGCCCGCCGTCGACGACGGGGGCCAGGTCGACCACGGGGATGCGTCCGACCACGCACGAGGCCGACTCCTGCGCCGGTGAGGGGACGCCCGAGGGGGGCGGCGGGACGGCGGCGGTGGCGTCGTCGGCCGCCACGGGGGCGCCCGGGCCGCCGGCGGCGCCCTCCACGCTGACCGGGCCGTCGGCGTCGCCGCGCCCGGGGGAGGGGGGTGGCGTGGCGCCGGGGCGGGCGGTGGACGGGCGTCGCGAGGTCGGCACCGGAGGAACGTACCGAGAGGAGCGGCCGGTGACACCCGGGTCCCCCGGCGGCGGCGGGCCGGGACCGTCCCCCCCGGGCGGGTGGCCGTCCCCCGGCGCGCAGGGGAGCCGGTCCTCGGACACGGGCCCGGTGGCCCGTCCCGCTCGTTACTCTCCCCGCCCGTGAGAGCCATCCGACGGTTCACCGTCCGCACCGCCCTGCCGGCGCCGCTCGCCGCGCTCGAGCGGCTGTCCCTGAACCTGCGCTGGTCGTGGCACCCGCCCACGCGGGACCTGTTCCGCGACCTCGACCCGCAGGTCTGGGACGCGGTGCGCCAGGACCCGGTGGCCCTGCTCGCGGAGCTCGGGCCGGACCGGCTCGCCGAGCTGGCGGCCGACGACGCGCTGGTGCGGCGCGTCCGCGCGGCCGAGGCCGACCTCGACGCCTACCTCACCCAGCCGCGCTGGTACCAGGGCGCGGCGACCGCGTGGGAGGGCGGCGGGCCGACGTCCGTCGCCTACTTCTCGCCCGAGTTCGGCGTGACGACGGTGCTGCCCCAGTACTCGGGCGGGCTCGGCATCCTCGCGGGCGACCACCTGAAGAGCGCCTCCGACCTCGGGGTCCCGATCACGGGCGTGGGGCTCCTGTACGGCCAGGGGTACTTCACGCAGTCGCTGTCCCGCGACGGCTGGCAGACCGAGACCTACCCGGTGCTCGACCCGGGCGACCTGCCGCTCACGCTGCTGCGGGAGGAGGACGGGGCACCGTGCCGCGTCGCCCTGGCGCTGCCCGGCGGCCGGACGCTGCACGCGCACGTCTGGAAGGCCGACGTCGGCCGCGTGCCGCTGCTCCTGCTCGACTCCGACGTCGAGGAGAACGACCCGGACGTCCGGTCCACGACGGACCGCCTCTACGGCGGCGGCGGGGAGAAGCGCCTGCTGCAGGAGATGCTGCTCGGCATCGGCGGCGTGCGGGCGCTGCGCCTGTGGTCGCGCCTGTCCGGCGCCCCGGCGCCGGAGGTGTTCCACACCAACGAGGGGCACGCCGGCTTCCTCGGCGTGGAGCGCATCGGCGAGGCCCTCGGGGCCGGGCTCGGCTTCGAGGCCGCGCTGCAGGCGGGCCGCGCCGCCACGGTCTTCACCACGCACACGCCCGTACCCGCCGGCATCGACCGCTTCGACGCGGCGCAGGTCCGCGAGTACGTGACGTGCGCCGTGCCCGCCGTGGACGGCGAGCGGCTCGTCGCGCTCGGCGCCGAGGACTACCCGGGCGGCCAGCCCGGCATCTTCAACATGGCCGTCATGGGCCTGCGGCTGGCGCAGCGGGCCAACGGCGTCTCGCAGCTGCACGGCAGCGTGAGCCGCGGGATGTTCGACGGCCTCTGGCCGGGCCTCGACGCCCCCGAGGTCCCCATCACGTCGGTCACCAACGGCGTGCACGCCCCGACCTGGGTGGACCGGCGCCTCGACGACGCCGTCCACGCGGCCACCGGCGCCCGCCCCACCACGGAGCCGGGGGCGTGGGCACGCGCGGGCGAGGTGCCCGCGGCGCAGCTGTGGTCCGCGCGCCGGCAGATGCGCTCGGCGCTCGTGACCGACGTCCGACGGCGCCTGCGGGCCTCGTGGCTGGAGCGGGGCGCGACCGCCGCCGAGCTCGGCTGGGTCGACGACGTCCTCGACCCGGACGTCCTGACGGTCGGCTTCGCCCGCCGCGTCCCCACGTACAAGCGGCTCACGCTCATGCTGCGCGACCCGGAGCGGCTGCGGGCGCTGCTGCTGCACCCGGAGCACCCGGTGCAGCTCGTCATCGCCGGCAAGTCGCACCCCGCCGACGACTCGGGCAAGCGCCTCATCCAGCAGCTCGTCCGCTTCACCGACGACCCGGCCGTCCGCCACCGCATCGTCTTCCTGCCGAACTACGACATCGGCATGGCCCAGACGCTGTACCCGGGCTGCGACGTCTGGCTCAACAACCCGCTGCGTCCGCTCGAGGCCTGCGGCACGTCGGGCATGAAGGCGGCGCTCAACGGCGGGCTCAACCTCTCCATCCTCGACGGCTGGTGGGACGAGTGGTTCGACGGCGAGAACGGCTGGGCGATCCCGACCGCGGACGGCGTCGAGGACGCCGACCGCCGGGACGACCTGGAGGCCGCCGCGCTCTACGACCTCGTCGAGACGCAGGTCGCGCCCCGCTTCTACGACACCTCCGGTGCCGGCGGCACCCCGGCGCGCTGGCTGGAGATGGTCCAGCACACGCTGTCGACGCTGGGGCCCAAGGTGCTCGCGACGCGCATGGTCGCCGAGTACGTGGAGCGGCTCTACGTCCCGGCGGCCACGAGCGGGCGCACGGTCGCCGCGTCCGGGCACGCCGGCGCCCGTCGGCTCGCCGCGTGGGTCGACGAGGTCCGCGGCGGCTGGGGCGGCGTCCGCGTCGACCACGCCGAGTCCGTCGACCTCTCGGACAGCCCCCAGCTCGGCGAGGTCCTCGCCGTCCGGGCCTGGGTCTCGCTCGGCGGCCTCTCGCCGGAGGACGTCGACGTCCAGGTCGTGCACGGGCGGGTCACGCAGACCGACGAGCTGGTGAGCACGAGCACCGTCGCGCTGACCCACGTCGAGGCGCTGGAGGACGGCCGGCACTCCTACGCCGGCGACATCCCGCTGCGTCGCACCGGCGCGGTCGGCTACACGGTGCGCGTCCTGCCCCGGCACGAGCTGCTGGCGTCGCCGACCGAGCTGGGGCTCGTCGCCAACGCCTGACCCCTCGTCGTCACCGGCGCCCGGCCCCGCCCTCCGGCGGGGCCGGGACCGGGCGGTGGGCGTCGAGACGGAGGCCTGCGTCGGGGNCCCCCCCCCCCCCCCCCCCCCCCCCCCCCCCCCCCCCCCCCCCCCCCCCCCCCCCCCCCCCCCCCCCCCCCCCCGGGACCGGGCGGTGGGCGTCGAGACGGAGGCCTGCGTCGGGGACCGGGCCCCCGGACGACGACAGGCCCCCGGTCGGCGACAGGCCCCGTCTCGCCGACCACCGTGCGCCTACGGGCGGTCCGCGGCGTAGACCCGCATCGACGTCGGCCCCACCTCGACCACCTCGCCCGGGGCGCACGCGGCCGGGGGGACGTCCTCGGGACGCTCGCAGGTGCTGTCCCACAGCAGGTCCCAGCCGAGGGCCCAGGGCTCGGCCGGCAGCCGCACGGGCGTGCTGCCCGCTCCGGAGTGCAGGACCACGAGCAGCGAGCGCCCACCGGTCGGACCGCCGTGGTGGACCATCTGCAGGGTCCGCAGCTGGACCTCGTGCCAGCGCTCCTCGCTCATCGGGCGGCCGTCGGGGCCGAACCACGCGAGGTCGACCGTCCCGTCGTCGTGCACGGGACGACCGCTCGCGAAGGTGTCCTGGCGCAGCACCGCGTGCTCGCGGCGCAGGGCGAGCAGGCGCGTCGTCGTCGCGAGCAGGTCCGCCTCGGGACCCCCGCGCCGCAGCGCGGGCCAGTCGAGCCAGACGGCCTCGTCGTCGACGACGTAGGCGTTGTTGTTGCCGTGCTGCGTGCGCAGCATCTCGTCCCCGCCCAGCAGCATGGGGACGCCCGTGGAGACCGTCAGCGTCCCCAGGAGGTTGCGGACCGAGCGGCGCCGGGCGGCGAGGACCTGCGGGTCGTCGGTCGGTCCCTCGACGCCGTGGTTGTCGGACCGGTTGTCGCCGTGCCCGTCCCGGTTCTCCTCGCCGTTGCCCTCGTTGTGCTTGGACTCGTGGGCGCACGCGTCGGCGAGGGTGAAGCCGTCGTGCGCGGCGAGGAGGTTGACCGACGCGAGCGGACCCCGCCGGGAGGCGTCGGTGCTCGCGCCGTGCGCGAAGAGGTCGGCCGAGCCCGCCAGGCGGGTCGCGAGGTGCCGCACCCCGTCACCCGGGTGCTGACCGCGCCGGGCCCGGGCGGCGTCCGCGAGCCAGAAGCTGCGGACGTCGTCCCGGTACCGGTCGTTCCACTCGGCGAAGGGCGGGGGGAACTGCCCCGTCCGCCAGCCGCCGGGCCCGACGTCCCACGGCTCGGCGACGAGCTTCACGTCCGCCAGCACCGGGTCGGCCCGGGCGGCGACGAGGAACGGGTGCTCGGGGTCGAAGGCCGCGTCGCGGCCGCGCGCGAGCGCCGGGGCCAGGTCGAAGCGGAAGCCGTCGACGCCGTAGGCGTCGACCCAGTGGCGCAGCGAGTCGAGGACCAGGGCGACGACGCGCGCGGAGGAGGCGTCCAGGGTGCCGCCGCAGCCGGTGACGTCGACGTCGAGTCCCGCGGAGTCGAGGCGGTAGTAGGCCTCGGCGTCGAGCCCGCGGAACGACAGGGCCGGGCCCTCGACACCGCCCTCCGCCGTGTGGTTGTAGACGACGTCGAGCAGCACCTCGAGCCCCGCGGCGTGCAGCGCCTCCACCGCGCCGGCCAGCTCCGCGGTGACGGCGGCCGGACCGAGGGCCCGGGCGGCCGCGCTGGCGTAGCGCGGGGCCGGCGCGAAGTAGGACAGCGTGCTGTAGCCCCAGGCGTTGCGGCGGCCCCGCCGCACGAGGTGCGGCTCCTCGGCGATCGCGTGGACGGGCAGCAGCTCCAGGGCCGTGACCCCGAGCTCGACGAGGTGCGCGACGACGGCCGGGTGGCCGAGCGCGGCGTACGTGCCCCGCAGCTCCGGCGGGACGTCCGGGTGCCGCATGGTGAGGCCGCGCACGTGGGCCTCGTAGACGACGGTGTCCCGCCACGGGGTGCGCGGGCGCACGGCGCCCTCGGCCCGGCGGGGCGGGAGGACGACGCCGTGCGGGGCCCACGGGGCGGAGTCGCCGGACGAGCGCCGGCGGGCGCCGCCGGTGCGCGCGGGTCCGTCGACCGGCCGCCACTGGTCGTCCACCTCGTGGGCGAAGAGCGCGGCGTCCCAGCGCACCTCGTCGTGGACGGCCCGGGCGTACGGGTCGAGCAGCAGCTTGGCCGGGTTGAAGCGGTGCCCGCGCTCCGGCTCCCAGGGGCCGTGCACCCGCAGGCCGTACCGCTGCCCCGCGCCGACGCCGGGCAGGGACCCGTGCCAGACGCCGTGCGTGCGCCCGGCGAGGTCGACGCGCTCCTCGACGAGCCCGCCGTCGCCGTCGGCGAGGAGGGCGACCTGCACGCGCTCGGCGTGCGGCGCGTAGACGGCGGCGGACGCCCCGCCCTCGGCCAGCAGGTGCACGCCGAGGGGGTGCGGGCGGCTTCCGGCGCCGCTCGCCGCGGAGGTGGTCACGGGACGTCCATCGGCAGGCACGGGCGTCCACTGTGCCACCGGGACGACGGCCGCCCGACGCGACGACCGTGCGGCCGACCGTGCGACCGACCGGGGGCCGGGCGCACGGCGCCTACCCTCGCCCCGACCCGTCCACCACCGCCCCGGAGGAGCCGTGACCGAGAGCCCGGCCGCCGTGCTCGTCACGGGGGAGGACGGCGTCGCCGAGCTGCGGCTGCAGCGCCCGCCGGTCAACGCGCTCGACGCCGCGGCGCAGGACCTCGTGGCGGCGCTCGCCCGGCGGGCGGACGGGCGCGAGGACGTCCGCGCGCTCGTCGTCACCGGCGGGGACCGGTTCTGCGCCGGGGCCGACGTGCGCGAGATGGCGGCGATGACGGGGGACGACATGGCCCTGCGGGCGCCGTCGCTGCAGGCGTTCACGGACGCCGTCGCCGCCGTCGGCGTGCCCGTCGTCGCGGCGCTGGAGGGGCCCGTGCTCGGCGGCGGCCTGGAGCTGGCCCTCGCCTGCGACGTCCGGGTGTGCGCCCGGGGGGCACGGCTCGGCCTGCCCGAGGTGGGCCTCGGCGTCCTGCCCGGCGCCGGCGGCACCCAGCGGCTGGCGAGGCTCGTGGGCCCCTCGCTCGCCAAGGACCTGCTGTGGTCCGGTCGCTCCCTGGACGCCGACGAGGCCCTCGCGGTCGGCCTCGTCGACGAGGTGGTGGAGGCGGGCGAGGGCGAGACGGCGGCTCGCCGACGCGCTGCCGGGTACGCGGAGGCGGGTCCGCGCGAGGTGCTGCGCGCCGCGAAGCGGGCCGTCGACGAGGGGGCCGCGCTGCCGCTGGCGGCCGGCCTGGCGCTCGAGCGGCGCCTGTTCACCGAGCTCTTCGCGGGCCCCGAGCGCGCGCGCCGGATGGGCGCCTTCGCCGCCCGCCGGCGTCCGGCGGGGCCGGCGGGGCCGGCGGGGGGCTGAGGGCCGCGTCGCCCGGCGCCTACCCTCGACGCGTGCTCGAGCAGGGGGAGCGGCACCTCGCCGCCCGCGACGCCGCCGGCCCGTCGACCCGGCGGGTCTACGCCGACCACGCCGCGAGCACGCCGGTCCTGCCCGCCGCCGCGGCCGCCGTGGCCGAGGCGCTGCTGCTGCCCGGCAACGCCTCCTCGGCCCACGCCGAGGGGCGCGCGCTGCGTCGCGTCCTCGAGGAGTCCCGCGAGCAGGTCGCCGCGGCCCTCGGCGCCGCCCCCGACGAGGTCGTGCTGACCTCCGGCGGGACGGAGGCCGACAACCTCGCCGTCGCCGGCCTCGTGCGCGCCCGGCAGCAGGAGGACCCCCGCCGGCGGCGCCTGCTCGTCAGCGCCGTCGAGCACCCGGCGGTCCTCGAGCCCGCCCGCCGGCTCGCCGCCGAGGGCGAGGTGGAGCTCGAGCTGCTGCCCGTGGACCGCCGGGGTCGTCTCGACGTCGCGGCCGTGGAGGCGTCCCTCGACGTGCACGGGGACGAGGTCGCCCTCGTCAGCGTCATGTGGGCCAACAACGAGACGGGCGTGCTGCAGCCGCTCGACGACGTCGTGGCGGCCTGCTCGGCGCGCGGCGTCCCCGTGCACAGCGACGCCGTGCAGGCGCCGCTGACGCAGCCCGTCGACCTGGCGTCGTCGGGGCTCGCGGCCGTGTCGGTCTCGGGCCACAAGGTCGGCGCGCCGGTCGGCACGGGGGCGCTGCTGCTGCGCCGGGGCACACGGCTGCGCGCGCTGGCGACCGGCGGCGGGCACGAGCGCGGGCTGCGTCCCGGCAGCTCCGCCGTGGCGCTCGCACGGGGGCTCGCCGTCGCGCTGGAGGCCTCCGTCGCGTCCCGCGAGGAGGAGGCCGCCCGGCTCTCCACGCTGCGGGCCGAGCTGGTCGGGGGTGTCCGGCAGGCGGTCCCGGACGCGGTCCTGGCGGGGGACGACCGTCCCGGGGCCTCGCTGCCCGGGACGGCGATGCTCCTGCTGCCCGGCTGCGACGGCGACGCGCTGCTGTACCTCATGGACGCCCGCGGCATCGCCATCTCGACCGGGAGCGCCTGCAGCGCAGGCGCGACCACCGGCAGCCACGTCCTCGCCGCGATGGGCGCCGACCCCGACGACGCGCGTGGTGCGATGCGGGTCAGCCTGGGTCGCACCAGCTCTCGCGCCGACGTGGGCGCGCTGGTGGACGCCCTGCCCGGCGTCGTGGCGGCGGCGCGTCGCGCCCGTGCCGCGTCGGCGCCCGCGCAGGCCCTCGCGGTGCCGTCGCCGGTCGGGGCGGGCTGAGCCGTGCGCGTCCTGGCCGCCATGAGCGGCGGCGTCGACTCCGCCGTCGCGGCGGCACGCGCCGTGGACGCCGGTCACGAGGTCGTCGGCGTCCACCTGGCGCTGTCCCGCGGCGCCACCCCGGCCGGTGGGGCCAGGGCCCGGGGCTGCTGCACCGTCGAGGACGCCGGCGACGCCCGTCGCGCCGCGGACGTCCTCGGCATCCCCTTCTACGTCTGGGACCTCTCCGAGCGCTTCGCCGCCGACGTCGTCGACGACTTCACCGCCGAGTACGCCGCGGGTCGCACGCCCAACCCGTGCGTGCGGTGCAACGAGCGGGTGAAGTTCGCCGCCCTGCTCGACCGCGCGCTCGCGCTCGGCTTCGACGCGCTGGCCACCGGGCACTACGCCCGGCTCGAGCCGGACGCGGCCGGGGGGCCGCCGACGCTGCACCGTGCGCGGGACGCCGCGAAGGACCAGTCGTACGTCCTCGCCGTCGTGCCCCCGCACCGCCTGGCGCGGGCGCTGCTGCCCCTCGGGGACGCCCCCGCCAAGGCGGACGTGCGCGCCGAGGCGGCCGGGCGCGGGCTCGCCGTCGCCGACAAGCCCGACAGCCACGACATCTGCTTCGTCCCCGACGGCGACGCGCGCGCGTGGCTGGCGCAGCGCGTGCCGTCGCGCCCCGGCCTCGTCCGCGACGAGGAGGGCGCGGTCCTCGGCGAGCACGACGGCGTCACGGGTCTGACCGTCGGCCAGCGGCGGGGCCTGCGCGTCGGGCGACCGGCGGCGGACGGGCGCCCGCGGTACGTGCTGTCGCTGTCCGTCGTCACCGGCGACGTCGTCGTGGGGCCCGCCGAGCGGCTGGACCGCACCGTCGTGACGGGTGGCCCCCCGACGTGGACGGGGCCGCCCGCCGCGGTCGGGGACCGCCTCGGGGCCCAGCTGCGGGCGCACGGGGCGGAGGCGGCGTGCACGGTGACGGCGGCCGACCCCCTCGAGGTGGTCCTCGACGCGCCGGTGCGCGGGGTCGCCCCCGGGCAGACGCTCGCGCTCTACGACGGGACCCGGGTGGTCGGGTCCGCGACCGTCGAGGCCGCGCGCTGAGGTCGCGCCGGCGCCCCCGGGCCGGCGCCCCCGCGCAGGACGCGGCGGGCGTCGGCCCGCGGCGGGCACGGCTACCGTCGCCGGGGTGACCCCCGCGGACCCCGACCTGCTCCGGACCGAGGACGGCCCCGCCGGCGACCGGGGAGAAGGGGAGGGCCGGCGCGCGCTGCGGGGTCGGCTCAGCGGCACGGGCGCCTGGCCGGTGGAGGACGTCCTCGAGGCGGCGCGCACGGTGCTCGGGGAGCTCGGCGCGCCCCCCGGGCTGCCGCACCTCGTCGAGCAGCCCGGCCGGGGGCCCGGCGCCGAGCTCGTCGGGCGGACGGCGTCCGTGCTCGTCGAGCTGCCCGTGGACCTGCAGCCGTCGGGGTGGCGCTTCGTGGACCACCCCGGCCGGGACGCCGAGCGGGCGCGCAGCCTGCGGCGCGGGGACGTCGACGCGCTCGCCGAGGCCGCGGACGGCTACGCCGGGGAGCTCAAGGTCCAGCTGGCCGGCCCCTGGACGCTCGCCGCCTCGGTGCGCCTGGGGCGCGGCGAGCGCTCGAGCACCGACCCGGGGGCCCGCCGTGACGTCGTCGCCTCGCTCGCCGAGGGGGTGCGCGACCACCTCGCCGAGGTGCGCCGCGCCGTGCCGGGCGCCGAGCTCGTCCTCCAGGTCGACGAGCCGTCGCTGCCCGCCGTGCTGGCCGGCGAGCTCCGTCGTGCCAGCGGCTTCGGCCGCCTCGAGCCGGTGGCCGCCGAGGAGGTCGAGACCGGGCTGCGCGTCGTCGTCGACGCCGCGCGCGACGCCGGTGCGCACCACGTCGTCGTCCGGTGCGCGACGGCCGGTGCCCCTGTCGAGCTGCTCGCACGCTCGGGGGCCGACGGCGTCGCCCTCGACCTGGCGCTCCTGGACGAGCCGGCCTGGGAGCTCGTGGCCGCCGCCGTGGAGGACGGGCGGACGCTGTGGGCCGGCGTCGACGTCGTCGCCGACCCGCTGCGCCGCCCGGCCGACCTCGCCGGCGACCTGCGCCGCCCGTGGGCGCGGCTCGGGCTGCCGGCGCGGGCGCTCGGCGACGTCGTGCTGGTACCCGCCGGCGACCTCTCCGGCCTCTCGCCGAGCCGGGCGCGCCCGGTGCTGCGACGGCTGCGCGAGGCGGTCGACGTCCTCGCCGACGACGCCCACGCCTGACGGCGACCCCGCCGTCGCCGCCGCGACGAGCCTCGTCGCCCGCACCCGGGCGGGCACGCACCGAGACCGACGTCGCCCGACCGGGTGACCTCCGGCGTCCCGGACGGCCGCGGGCGTCGCTCCGCGTCGACGGACGGGGGCCGTTCGGCAGGAGTTTCCGGCCAGGTCATTGCCCCGTCGTAACACTTCTGCCAACGTACGCCCCGTCCGGAAGGTCACCGTCGTCCGTTCTCGGCGGTCTCCTCGGCACGACCGAGCACCCTGCGTCCTCGACCCGAGGCCCACGAAGGAGTCCCCTCCCCATGAAGCTCATCAGCGCTCTCACCGCCGGCACCCTCATCGCCGCCGGCGGTGTCGTGGCCGTCGCCCCGACGGCGTTCAGCGCCAGCGGCCTGACGACCCGCTGCAACGGCACGGCCGCGGGCGTGACGGTGCCCGGGACGCTGGTCGTCCCGCGCGGCGCCGCGTGCGACCTGACGGACGTGACGGTCACCGGGGACGTGCGCGTCGCCGCCGGCGCCGACCTGGTCGCCACCACCTCGTCCTTCCAGGGCCGCGTGACGGTCGCCGAGGACGGCTTCGTCGGCCTCGTCGACACCGAGGCGGCCGGCCGGGTCGTGTCGCGGCAGGGCTTCGGCGTGTCCCTCGAGGGCAGCACGGCCGAGTCGGTCGTCAACCGCGCCGTCGACGGCTCCGACGTGCTCTCGGTCGTCTACCTCGAGGACGGCAGCGCGATCTCGGGGAACGTCTCCTCCACCACGGGCGAGCTGCTCCTCAGCTCCTCCTCCGTCGGGGGCAGCCTCACGGGCGACGGCACCGTCTACACCGACGTCATCGACTCCGTCGTCGACGGCGGCCTCTCGGTCATGGACAACGCCGAGGGCGGCGTGTTCTGCGAGAGCGAGGTCTACGGCGACGCCATGTACACCGGCAACATGTCGGTGCTGCAGCTCGGCGCCGACGGCCCGGTCGAGGTCTGCGACATGGCGAGCGTCTGGGGCGGGGACGTGACCGTCTCCGACAACATGGCCGAGATCCTCGTCGACCAGAACATCGTCCGCGGGACGCTCTCGGGCGAGGGCAACGACCCGGCCCCGACGGTCGGCGACTCCAACCGCGTCCGCGGCGGTCTCGGCGGCCAGTTCGCCGCCCCGGCCGAGGCCGACGCCCAGGTGGCCCCGCAGGAGCTGCAGAAGTCGGTGGCGCGCATGGCCGCCTCGCCCATGGCCGCCGAGGTGGCCGAGGAGCCCACGGTCGAGACGGTGACCGAGCGCCAGGCGGACACCGTCGCGCAGCTCGACGCGCGCCAGGCGAAGGCCGAGGCCAAGGCCGTCGCCGCCGGGCCGGCCGACCTCGTCTGACGCCTCCGCGGCGCGGGCACGCGCCGCAGCACCACCCCC
>NZ_JBBIAA010000004.1:0-49403 GCF_037482545.1 Pseudokineococcus basanitobsidens | reverse complement strand
CCCCAGCACCACCCCCGGAGCCGTCCGGGCCGGTCACGCCGACCGGCCCGGACGGCTCCGGCGCGTCGGGGGCACCTCGGGACCTGCCCCCGGCCGTCGGTCCCCTCGGGCAGGATGACGGCGTGAGCGTGACACCCCCCGAGCCGGCCGGCACCGGCGCCACGGCTCCCGCCGCCCCGGCGGGCGAGGACGACCGCCGCACGTGGGCGGCGCTGGCGGACGAGGTCCGCTCCCACCAGTTCGCCTACTACGTCCGCGACGCGCCGAGCATCCCGGACGCCGCCTTCGACGCCCTGCTGCGCCGCCTGCAGGACCTCGAGGCCGCGCACCCGGAGCTCGCCGTCCCCGACTCCCCGACGCAGCGGGTGGGCGGCACCTTCTCCACCGAGTTCACCGCCGTCGACCACGTCGAGCGCCTGCTGAGCCTCGACAACGTCTTCACGTCCGCCGAGCTCGACGAGTGGGTCGAGCGGGTCGTGCGCGAGGCGGGCGAGGGGGCGCGGGTCCGCTGGCTCTGCGAGCCCAAGATCGACGGCCTGGCGATCGACCTCGTCTACGAGGACGGCCGCCTCGTCCGCGCCGCGACGCGGGGGGACGGCCGGACGGGCGAGGACGTCACGCTCAACGTGCGCACCATGGCCGACGTCCCCCAGCGCCTGCGCGAGGACGTCGGGGCGCCCGTCCCGGAGCTGCTCGAGGTCCGGGGCGAGGTGTTCATCCCGGTGGACGACTTCGCCGAGCTCAACGCCGGGCTCGTCGAGGCGGGCAGGCAACCCTTCGCCAACCCCCGCAACTCCGCGGCCGGCTCGCTGCGGCAGAAGGACCCGCGCGTCACCGCCCGGCGTCCGCTGCGGCTGCTGGTCCACGGTCTCGGCGCGCGCCGGGGGTTCGACGTCGCGACGCAGTCGCAGGCGTACGAGCGGCTCGCCGCCCTCGGGCTGCCCGTGAGCTCGCACGTGCAGGTGCTGGACGACGTCGCCGCCGTCCGCGCCTTCGTCGCGCGCACGGGGGAGGCCCGGCACGACGTCGAGCACGAGATCGACGGGGCCGTCGTCAAGGTCGACGACCTCTCGCTGCAGCGGCGGCTCGGGGCGACGAGCCGCGCGCCGCGCTGGGCGATCGCCTACAAGTACCCGCCGGAGGAGGTCACCACCCGGCTCCTCGAGATCTCCGTCAACGTCGGGCGCACCGGCCGCGTCACCCCCTACGCCCGGATGGAGCCCGTGCTCGTGGCCGGCTCGACCGTCGAGCTCGCGACGCTGCACAACGCCGACGAGGTGCGGCGCAAGGGTGTGCGACCGGGGGACGTCGTCGTCGTCCGCAAGGCCGGCGACGTCATCCCCGAGGTGCTGGGCCCGGTCCTGGCAGAGGGCGCCGACGCCTCGCCGCGCGGGCCCGAGTGGCAGATGCCGACGCACTGCCCGTCCTGCGGGACCCGCCTGGCGCACGAGCGCGAGGGCGACAAGGACATCCGCTGCCCGAACGCCCGCACCTGCCCGTCCCAGCTGCGGGAGCGGCTCTTCCACATCGCCTCGCGGAGCGCCTTCGACGTCGAGGCGCTGGGCTGGGAGGCCGCCGGCGCGCTGCTCGGCGGCGTGCCCGACGCGGGGGGCAGCCGGGACGGCGGCGGGTCGGCGGCGGAGGACGAAGGGGTCGCCTCGGCGGCGGAGACCGACGGGGCGCCGGTGGGTGCGGACGGACGGGTCCTCGTCGACGAGGGGGGCCTGTTCGACCTCGACGAGGCCGACCTGCTGCGGGTCCCGCTCTTCCGCAACGCGAACGGCGACCTCTCCGCGAACGGCCGCCGGCTGCTCGACAACCTCGCGGCCGCGCGCGAGCGCCCCCTGTGGCGCGTGCTGGTGGCGCTGTCGGTCCGGCACGTCGGCCCGACGGCCGCCCGTTCGCTCGCCACGCGCTTCGGCAGCCTCGACGCCGTCGTGGGCGCGAGCGCCGAGGAGCTCGCCGCCGCGGACGGCGTCGGGCCCGTCATCGCGGAGGCCGTCCGGGCGTGGTGGGACGTCGACTGGCACCGCGGGATCGTCGAGGCCTGGCGCGCGGCCGGGGTCCGGCTGGAGGACGAGCGGGACCTCTCGGCGCCGCGGCACCTCGAGGGCCTGACGGTCGTCGTCACGGGCGGCCTGGAGGGCTTCAGCCGGGACGGCGCCAAGGAGGCGATCCTCGCCCGGGGCGGCAAGGCCTCCGGGTCGGTCTCGAAGAGGACGGACTTCGTCGTCGTGGGCGAGAACGCCGGCCAGAAGGAGGTCCGCGCGCGGGAGCTCGGCCTGCGGGTCCTGGACGAGGCGGGCTTCCGCGTGCTCCTCGAGCAGGGCCCGTCGGCGCTGCCGGCGCACGGAGGCGACGAGGGCGCTGCCGCACCGGTCGAGGGCGCGGGGGAGCCCGAGGACGCCGGAGGCGCCGACGAGGAGCGCTCGAGCACCGGTGACGGCGACGAGCGGGCGGCCGGGGCGGCCGGGGCGGGCTCCTAGACTCGCCGGCATGCCCGCCCTGACTCCCGACGACGTGGCGCGCCTGGCGGCGCTCGCCCGGATCGACCTGCGACCCGACGAGCTCGAGCGTCTGGCCGGCGAGCTGGACGCCGTGGTCGCGGCGGTCGCCTCGGTGTCCTCGGTGGTGTCCGACGACGTGCCCGCGACGAGCCACCCGCTGCCGCTCGCGGACGTCTACCGCGAGGACGTCGTCGAGCCGTCGCTGGCACGCGAGGACGTCCTCGCCGGGGCGCCGGCCGCGCAGGACGGCCGCTTCCTCGTCCCCCAGATCCTCGAGGAGGACTGATGGCCCCCGCGACCACGGCGCCGTCGGCAGGGGGCCCCGGCGACATCGTCCGGGCGACCGCCGCCGACCTGGCCGGGCGGCTCGCCGCCGGCGACGTCACGAGCGAGGACGTCGTCCGCGCCCACCTGGACCGCATCGCCGCCGTCGACGGCGCCCCCGGGGACGGTCGCGGCGTCGCGGCCTACCTGCACGTCAGCGGCGAGGAGGCGCTCGCCACCGCGCGCGACGTCGACGCCCGGCGCGCCGCCGGCGAGGCCCTGCCCGCGCTCGCCGGTGTCCCCGTGGCGGTGAAGGACGTCGTCGTCACCCGGGGGACGCCGACGACGGCGGGCTCGAAGATCCTCCGGGGCTGGGTCCCGCCGTACGACGCGACGCTCGTCGAGCGCCTGCGGGCGGCCGGGATGCCCCTGCTCGGCAAGACGAACATGGACGAGTTCGCCATGGGCTCCTCGACGGAGCACTCGGCGTACGGCCCGACCCGCAACCCCTGGGACCTGGCGCGCACGCCCGGCGGCTCCGGGGGCGGCAGCGCCGCGGCCGTCGCCGCCTTCGAGGCGCCGCTGGCCGTCGGCACCGACACGGGCGGCTCCATCCGCCAGCCCGCCTCCGTCACCGGCTCGGTCGGCGTCAAGCCCACGTACGGGGGCGTCTCGCGGTACGGGCTGATCGCGATGGCCTCGAGCCTCGACCAGGCCGGCCCGTGCGCCCGGACCGTGCTCGACGCGGCCCTCCTGCACGAGGTGATGGGCGGGCACGACCCACGGGACGCCACCTCGCTGGCCGACCCGGTCGGCGCGCTGGCCGACGCCGCCCGCTCCCGCGACGTCCGCGGCCTGCGCGTCGGCGTGGTCCGCGAGCTCACGGGCGAGGGCTTCTCCGCCGGTGTCACGGCGAGCTTCCGCGCTGCGCTGGACCTCCTGGCGGACGCCGGCGCCGAGGTCGTCGAGGTCTCCTGCCCGACCTTCGCGCACGCCCTCGACGCCTACTACCTGATCATGCCGAGCGAGGCGTCCAGCAACCTCGCGCGGTTCGACGGGATGCGTTTCGGGCTGCGGGTCGAGCCCTCCGAGGGCCCGGTGACCGCCGAGCGCGTCATGGCCGCGACCCGCGGCGCCGGCTTCGGCCCGGAGGTGAAGCGGCGCGTCGTCCTCGGGACGTACGCCCTGTCCGCCGGCTACTACGACGCCTACTACGGCTCGGCGCAGAAGGTCCGCACGCTGGTGCAGCGGGACTTCGCCTCGTCCTTCGAGCAGGCCGACGTGCTCGTGTCGCCGACCGCGCCGACGACGGCCTTCCCGCTCGGGAGCCGCCTCGACGACCCGCTGGCCATGTACGCCGCGGACATCGCCACCATCCCGGCCAACCTCGCCGGCGTCCCCGGCATGTCGCTGCCGAGCGGCCTGGCCGAGGACGGCCTGCCCGTCGGCTTCCAGGTGATGGCGCCGGCCCGCGCCGACGAGCGCCTCTACCGGCTCGGCGGCGCGCTCGAGGCGCTGCTCGACGAGCGCCGCGGCGGGCCCCTGCTGGCCTCCGCGCCGGACCTGCCCGCCCGCCCCGACCCGTCCGCCGCCCGACCGGAGGCCGCACGCGCATGAGCACCGCCACCACGGCCGCCACGGCCTCCACCGCGACGGACGGCAGGGACGCCCTCGTCCCCTACGAGGAGGCGGCGGCCCGCTACGACGTCGTCATCGGCCTCGAGGTCCACGTCGAGCTGGGCACGGCCACGAAGATGTTCGACGGCTGCTCGACGGCCTTCGGGGCGGAGGCGAACACGCAGGTCTCCCCGGTGTCCCTCGGGCTGCCCGGGGCCCTGCCCGTCGTCAACCGGCTGGCCGTCGAGCACGGCATGCGCATCGGCCTCGCGCTCGACTGCGGGATCGCCGAGATGTGCCGCTTCGCGCGGAAGAACTACTTCTACCCGGACATGCCGAAGAACTTCCAGACCTCGCAGTACGACGAGCCGCTGGCCGCGGACGGCCACCTCGACGTCGTCCTGGAGGACGGCACGCCGTGGCGGGTCGAGGTCGAGCGGGCCCACCTGGAGGAGGACACGGGGAAGTCGACGCACGTCGGCGGGGCCACGGGGCGCATCCACGGGGCCGACCACTCGCTCGTCGACTACAACCGCGCCGGCATCCCCCTCGTCGAGATCGTCACCCGGCCCGTCCTGGGGGCCGGTGCGCGGGCGCCGGAGGTGGCGCGCGCCTACGTCGCCGCGCTGCGCGACCTGCTGCGGGCGCTCGGGGTCTCGGAGGCCCGGATGGAGCAGGGGCAGATGCGCGCCGACGTGAACGTGTCCCTGCGCCCCTCGCCCGACGCGCCGCTCGGCACGCGCACGGAGACGAAGAACGTCAACAGCTTCCGCTCGGTGGAGCGCGCCGTGCGGTACGAGGTCTCGCGGCAGGCCGCCGTCCTCGACGCCGGCGGACGGGTCGTCCAGGAGACGCGCCACTGGCACGAGGACACGGGCGTCACGACGTCCGGGCGCCCCAAGTCCGACGCCGACGACTACCGCTACTTCCCCGAGCCCGACCTCGTGCCGCTGACCCCGTCGCGCGACTGGGTCGAGCAGGTGCGGGCTACGCTGCCGGAGATGCCGGTGGCCCGGCGCGCGCGGCTGCAGGGGGAGTGGGGCTACAGCGACCTCGAGATGCGCGACGTCGTCAACGCGGGCCTGCTCGACGTCCTCGTCGAGACCGTCGCCGCCGGCGCGAGCCCCGCCGCGGCGCGCAAGTGGTGGGGCGGCGAGCTCGCCCGCACGGCCAACGACCGGGGCGTCGAGGTGACCGACCTGCCCGTCGGGCCGGGCGAGGTCGCCGGGCTGGCCCGGCTCGTGGACGAGGGCCGGATCACCGACCGCATGGCGCGGGAGGTCCTCGCCGGCGTCCTGGCGGGGGAGGGGACCCCCGAGGAGGTCGTCACCGCCCGCGGCCTGGAGGTCGTCTCCGACGAGTCCGCGCTCGTCGCCGCCGTGGACGAGGCGCTCGCCGCGCAGCCCGACGTCGCCGAGAAGATCCGCGGCGGCAAGGTGGCGGCCGCCGGCGCCGTCGTGGGCGCCGTGATGAAGGCCACGCGCGGCGCGGCCGACGCCAGGCGGGTGCGCGAGCTGGTCCTCGAGCGCGTCGGCGCCGCCGCGGGCTGAGCCGTCGACGGACCTGCGGCGGCGGGGGCGGCGCCCGTCGCACCGGCGCTGCGGCGGCCGACCCGTCGGGCCCGCTAGCGTCGACGGGTGCCCGACGAGAGCAGCCCTGCGCCCACCTCGACGTCCGACGGCCGTTCGCGGGCGCCGGACCAGGGCGTCGTCGTCCGCCCCCTGACGCCGGAGGACCACGCGCGCCAGTGGCGTCTGCACGCCCTGTCCTTCGGCGAGGACCTGTCGTCCCCGCCGGCCGTGGACTCCGAGCCCCCGGGTGCGGTCCGGTACGGCGCCCTCGCGGCCGACGGCGACCTGCTGGGCGCGGTGACCCTGCTGCCGCGCGAGCACTGGTGGGGCGGGCGACGGGTGCCGGCCGCGGACGTCACTGACGTGGCGGTCCAGCCGGAGGCGCGGGGCGCGGGGGTGGCGACGTCCCTCCTGCGGGAGCTGCTCGCCGGCGCGCACGAGCGCGGGGCGGCCGTCTCGGCGCTGTTCCCGACGGTGTCCGGCCTCTACCGCCGCGCCGGGTGGGAGGTGACGGGGACGCTGACCACGGTCGAGGTCCCCACGCACGCCCTCGCGCGCGGCGGCCCCGTCGCCGGGCTCGCGGTGCGCTCCGGCCGCCCGGCGGACCTCGCCGAGGTGGCGGCGCTCTACGAGCGCGAGGCGCGCGCCCGCAGCGGCATGCTCGTCCGGCCCGCCCCGCCGGAGGGACGCTTCCCCGAGGGCGTCGACGGGCTCACGCTCGTCGAGGACGACGGGCGGCTCGTCGCCGCTGCCAGCTGGCACCGCGGCCGCGGCTACGGGCGGGACGCCGTGTTCACCGTCCGCGACGTCGTCGCCGACTCCGCCCCGGCGGCGCGGACCCTGCTCGGCGTCCTGGCCGGCTGGGCGCCCGTCGCGCGCAACCTCCACCTGCGGCTGCTGCGCGGGGACGCCGTCGCCGAGGCCCTGCCCGTGGAGCTCGCCCGCGTCGTCGACCGGAAGGTCGTCATGCACCGCGTCGTCGACGTCGAGCGGGCGATGGCCTGCCGTGGGTGGCCCGCGGCCGTGCGCGGGTCCGTCGTCGTCGAGCTCGTCGACGACCTCGCGCCCTGGAACGCCGGCACGTGGGAGCTCTCGGTCGCGGCCGGCACGGGGTCGGCCCGTCGCACCGACGCCCGGCCCGTCGCCCGGCTCACGCCGGGCGGGCTGGCGGCGCTCTACGCCGGCTCGGTGACCCCGCTCGGGGCGGTGCGTACCGGCGGTGCGGTGGTGCTGGGCGACGAGGGTGCCGCGCTCGCGGGGCTCGACGTGCTGGCGTGCGGGGACCTCGTCGAGGTCCTCGACTACTTCTGAGCGTCCGGGTCGTCCCCGTGGGTGACCGCACGGTCGGGGGACACGTGTCACCAACTCCTTGACCACCGCCGTCCACGTGCCTACAGTCCTCGTGTTCGCCGCGTTGCCGACAAGTTTCGACAGCGCGCTCGGGGTGACGTCCCGCCGGCGAGGACGCCGGTGGCCACGACGGCCCGAGCGCCGCCCGGGTCCCGGCCGAGCCGAGGTCTCGGCGCCCGTACCCGCGCGCCTCACGATGGAGATCACTGTGGATCAGACCAAGACCTCGCGCCGCTCCTTCCTCACGATGGTGGCGATGGCTCCCGTCGCTGCCGCGGCCGTGTCGGCCTGCGGCACGTCCGGGCCGGGCTCCTCCGGCGGCGGTGGTGGAGGTGGTGGCGGCAGCGCCGCGAGCATGTGGTACCTCAGCGGCGAGCCCAACGAGACCATCAAGAACGAGAACATCGGCAGCTGGAACGACGCCAACCCCGACCAGACGATCGACATCACGTTCTTCCAGAACGACGCCTACAAGACGAAGATCAAGACGGCCATCGGCGCCGGCCAGGCGCCCACGATGATCTACGGCTGGGGCGGCGGCATCCTCGCCAGCTACGCGGACGCCGACCAGGTCGTCGACCTCACCGACTGGCTCGACGAGAACCCGGACGTGAAGAACCGCGTGCTGGACTCCACCTACGGCGCGGCCACGGTGGACGACAGGATCTACGCGCTGCCGAACGAGAACGCCTCGCCGATCATCTTCTACTACAACGCGGACATCTTCCAGGAGCAGGGCGTCGAGCCGCCGGCGACGTGGGACGACCTCATGTCGCTCGTCCAGACCTTCAACGACGCCGGCATCGCCCCCATCGCCCTCGGTGGCCAGTCCCGCTGGACGTCGATGATGTGGCTGGAGTACCTCTACGACCGGGTCGGCGGCCCCGAGGTGTTCAACGCCATCTACGCCGGCGAGGCCGACGCGTGGTCCGCCGACGGGTCGATCCAGGCGCTGACCATGGTCCAGGACCTCGTCAAGGCGGGCGGGTTCATCAACGGCTTCGAGTCCATCACCGCCGACAGCAACGCCGACATCGCCCTGATGTACACCGGTCGGACCGCGATGATGCTGCACGGCTCCTGGACCTACGCCGGCATGAAGGGCGACGGCGGGGACTTCGTGCCCAGCGGGACCCTCCAGTGGATCGACTTCCCCTCGGTCGAGGGCGGCGCGGGGGACCCGAAGAACGTCGTCGGGAACCCGGCGCAGTACATGTCGATCTCCAGCGAGGCGGACGACGCCGCGCAGGAGGCGGCGAAGGCCTACTTCGCGGACACCGAGAACGGCATCATGAGCGACTCGGTCATCCAGGCCTACATCGACTCCGGCCAGGTCTGCGTCGCGACCGGCATCGACGACCTCATCGCCGCCTCGGACGACAAGGACTTCCTCAACTTCGCGTACGGGCTGGTCCGGGACGCGCCGAACTTCCAGCAGTCCTGGGACCAGGCGGTGAGCCCGGCCACGGCCGAGACGCTCCTCACGAACATCGACCAGCTCTTCGCGCTGTCGATCACGCCCCAGCAGTTCGCCGACAGCATGAACCAGACGCTGGGACAGTGAGCGCCGCAGCCGCGACGGCGCCCCCGGCGCCGGTGGGCGACGCCCCGCGCGCCGCCCGGCGCAGCGCGACGTCGGCGGGGTCCGTCTGGTGGATGACCCTGCCCGCCCTGGTCATGTTCCTCGCCTTCGGGATCGTCCCGCTGGTCGGCGTCGTCGTCCTCAGCTTCGCCAGCTGGAACGGCATCGGGGCCATCTCCACGGCGGGCCTGGACAACTGGCGCTCCGTCCTCGTCGACCCGGTGATGTACCGCGCGCTCGGCCTGACCTTCGGCCTCATGATCGTGTCGTGGCTCGTGCAGACGCCGCTGAGCATCCTCATCGGCACCTTCACGGCGGGCCGGCAGCGCTACCGCGCCTTTCTGGCGGTCCTGTACTTCCTGCCCCTGCTGCTGTCGGCGGCGGCCATCTCCATCGCCTACAAGGCCCTGCTCGACCCGAACTTCGGCCTCGCGGAGGGCCTCGGCCTGCCGTTCCTGGCGCAGAACTGGCTGGGTGACCCCACTCTCGTGATGTTCGTGGTCATCTTCGTGCTGGCGTGGCAGTACGTGCCCTTCCACTCGCTCATCTACCAGGGCGGGGTCCGGCAGATCCCGGCCTCCCTCTACGAGGCGGCCCAGATCGACGGGGCGGGCACCGTCCGGCAGTTCTTCTCCATCACGCTGCCCCAGCTGAAGTACACGATCATCACGTCCTCGACGCTGATGGTGGTCGGCTCGCTCACGGCCTTCGACCTCATCTTCGTGCTCACCGGCGGCGGGCCGGGGAACTCGACCCGGATCCTGGCGCTGGACATGTACCTGCGCGGGTTCCGCGCCAACCAGATGGGGCCGGCCAGCGTCATCGCGACGCTCATCGTCGTCATGGGTCTGGCCCTGGCGTTGTTCCTGCAGCGGCTCGGCGGGCGGGACAAGTCCTCGAGCCAGCTCGAGGGGCTGTGATGGACGACGGAGGAGCGACCGGACGCCGACGACCGGCCGCCCGGCCCGGAGGGAGGGTGTCGTGAGCTCGACGTTGACGAGGGGCGGGACGCAGACCCGCGGCGATCAGCACGGTCACCGGCGGTCCGCGGGCCGTGAGGGCGCGACGAAGGTCCGGCGCCGCAACGTCCCGGCCGGCGTCGCCGGGTGGGTGTGGCTGGCGGTGATCATCGTGCCGATCTACTGGATCGTCATCACCAGCTTCAAGGCGCAGTCGGACTACTTCGTCCAGAACCCGCTGCTCCCGTCGCCCTCCCCGACGCTGGACAACTACCGGATGGTCGTCGAGAACGACTTCGTGCGGTACTTCGTCAACAGCGCGGTGGTGACGCTCGGCGCGGTCGTCCCGGCCGTCGCGTTCGCCTTCCTCGCGGCCTACGCCGTGGTGCGCAGCGGGGGGCGGTACGTGCAGGGGGTCTCCCGGATCCTCCTGCTCGGGCTGGCGATCCCCGTGCAGGCGACCATCATCCCCGTCTACCTGATCATCATCCGGCTGCAGCTGTACGACTCGCTGCTCGCGCTGATCCTGCCGTCGGTCGCCTTCGCCCTGCCGCTGTCCGTGCTCATCCTCGGCAACTTCGTCCGCGACGTGCCCCGCGAGCTCTTCGAGTCGATGCGGCTGGACGGCGCCTCGGAGTGGCAGATGGCCTGGCGCCTGGCGTTCCCGCTGACCCGACCGGCGATCGTCACCGTCTGCATCTACAACGGGCTCCAGGTGTGGAACGGCTTCCTGCTGCCCCTCGTCCTGACCCAGAGCCCCGACCTACGGGTTCTCCCGCTGGCGCTGTGGACCTTCCAGGGCCAGTACAGCGTCAACGTGCCGGCGGTCCTCGCCGCCGTCGTCCTGAGCACCCTGCCGATCCTCGTGTTCTACGTGGTCGGCCGACGCCAGCTCGTCAGCGGCCTGACCGCCGGCTTCACCAAGTAGCGCAGCACGCGGGGCCCGGCCGGCGAGCCCGGCCGGGCCCCGCGCGCGTCCGGGGCGCCTCCCCGGACGCCCGCCCCTCCCGCGCCGCGGGACCACCGAGCAGGACCGAGGGCCCCATGAGCAGCGACCTGACCAGCAGCCGGCCCGCGACCGGGTCGGGCGACCCCCGCGTCGACGCGCTGCTCGCCCGGATGACCCTCGAGGAGAAGCTCGCCCAGCTCGTCGGCCTCTGGGAGGGACGGGGCGGGTCGGGCGACGGCGGGGACGTCGCCCCCATGGCCGACGCCATGCAGGGGGAGGAGAGCGACTTCGCCGAGTTCGCCGCGCACGGGCTCGGGCAGATGACGCGCCCCTTCGGGACGGCGCCGGTCGAGCCCGCCGACGGGGCCCGGGCCGTGGCCGCCCGGCAGCGGTGGCTGGTCGAGAGCACCCGCCTGGGGATCCCGGCGCTCGTCCACGAGGAGTGCCTCACCGGCCTCGCGGCGTGGCGGGCGACGACGTTCCCCGCGCCGCTGTCCTGGGGCGCCTCCTTCCACCCCGAGCTCGTCGAGGAGGTCGGCGCGGCCATCGGCGCGACGATGGCCGGTCTCGGCGTCCACCAGGGCCTCGCCCCCGTGCTCGACGTCGTCCGGGACGCGCGCTGGGGCCGGGTCGAGGAGTGCATCGCCGAGGACCCCTACCTCGTCGGGACGGTGGGCACCGCCTACGTCCGCGGCGTCCAGTCCGCCGGCGTCGTCGCCACGCTCAAGCACTTCGTGGGCTACTCGAGCAGCCGGGCGGGGCGGAACCTGGCGCCCGTGCACGCGGGTCCGCGCGAGCTCGCCGACGTCCTGCTGCCCCCCTTCGAGATGGCGGTCCGCGACGGCGGCGTCCGCTCGGTCATGAACTCCTACGCCGAGGTGGACGGCCTCCCGGTGGCGGCGGACGCGGCGCTGCTGACGGGGCTCCTGCGCGAGGCGTGGGGCTTCGAGGGGACGGTCGTCGCGGACTACTTCTCGGTCGCCTTCCTCCAGACGCTGCACGGCGTCGCGGAGGACCTCGGCGACGCCGCCGCGCAGGCGCTGGCCGCCGGCATCGACGTCGAGCTGCCGACCGGGACGGCTTACCTGGGGCCGCTCGCCGAGCGCGTGCGCTCGGGCGCGCTGCCCGAGGGCGTCGTCGACCGGGCCGTCCGCCGGGTGCTCGCCCAGAAGGCCGAGCTGGGGCTGCTCGACGCGACCTTCGACCCGGACGCCGTGCCGGACGTCGTGGACCTCGACCCGCCGGAGCACGGCCGGCTCGCCGCGCGGCTCGCCGAGGAGTCGCTCGTCCTGCTCTCGAACGACGGGACGCTGCCGCTCGGCGCCAGGGCGGACGACGGAGGGGACGACGCGGCGGGGCGGCGCGTGGCCGTGGTCGGTCCCAACGCGGACGACCCGTCCGCGCTCTTCGGCTGCTACAGCTTCGCCAACCACGTGCTGGCGCAGCACCCCGGCACCGAGCTCGGGCTCGACGCCCCGGGCGTGCTGGCCGCCCTGCGCGAGGAGCTCCCCGAGGTCGAGCTCGTCCACGCCCGGGGGGTGGACGTCGACTCGGACGACACCAGCGGCATCGGGGCTGCGGTCGAGGCGGCCCGCGGGGCGTCCGTGTGCGTGGCGGTCCTGGGGGACCGCGCCGGGCTCTTCGGCCGGGGCACCTCCGGGGAGGGCTGCGACGCCGAGTCGCTCGACCTCCCCGGCCGTCAGCCCGAGCTCCTGGAGGCGCTCGTCGCCACCGGCACGCCCGTCGTCCTCGTCCTGCTCACCGGCCGCCCCTACGCCGTCGACCGGGCCCTGGGCACGTGCGCCGCGGTGGTCCAGGCGTTCTTCCCCGGGCAGGAGGGCGGCCGTGCGCTCGCCGGGGTGCTCTCCGGCCGGGTGAACCCCTCCGGACGCCTGCCGGTGAGCCTGCCGCGGTCCGTGGGCGCGCAGCCCTACAGCTACCTGCACCCGCGTCTCGGCGGCGCGAGCTCGGTGAGCAACATCGACACCGCCCCGGTGCGCCCCTTCGGGCACGGCCTGTCGTACACCACCTTCGAGCGTTCCGACCTGCGCGTCGCGTCGTCGTCCGTCCCCACCGACGGCGCCCTGGAGGTGTCCTGCCGGGTCACCAACACGGGCGGGCGCCGCGGCGCCGACGTCGTCCAGCTCTACGGGCGCGACCCGGTCGCCTCCGTGACGCGCCCCGTCACGCAGCTGCTGGGCTACGCCCGCGTCGAGCTCGACCCCGGCGAGAGCGCCGAGGTCCTCCTCGACGTGCCGGCGCACCGCCTCTCGCTCGTCGACCGGCGGCTGGTCCGGGTGGTCGAGCCGGGCGCCGTCGAGCTCGTCGTGGGCCCGACCTGCGAGGACGTCGAGCTCGTCGTCGGGGTCGAGCTCACGGGCCCGGTGCACGAGGTCACGCCCACGGACCGCCGGCTCGTGCGGGTGGAGGTCGTGCGCTCCTGACGACGCCGGGCGGGGGGTGGCTACCGCAGCGGGAGGCGCAGCAGCTGGTCGGCGCCGTCGCCGTCGTTGGTCAGGACGCGCAGCGCGCCGCCGTCGGGCGCCGCCGAGACGTCGCGCAGCCGGCCGTGCTCCCCGACCAGGTACGGCTCCGGGTCGCCCACCGGGCCTCCTGCCGGGCTCGTCGCCACGGGCACGCGCCACAGGCGCTCGCCCCGCAGGGCGCTGACCCACACGGCGTCGTCCACGACGGCGAGGCCGCTCGGCGAGGCCTGCGACGGCGACCACCAGACGATCGGGTCGGTGAAGCCCGTGGAGGTGGCCTCGTCCCCGCCGGGCCCCTCGACCTCGGGCCACCCGTAGTTCGAGCCGGGGGTGATGAGGTTGAGCTCGTCCCAGGTGTCCTGCCCGAGCTCGCTGGCGTACATGCGGCCCTGCCCGTCCCAGCCCAGGCCCTGGACGTTGCGGTGGCCGAGGGTCCAGACCGGCGACCCCTCGACCGGGTTGCCCGGGGCGGGCGACCCGTCGGGCGCCAGACGGAGGATCTTGCCCGCGAGGGAGAGCGGGTCCTGCGCGAGCCGGCCCTGCCCGGCGTCCCCCGTCGTGACGTAGAGCATGCCGTCGGGGCCGAACGCGAGGCGGCCGCCGTCGTGGTGGTCCGCGCGCGGGATGCCGGTGAGGAGGTCCTCGGGCTCGCCGAGCGCGTCCCCGTCCAGCGCGGCGCGCACGACGACGTTCTCGGCCGCGCGCGAGACGTAGGCGTAGACGAGGGAGTCCTGCGCGAAGGTGGGCGACAGGGCAAGCCCCAGCAGGCCGCCCTCGCCGTCCGGGGCCGCGCCGGCGACCGTGCCGTCGGGCGAGGTCGTCTGCACGTCGACCACCTCGCCGTCGGGGGTCACCCGCACCAGCCGCGCCTCGTCGCGCAGGCTCACGAGCGTGGAGCCGTCGGGCAGCGCCACCGCGGACCACGGCAGCGGGAGGCCGTCGGCGAGCACCTGCGCCTCGCCGGCGGGCGTGCCCGCGACGGCGGGCGAGGGCTCGGGCGCGGGGGCCGACGGGCTCGCGGTGCCCGGGCCCGGCGCGGGGGCCGACGTGGCGGGCGGGAGCTCGGCCGTCGGCGTCGGCGAGCCGGCCTCGTCCTCCTCACCGCACCCGGCGAGCGCGGCGACGGCGAGGAGGGCGCCGACGGAGGCGGCCGCGACGGTGCGACGACGGGCGGGGAGGGGCGCGCTGACGGACCAGGCCATGCCCGTCCAACGCACCGGCGCGCCCGTGTGCTCCCGCGGGCGGGGCGCCCGCGGCGGCGTCCCGGCCCGCGGACGAGGTGCTCGAGGGCCGGACCGCCGGAAAGGCGCCCGACCTCGCTCCTACACTCGCGCGCATGACCTCCGGCACGACCGACGCCCCCGCGACCAGCGCCTCGTCCGGCGCCCCGGGCCCCACCGGAGGGGTCGACCCCAAGCCTCGCAGCCGGCAGGTCACGGACGGCCTCGAGGCCACCGCGTCGCGCGGGATGCTCCGCGCGGTCGGCCTCGGCGACGACGACTTCGCCAAGCCGCAGATCGGCGTCGCGAGCTCGTGGAACGAGATCACCCCGTGCAACCTCTCCCTCGACCGGCTGGCGAAGTCGGTGAAGGACGGGGTCCACATCGCCCAGGGCTACCCGCTCGAGTTCGGGACCATCTCCGTCTCCGACGGCATCTCCATGGGGCACGAGGGGATGCACTTCTCGCTCGTCTCGCGGGAGGTCATCGCGGACAGCGTCGAGACGGTCATGCAGGCCGAGCGCCTCGACGGGTCGGTGCTCCTCGCGGGCTGCGACAAGTCGCTGCCCGGCATGCTCATGGCCGCCGCGCGCCTGGACCTGGCGAGCGTCTTCCTCTACGCCGGCTCCATCCTGCCCGGCACCGCGAAGCTCGAGGACGGCAGCGAGAAGCAGGTCACGATCATCGACGCCTTCGAGGCGGTCGGGGCGTGCTCCCGCGGGCTGATGAGCCGCAAGGACGTCGACGCCATCGAGCGGGCGATCTGCCCGGGCGAGGGCGCCTGCGGCGGCATGTACACCGCCAACACGATGGCGAGCGCCGCCGAGGCGCTCGGCATGTCGCTGCCGGGCTCGGCCGCGCCGCCGGCCACCGACCGCCGTCGTGACGGCTTCGCGCGCCGCTCCGGCGAGGCCGTCGTCGAGCTGCTCCGACGGGGCATCACGGCCCGCGACGTCATGACGAAGGAGGCGTTCGAGAACGCCATCGCCGTCGTCATGGCCTTCGGCGGCTCGACCAACGCCGTGCTGCACCTGCTCGCCATCGCGAACGAGGCGGAGGTCGAGCTGACGCTCGACGACTTCGACCGCATCGGCAGCCGGGTGCCGCACCTGGCCGACGTCAAGCCGTTCGGGCGCCACGTCATGACCGACGTCGACCACGTCGGCGGCGTCCCGGTCGTCATGCGCGCGCTGCTCGACGCCGGCCTGCTGCACGGCGACGCGCTGACCGTCACGGGGAAGACCATGGCGGAGAACCTCGCCGAGATCGCCCCGCCGGACGTCGACGGCGCCGTCCTGCGCGCGATGGACGCGCCGATCCACCGGACGGGCGGCATCACGATCCTGCGGGGCTCGCTCGCCCCAGGCGGCGCGGTCGTGAAGTCGGCGGGCTTCGAGTCCGACGTCTTCGAGGGCACGGCGCGGGTCTTCGACCGCGAGCGCGCCGCGATGGACGCGCTCGAGGACGGCACCATCACGGCGGGCGACGTCGTCGTCATCCGCTACGAGGGGCCCAAGGGGGGTCCCGGCATGCGGGAGATGCTCGCCATCACCGGTGCCATCAAGGGCGCCGGCCTCGGCAAGGACGTCCTGCTGCTCACGGACGGGCGCTTCTCCGGCGGCACGACGGGGCTCTGCGTGGGCCACGTCGCGCCGGAGGCCGTCGACGCCGGCCCGATCGCCTTCGTGCAGGACGGCGACCGCATCCGGCTCGACGTCACGGCCAAGACGCTCGACGTCCTCGTCGACGAGGACGAGCTGGCCCGCCGACGTGCCGACGGGTGGCAGCCGCTGCCGCAGCGGTACTCGCGCGGCGTGCTTGCCAAGTACGCCAAGCTCGTCGGCTCCGCGTCGAAGGGCGCCGTCCTCGCCTGACCGTCGCAGGCGCTGGGTACGGTCCCGACCATGCCCGCCGCGACGCCACCGGAGGTCGACGACGTCGACCGCGCCATCGTCGCCGCGCTCGTCGCCGACGGGCGCACGAGCTTCACCGACCTCGGCCGGCAGGTGGGGCTGCCGACGTCGACGGTGCACCAGCGGGTGCGCCGGCTGGAGCAGCGCGGCGTCCTCAAGGGCTACACCGCCGTCGTCGACCACGAGGCGCTGGGGCTGCCGCTGTCGGCGATCGTCTCCGTGACGCCCTTCGACCCGGCGGCTCCCGACGACGTGCCGGAGCGGCTGGCCCGGGTCGCCGAGGTCGAGTCGTGCTGGTCGGTGGCCGGGGAGGAGAGCTACGTGCTGCTCGTGCGCACCGCGACGCCCGGGCGGCTCGAGGAGGTCCTCGCCGAGATCCGCACCACCGGCTCGGTGGCCACCCGGACGACCGTCATCCTCTCGACGCCGTTCGAGGGGCGCCCCCCGTCGAGGTCCTGAGGTGGTCGGCATCCGTGACCGTGCACGGTCACGGATGCCGACCACCTCAGGACCTCGACGGGGGGCGCCCCTCGAACGGCGTCGAGAGGATGACGGTCGTCCGNCGCTGCTTGCATTTTCCTCACCCCCCCCCCCCCCCACCTCCGGCCGGGACGAGCCCCTCGGCTGATCCTCCCGACGGTGGGGCTCCCGCCCGGACGAACATGCGCCGAGGTGCTTGTCCGGCGGAGGATCTCCCGCCTACCCTGCGGCTCATGAGCGCCCCCACCGTCGACCGACCGCAGGCCCCGACGACCGGCTCCCCGGTCACGGCGGCCACCGCCCACGAGCACGTCGCGGCGCACATGCTCGACGACGGCCTCGGGCTCGTCCTCGACCTGGCGGCCAGCCGCGGCTCCCGCCTCGTGGACGCGCGGGACGGCACCTCCTACCTCGACATGTTCACCTTCTTCGCCTCCTCGGCGCTGGGGATGAACCACCCGGACGTCGCCGAGGACGAGGCGTTCCGCGAGGAGCTGCTGCTGGCGGCGTTGTCCAAGCCGAGCAACTCCGACATCGTCACGGTGGAGCGGGCGCGCTTCGTCGACGTCTTCGCCCGCGTGCTCGGCGTGCCCGGGCTGCCGCACCTGTTCTTCGTCGAGGGCGGCGGCCTCGCGGTGGAGAACGCCCTCAAGACGGCCTTCGACTGGAAGAGCCGCTGGAACGAGGCCCACGGCCTCGACCCGGCGCTCGGCACCAAGGTGCTGCACCTGCGGCAGGCCTTCCACGGCCGGACCGGCTACACGATGTCGCTGACGAACACCGACCCCAACAAGGTCGCGCGCTTCCCGCAGCTCGACTGGCCGCGCATCGACAACCCGCACCCCGTCGAGGGCGAGGACGACGCCGTCCTGCGCGCCCGCGAGGACGTCGCGCTGGCGCAGGCCCGTGCCGCGTTCGAGGAGCACGCGCACGACATCGCCTGCGCGGTCGTCGAGCCGATCCAGGGCGAGGGCGGCGACAACCACCTCACGCCGCGCTTCCTCCAGGGCCTGCAGGCGCTGTGCCACGAGTTCGACGCCCTCTTCGTCTGCGACGAGGTCCAGACCGGCTGCGGCCTGACCGGGACCGCGTGGGCGCACCAGCAGCTGGGGCTCGAGCCCGACGTCGTCGCCTTCGGCAAGAAGACGCAGGTGTGCGGGATCATGGCCGGCCGTCGCGTCGACGACGTGCCCGACAACGTCTTCCGCGTCTCCAGCCGCATCAACTCCACCTGGGGCGGTGGGCTCGTCGACATGGTGCGGGCCCGTCGGATCCTCGAGGTGTGCGAGCGGGACGAGCTGTTCGACCACGCCGCCCGCGCGGGGGAGCACCTGCTCGCCGGGCTCCGCGACCTCGCGGCGCGCCACCCCGAGATCTCGGGCGTGCGGGGCCGCGGCCTCATGTGCGCGGTCGACCTGCCCGACGGCGAGCGCCGCGGCGCGCTGCTGGCGCACCTGGAGACCGAGGAGCACGTCCTCGCCCTCGGGTGCGGGACGCGCAGCCTGCGGTTCCGCCCCGCGCTCACGGTGACCACCGAGGAGCTCGACGAGGCGCTCGCGGCGCTCGACCGCTCGCTGACGGCGCTGTCCGGCGCGGCCGGTGCCGGCGACCCGCACATGGCCGGCGCCGCGGCCGGCGCAGCCGTGGGCCACGCCGCGGACGCCGGCGGGCAGCCCTGAGCGGCGGGGCCGGGCGCGTCGGCAGCGGGGTCGGCAGCGGGCTCGTCGGCACCACGGAGCTCCGCGCCCGCTTCGCTGCGGCCCTCTCGGCGCTGTACGCCACGGAGGTGCCCGCCTACGGGACGCTCGTCGAGGTCGCGGGCGAGGTCAACGCCGACGTCATGGCGGCGGACCCGGACGCCGCCCAGCGCCTCGGGGCCATCGAGCGGGTGACGGCGGAGCGGCACGGGGCGATCCGCGTGGGGACCGCCCGCGAGCTCGGCCAGGTCGGGCAGGTCTTCGCGGCCCTCGGCATGCACCCCGTCGGGTTCTACGACCTGCGGGAGGCGGCGGCGCCCGTGCCCGTCGTCTCCACCGCGTTCCGGCCGGTCGACGACGACGAGCTGGCGGCCAACCCCTTCCGGGTCTTCACCTCCGTCCTCGCGGGCGACGACCGGCGGTTCTTCGACGCGGACCTCCAGGCCCGGCTGGAGGGGCGCCTGGAGCGGCGCGAGCTGTTCAGCCCGCTGCTGCTCACGCTGGCGGCCCGGGCGGAGGAGGCCGGCGGGCTCGACCCCGAGGACGCCGACGCGTTCGTGCGCCTGGCGACCGCCGCCTTCGCCCTGTCGCCGGAGCCCGTCGACGCCGCCTGGTACGCCGAGCTCGAGCGCGTCTCCGGCGTCGCGGCCGACATCGGCGGCGTCGGGTCCACGCACGTCAACCACCTCACGCCGCGGGTGCTCGACATCGACGCGCTCTACGCGCGGATGACCGGGCGTGGCATCACGATGATCGACGCGATCCAGGGGCCACCCGGAGAGGGAGCGCCGGTCCTGCTGCGGCAGACGAGCTTCCGGGCCCTGTCCGAGCCCCGGCGGATGCGCGGGGCCGACGGGCAAGTGCACGAGGGCGCCCTGCGCGTGCGCTTCGGCGAGGTGGAGGCCCGCGGCTGCGCCCTCACCCCCGCCGGGCGGGCGCGCTACGACGCGTGGACCGCCGCCGGCGGGACGGCGCCCGAGCGCGAGGCGCGCTGGCGCCGGCTGTTCCCCGACGGGGCGGACGAGCAGGCGGCCGCCGGCCTGACGAGCGTCCGCTGGGTGCCCGTCCCCGACCGCCCCCGGGACGACCGCGGCCCGCAGCCCGACCTCGCCCGGCTGCTCGCGGACGGCTGGGTCCGCGCGGAGCCCGTCGTGTACGAGGACTTCCTGCCCGCCTCGGCCGCGGGGATCTTCGCCTCCAACCTCGACGGCACGGGGGAGCGGGACGCCGCCGAGGGCGCGAGCCACCGCGACCTCGCGTGGCTGTCCGACGCGCTCGGCCGCGAGGTCCTCGAGCCGGCGGACCTCTACGCCGCCCGCACCCGGGCGAGCGCCGAGGAGGTCGCGGCCGCGCTCGACCTGCCGCCGCTCGCGCCGCCCGCCGCCGACGACCTCGACGAGAGCGCCCTCCGCGCCTGAGAGCCTTCTCCGCGACGGCGACCCCTCCGGCGAGGTCCGTCACCGTCACCCGACCGGCGCCCTGCGCGCCGCCCCCCTGCACGGCCCACCCGAGGAGACCGCAGTGACCAGCCCCGCACCCGCCACCGGCCACCTGCCCGAGGGGGAGCCGCTCGAGGGCTCGCTCGCCGGCCCCGGCGGCGCCGTCCTGGCCCTCACCGGGACGACGGACGACATCCGGGAGCGGGCCCTGGCCGCGCTGCGCGCCTGCGGCGTCGACGTCGAAGAGCTGCGCTCGGAGGGCGAGGCCGCCGCCGCGCGGGGTGCCGCCGTCGTGACCGCGCGCACGCCCGTCACGGGAGAGGACCTCTTCCCCCTGCCGGCCACCAGCCCGGACGGGGTCGAGGCGGCGGTCACCCTGGCGACGGGCGCCTTCGGCGTCTGGCGCACCACCCCGGCGCCCGTGCGCGGGTTCCTCGTCAAGCGCCTCGGGCAGCTGCTCGTCGAGCACCTCGACGACCTCGCCGCGCTCGTGACGACCGAGGTCGGCAAGACGCCGTCCGAGGCGCGCGGCGAGGTGCAGGAGATGGTCGACGTCTGCGACCTCGCCGTCGGCCTCTCGCGCCAGCTGACCGGCCGGACGATGCCGTCGGAGCGCCCCGGCCACCGGCTCATGGAGACGTGGCACCCGCTCGGACCGGTGGCCGTCGTGTCCGCCTTCAACTTCCCCGTCGCCGTCTGGTCGTGGAACACCGCGCTGGCCCTGGTCTGCGGGGACCCGGTCGTGTGGAAGCCGTCCGAGCTCACGCCGCTCACGGCGCTGGCCTGCACGGCGCTGGCCGAGCGCGCCGCCCGCGAGTGCGGCGCCCCCGAGGGCCTCGTCCCGCTCGTGCTCGGCGACGCCGAGGTCGGGAAGCGGCTGGTGGACGACCCGCGCGTGCCGCTCGTGTCCGCCACCGGGTCGGTGCCCATGGGCCGCGACGTCGGCGCCCGCGTCGCCGCCCGCTTCGGCCGGACGCTGCTCGAGCTCGGGGGCAACAACTGCGCCGTCGTCGCGCCGTCGGCCGACCTCGACCTGGCGGTGCGCGGCATCGTCTTCGCCGCGGCCGGCACCGCCGGCCAGCGCTGCACGACGCTGCGTCGCGTGCTGGTGCACACCTCGGTCGCCGACGCGCTGCTCGAGCGGCTGGTCGAGGTCTACGGGCGGCTGCCGGTCGGGGACCCCTCCGCCCCCGGCGCGCTCGTGGGGCCGCTCGTCGCGCCGCGGGCGCACGAGGCGATGGAGGCGGCGCTCGCGCAGGCGCGCGCCGACGGCGGCGAGGTGCTCGTCGGCGGGGAGCGCGTGCTGGTCGACGAGGCGCCGAGCGCCTACTACGTCCGCCCCGCGGTCGTCCGGATGCCTGCGCAGACCGACGTCGTGCGCAGCGAGACCTTCGCACCCCTGCTGTACGTCATGACCTACGACGACCTCGACGAGGCCGTCGCGGTCCACAACGACGTGCCGCAGGGCCTGTCCAGCGCGATCTTCACGCTCGACGCGCGGGAGGCCGAGGCGTTCATGGCGGCCGACGGGTCGGACTGCGGCATCGTCAACGTCAACATCGGCACGTCGGGTGCGGAGATCGGCGGCGCCTTCGGCGGGGAGAAGGAGACGGGCGGCGGGCGCGAGTCCGGCTCGGACGCGTGGCGCGCGTACATGCGTCGCGCCACCAACACGGTCAACTACTCCCACGAGCTGCCGCTCGCCCAGGGCGTCGACTTCGGCTGACGCGCGGTCTGCGTCCGCGAGACGCCCGTCCCGACATCCGGGACGGGCGTCTCGCCGGTTGACGACGGGGCGGAGCGGGAGCACTGTGGCCCCCATGTCGAGCCGGCAGGACCTCCTCCTCGTAGTTCCCGGGCGTGCGTGAGCCCAGCGCCCTGACGGCTCCGCACGCGACCCCTCGTACCGCCCGCGCACCGCGCCGGCCGAGGGGTCTCGTCATGTCCGGGGGCCGTGCCCCCGCGCTGCGGTGACGCCACGCCCCCAGCAGCACCCGCACGGCACCGCCCGCACCGCACGACGCGGGGCGGTCAGCACCACCGGCACCACCGCGGGCCCGCCCCGGGCCCGTCCGCCCCACCGTGGAGGACCGCCATGGCCAGCGCCGACCAGCGCACCGCCCCCCGTCCGGGGCCGCACCCCGGGCCCCACCCCGGGCCTCCTCCCGGGCACAGGCCCGCACCGCCGGCGCGGGAGCAGGCCACCGTCGGGCAGACCTCGCCCGCCCGCGGCGGCGGGAGCAGCGCCCCCGGGTCCGCCCCCGAGCCCATGACCGGGGCGCAGAGCCTCGTCCGGTCCCTCGAGGCCGCCGACGTCCGCGTCGTCTTCGGCATCCCCGGCGGCGCGATCCTGCCCGCGTACGACCCGCTGCTCGACAGCGCGACCGTCCGGCACGTCCTCGTGCGCCACGAGCAGGGGGCGGGCCACGCCGCGCAGGGCTACGCCCAGGCGACCGGCCGCGTCGGCGTCTGCATGGCGACCTCCGGGCCCGGGGCGACGAACCTCGTGACGGCCATCGCCGACGCCCACATGGACTCGGTGCCGATGGTCGCCATCACCGGGCAGGTCGCCTCGGCCGCGATCGGGACGGACGCCTTCCAGGAGGCGGACATCGTCGGGATGACGATGCCCGTGACCAAGCACAACTTCCTCGTCACGGACCCGGCGGAGATCCCGCGCACGATCGCCGAGGCCTTCCACATCGCGGCGACGGGTCGGCCCGGGCCGGTGCTCGTCGACATCGCGAAGGACGCCCTGCAGGCGCGGACCACCTTCGCCTGGCCCGAGCGCCTGGACCTGCCCGGCTACAAGCCGACCACGACGCCGCACCGCCGCCAGGTCCGGGAGGCGGCGCGGATGCTCGCGGCCGCCGAGCGCCCGGTGCTCTACGTCGGCGGCGGCGTCATCAAGGCCGGTGCCTCCGCCGAGCTCGCCGAGCTGGTCGAGCTCTCCGGGGCCCCCGTCGTCACGACGCTGATGGCCCGCGGCGCGCTGCCGGACAGCCACCCGAGCCACCTCGGCATGCCCGGCATGCACGGCACCGTCGCCGCGGTCACGGCCCTGCAGAAGGCCGACCTCCTCGTCGCCCTCGGCGCCCGCTTCGACGACCGGGTCACGGGGCTGCTCTCGAGCTTCGCGCCCGACGCCGCCGTCGTGCACGCCGACGTCGACCCGGCCGAGATCGGCAAGAACCGTGTCGTCGACGTCCCCATCGTCGGCGACGCGCGCCAGGTGCTCGCCGAGCTGGTGCCCGCCCTGCGCGCCGAGCACGACGGCGGGCGGCGCGCCGACCTCGCCGCCTGGTGGCGCCAGCTGGACGGGCTCCGGGAGACCTACCCGCTCGGCTACGCCGAGGCCGAGGACGGTTCCCTCTCGCCCCAGCACGTCATCCAGCGGCTCGGCCAGATGGCGGGGCCCGAGGCGACCTACGTGTCCGGCGTCGGGCAGCACCAGATGTGGGCCGCGCAGTTCATCGGCTACGAGCGCCCGGGCAGCTGGATCAACTCCGGCGGCCTCGGGACCATGGGCTACGCCGTCCCGGCCGCCATGGGCGCCAAGGTCGGCGACCCCGACCGGGTCGTGTGGGCGGTGGACGGCGACGGCTGCTTCCAGATGACCAACCAGGAGCTCGCCACCTGCGCGCTCAACGGCATCCCGATCAAGGTCGCCGTCATCAACAACTCCAGCCTCGGCATGGTGCGGCAGTGGCAGACCCTCTTCTACGAGGGCCGCTACTCCAACACCGACCTCCACACGGGCGCCGCCGTGGAGATGGGTCAGCGCATCCCCGACTTCGTCAAGCTCGCCGAGGCCTACGGCTGCGTCGGCCTGCGGTGCGAGCGCCCCGAGGACCTCGACGCCACGATCGAGGCGGCCATGGCCGTCACCGACCGGCCCGTCGTCGTCGACTTCGTCGTCCACCGCGACGCGATGGTCTGGCCGATGGTGGCCGCCGGGGTCAGCAACGACGAGATCCAGTACGCCCGGGGCATCTCGCCGGTCTGGGACCGGGACGAGGAGACGAGCACCGAGGACGACGACGCGCCCGGGCCCACCGGGCCGGGGGTCGCCGCCGCCGACGCCCGCGGCGGCGACACCGAGGACGACGACGAGGAGGGCGACCGGTGACGCTCCTGCAGCCGGCCCAGCAGGCCGCCCGGACGACGACGCGGACGACGACCCGGCACACGCTGTCGGTCCTCGTCCAGGACGTGCCGGGTGTCCTGGCCCGCGTCGCCGGGCTGTTCTCCCGCCGGGGGTTCAACATCGTCAGCCTTGCCGTCGGCCCGACGGAGCAGGCCGGCGTCTCCCGGATGACGGTCGTCGTCGACGTCGAGTCGCTGCCCCTCGAGCAGGTGGTCAAGCAGCTGAACAAGCTCGTCAACGTGCTGAAGATCGTCGAGCTCGACGACGGCGCGGCGGTGCAGCGCGAGCTGCTGCTCGTCAAGGTCCGGGCCGACGCCGCCACGCGCTCCCAGGTGCTCGACGTCGTCCAGCTGTTCCGGGCCCACGTCGTCGACGTCGCCCCGGAGGCGCTGACGGTCGAGACGACCGGCGAGCCGGACAAGATCGCCGCGCTGCTGCGGATGCTCGAGCCGTTCGGCGTCCGCGAGCTCGTCCAGTCCGGCCAGGTCGCGCTGGCCCGCGGCGCGCGGGCGATGACCGACCGCTCGTCCGACCGCTCCCCGGAGCGGGCCGGCGGCGACCGGCCGTTGCGCTCGGCGTAGGCCGCGCCTCCGGGCCGAGCACCCAGACCGCACCACCGCACGCGGCGCGCAGGACCGGCGCCGACCCGTCCCCGACCCGAGGAGCCCCTCCCGTGGCTGACATGTTCTACGACGCCGACGCCGACCTCTCGCTGATCCAGGGCCGCACCGTGGCCGTCATCGGCTACGGCAGCCAGGGCCACGCCCACGCGCTGAGCCTGCGCGACTCCGGCGTCGACGTCCGCGTCGGCCTCGCCGAGGGCAGCCGCAGCCGTGCGAAGGCCGAGGCCGAGGGGCTGCGCGTCGTCACGCCGGCCGAGGCCGCCGCGGAGGCCGACTTCGTCGTCGTCCTCACGCCGGACCAGACGCAGCGTGGCCTGTACGCCGAGGCGATCGCCCCGAACCTCGCCGAGGGCGACGTGCTGCTCTTCGCGCACGGCTTCAACATCCGCTTCGGCTACATCACGCCGCCGGAGACGGTCGACGTCGTCATGGTCGCCCCCAAGGGCCCCGGGCACCTCGTGCGCCGCGAGTACGTCGACGGGCGCGGCGTGCCCGTCATCGTCGCCGTCGAGCAGGACGCGAGCGGCGAGGCGTGGCCGCTGGCCCTGTCCTACGCGAAGGCGATCGGCGGCCTGCGGGCCGGCGGGATCCGCACGACGTTCACGGAGGAGACCGAGACCGACCTCTTCGGCGAGCAGGCCGTCCTCTGCGGCGGCGCGTCGGCGCTCGTCCAGGCGGGCTTCGAGACCCTCGTCGAGGCGGGCTACCAGCCCGAGGTCGCCTACTTCGAGTGCCTCCACGAGCTCAAGCTCATCGTCGATCTCATGTACGAGGGCGGGATCGCCAAGCAGCGCTGGAGCGTCTCCGACACCGCCGAGTACGGCGACTACGTCTCCGGGCCGCGCGTGGTCGACGCGCGTGTGAAGGGGAACATGAAGGCGGTCCTGTCCGACATCCAGGACGGCACCTTCGCGAAGCGCTTCATCGCCGACCAGGACGCCGGCAAGCCGGAGTTCACGCGCCTGCGCGAGGCCGGCGAGCAGCACCCGATCGAGGAGACCGGGCGGAAGCTGCGCGGCCTCATGAGCTGGGTGAAGAGCGACGACGACTACACCGAGGGCTCCGCGGGCCGCTGAGGCGCCCGCCCGGACCCCTCGGCCCGCCGAGTCCGACGGACGGCAGGCCACCGCACCCGGGTGGCCCGCCGTTCGTCGCCCTCGCCGGCTCCGGGGAGACTGGCGTCATGGACGACGCAGGAAGGGACAGCGTGGGCCCCGCCGACGAGATCGTCCGTTTCTGGGAGACCGCGCGCAGCCGAGCCGGTCTGGGCCGGCTCTCCGTGGTCACCGGGGCGAGCGCCGCGACGGTCGTGCCGCCGCCGGCGTGGGCCTTCGGCGCCGACCCGCAGCAGGCCGACGAGCTCCTCGCCCTCGTGCTCGAGGGCACCAAGACCGCGACGGCCGGCGCGCGCTGGGAGTACGAGGCCGAGGGGGAGCCGCTGCCGCGCCCCGGCGACCTGTCCATCGTCCTCGACGGCGCCGGCCACCCGCGCGCCCTCGTCCGCACGACGTCGGTCGACGTCGTGCCGTTCTCCGAGGTGGGGGAGGAGCACGCCCGCGCCGAGGGCGAGGGCGACCTGTCCCTGGGCCACTGGCGCGACGTCCACGAGCGCTTCTTCACGGCGACGCTCGCCGCGGCGGGCCGGTCGTTCGACCCCTCGATGCCCGTCGTCTGCGAGGGCCTGCAGCTGCTCTACCCACGCCGCCGCCCGGCGCACGAGCGCGCGCCCGACCTCGTCGACGCCTGACGACCGGCAGGAGCACCCGGCCGACCGGCGCGCAGCGCGAGGACGTCCGGGACGACGACGGCGCCCGCCCCCTCGGGGACGGGCGCCGTCGTCGTCGGCAGGTCGCTGCTCAGTACTTGCGCTCCATCGGCTGGTAGCGCGTCTGGACGACGGGCTTGTAGTCCAGGCGCACGGCCTCGCGGCCGTCCTCGTCGACGGCCCGGTAGGCCATCGTGTGCCGCATGAAGTTCACGTCGTCGCGTGCGGTGTGGTCCTCGCGGAAGTGGCCGCCGCGCGACTCCTGGCGGGCGAGCGCGCCGACGACGACGACCTCGGCCAGCTCGAGCAGGAAGCCGAGCTCGACGGCCTCGAGGAGGTCGGTGTTGAACCGCTTCCCCTTGTCCTGCACGACGACCCGGCTGTAGCGCTCGCGCAGCCCGGCGAGGTCGGTGAGGCACTGCTTGAGGGTCGCCTCGGTGCGGAAGACCTGGGCGTTGGCGTCCATCGTCTCCTGCATGGCCTGGCGCAGCGGGGCGACGCGCTCGCCGGACTCGCGGCCACGGATGCCCTCGAGCGTGGAGACGACGCCGGCGTCGGCGTCCTCGGGCATGGCCACGAGAGAGACGCTCTCGTCCGCCGCGTAGTGGGCGGCGCGCAGGCCGGCGCGCTTGCCGAAGACGTTGATGTCGAGCAGCGAGTTGGTGCCGAGCCGGTTGGAGCCGTGCACCGACACGCACGCCACCTCGCCCGCGGCGAACAGGCCCCGGACGACGGTCTCGTTGTCGGCGAGCACCTCGGTCTCGACGTTCGTCGGGACCCCGCCCATCGCGTAGTGCGCGGTCGGGTAGACGGGCACCGGCTCGGTGTAGGGCTCGACCCCGAGGTAGGTCCGGGCGAACTCGGTGATGTCCGGGAGCTTGGCGTCGATGTGCGCCGGCTCCAGGTGCGTCAGGTCGAGCAGGACGTAGTCCTTCTTCGGCCCGGCGCCGCGGCCCTCGCGCACCTCGTTGGCCATCGAGCGGGCCACGATGTCGCGCGGCGCGAGGTCCTTGATCGTGGGGGCGTAGCGCTCCATGAAGCGCTCGCCGTCGGCGTTGCGCAGGATGCCGCCCTCTCCGCGGGCGGCCTCGGACAGCAGGATCCCCAGGCCGGCGAGGCCCGTCGGGTGGAACTGGAAGAACTCCATGTCCTCCAGCGGGAGGCCGGCACGGTAGGCGATGCCCATGCCGTCGCCGGTCAGCGTGTGCGCGTTCGACGTCGTCTTGTAGACCTTGCCGACGCCGCCCGTGGCCAGGACGACGGACTTGGCGCGGAAGACGTGGATCTCGCCGGTGGCGAGCTCGTAGGAGACGACGCCGGCCACGGCCTTCTCGCCGAGGTCGTTCGTGCCCATGACGAGGTCGAGCACGTAGAACTCGTTGTAGAACTCCACCTCGTGCTTGACGCACTGCTGGTAGAGCGTCTGCAGGATCATGTGGCCGGTGCGGTCGGCGGCGAAGCACGAGCGGCGGACGGCGGACTCGCCGTGGTTGCGGGTGTGGCCGCCGAAGCGCCGCTGGTCGATGCGCCCCTCCGGCGTGCGGTTGAAGGGCAGACCCATCTTCTCGAGGTCGAGGACGGCGTCGATGGCCTCGCGGCACATCACCTCCGCGGCGTCCTGGTCGACGAGGTAGTCGCCGCCCTTGACCGTGTCGAAGGTGTGCCACTCCCAGTTGTCCTCCTCGACGTTCGCGAGGGCCGCGCACATGCCGCCCTGGGCCGCACCGGTGTGCGAGCGGGTCGGGTAGAGCTTCGTCAGCACGGCGGTCTTGGAGCGCTGGCCGGCCTCGATGGCGGCGCGCATGCCGGCGCCGCCGGCGCCGACGATCACCACGTCGTAGATGTGCGTCTGGACCACGGCGGGTCACCTCTCGCTGGGGCGGCGGGCGGAGCGGAGGGCGCACCACCTCGAACTCCCTCAGGGTAGGACGCCCGACGGTCGACGTCGACGATCGAGGGGCGGCTCACGAGAGGACCTGCCTATCGACAGCCCGTCCGGCGGCTACCGTCGGCCGGGTGCAGCTGCAGCAGCTCGCCTGCTTCGTCGCGGTCGTGGACGCGCGGCACTTCACCCGTGCCGCGCAGCAGCTGCACCTGGCGCAGCCGTCGCTGTCGGCGCAGGTCCGCTCGCTGGAGCGGGAGGTCGGCGGCCCCCTGCTGCACCGCCAGCGCGGGGCCGTCCGGCCCACCGAGGCGGGCGAGCGCCTGCTGCCCTACGCGCGGCGGATCCTCGCCGACGCCGCGGCGGCGACCGCGGAGATGGCGCGCGTGCGCGGCCTCGAGACCGGTGTCCTGCGCGTGGGCGCGACGCCGAGCGCCGGGACGGCCCTGCTGCCGCCCGTGCTGCGCCGCTTCCACGACGCGCACCCCGGGGTCCGGCTGGAGCTGGCCGAGGGCGGCTCGCGCGACCTCGTCGAGCAGCTCGCCGTCGGCGCCCTCGACCTCGCCGTGCTCGTCCTGCCCGTCGCCGCGCACGCCGGTGCGCTGGCGACGACGCCGCTGCTGCGCGACGCGCTCGTGCTGGCGAGCGCCGCCGACGCGTCGCCGGTCGTCCCGGGCCCCAGCGCGGCCCCCGCGGACCTCTCCGGCGTGCCGCTCGTCCTGCCGGGGGAGGGCTACGACCTGCGGGCCAGCGCCCTGTCCGCCTGCGCCGCCGCGGGCGTGGAGCCCCACGTCGTCGCCGAGGGTGGCGAGCTCGACGTCGTCGTCGCCCTCGTGCGCGCCGGGGTGGGAGCGGCCGTGCTGCCCCGGACCGTCGTCGACGGCGCGGGCGACGGCCTGCGGTGGGTCCCCCTGCGCGGCCCGGCCCTGCACCGGACGGTCGGCGTCGCCCACCGCAAGGACGTGCCGCTCGGGCGGGCCGCGGCCGAGGTGCGACGCCTGCTCATCGAGCAGACGTCCTGACTGCGTGGCTCGGCATCGGACGGGGCGGGCCCTCGGGTGCCAGGACGCGGACACCGACGTCGAGGGCGTCGGCCACTGCGCTGGCCGCTGGGGCATGCGGGTGTCAGCAAGCGCTTGCGTGTAGTCGCCCACGTAGGAGCGAACCTTAGAGCGATCACACCGGGCGCTCCGCCCTTGACAGGTCCCATGCGGCCTGAACTACCTTCGTAAGGGCTTACGTCACAGCGAGGCGGTACCGCGTGGAACTCGCGACGACGTCGTGTCACCGCCCCGTCGCGAGTGATCGGCGTTCGACTGCACGACCGCCATCGCCTGGACGAGCCCTGCAGCCTGGTCGGAGGAGAATGACGTGGACAAGTGCTGGACGAGCTGGACCCTCATGCGTCGCACGACCCGCCTCTGCGCGCGGCCGCAGGCCGTCGCAGTCGTGCTGGCCGTGGCGGTGGCCGGGCTGGGCGCGACTCCCGCGGTCGCGGCAGGCCCGACCACGACTGCGGTGCTGATCGCCGCCGACGACCTGCCTGTCGCCCTCGAAGCCGAGAGCGCAGTCCTGAGCGGCGGCGCCGGCGTCAACGACAACCACGAGGGCTACTCGGGCACCGGTTTCGTCGACGGCTTCATCCTCGACAACCTGGGAACCGCGAGCGTCACCTTCACGCTCGTGGTCCCCGCTGCCGGCGAGTACGGCCTGAACCTGCGGTACGCCAACGGCACGGGGTCGGACATGACCATCACCCAGGACACCGGGGCCGCGGCGCGCCAGATCACGCTGCCGTCCGCCCCCGGGGCCGGCTGGGACTTCTGGTCCGTCCACCAGGAGGTCGTCGAGCTCGAGGCTGGCGAGCAGCAGGTGACCTACCGCTACGCGAGCACGGACACCGGCAACGTCAACCTGGACGCCATGGCGCTGGCCGCAGTCGGAGACCTGTCCACACCGGGCGGTGGAGCCACCGACCCGGACGAGCTGGGCGAGTCGGGCCCTGACACCCGGTGGGACGACGTGACCGACGTGCTCCGACCCCTGCCCGGGCGCCGTAGTACTGCCTTCCAGGCAGAGGACGCGTTCTTCGCCAACGGGGCCGAGCAGGTCGCATGGCGGGGTGACGACGGCGTCGACATGTCGCGTGAGCGCGCCCGCCTGGTCGTGCCCGTGGTCGTGAGGTCGTCCGGTCGTCAGCTCGTCAGCGTGCGCTACGTCAACCGCAGCGGCGCTCCCGCCGACGTGGTCGTCGGGGTGGACGGCATCCCCCAGGGCCGGCTCGTGCTCCCGGCCGGCAGCAGCTGGCAGGACGTGGCGGTCCGCCTGCCGCTGTCGAAGGGCCTCGGCAGCGTGGAGCTGCGACGGACGGGCAACACCCTCGAGCCCGGGATGGTCGTCGACAGCGTAATGCTGCGCGGCGGTCTGCCTCTTCAGGAGCGCGGGGCCACTGTCGCGACCACGACCTACCAGGCCGAGCGCGGGCGCACCGACGGCGACGTCCTGGAGCCGAGCCGGGCTTTCCACGACGTCGCGGCCGAGGCGAGCGGCAGGCAGGCGGTCCGCCTGGCCTCGGAGGGCGACCACGTCGAGTGGGAGCTCACCGAGCCCACCAACTCGCTGGTGCTCCGGGCGTCCATCCCTGACACGGCGGACGGCACGGGCCAGGTGGGATCCCTCGGCGTCTACGCCGACGGGCGCAAGGTCTCGGACATCGACGTCTCGAGCGAGTTCGCCTACGTCTACGGCGACTACCCCTACGTCAACGACCCGTCGCTGGGCGGTGCGCAGCGCTTCTTCGACGAGACGCGGGTACTCCTCGACGAGGAGTTCCCGACCGGCACCGTCCTGCGGCTCGCCAAGGACGCCGCATCGGCGGACCTGCCTTACACGGTCGACCTGGCCGAGACGGAGGTCGTGGCGGATCCGCTCACCGCTCCGGAGGGCTACGTCGACGTCCGCGACCTCGGCGCGACGTCCGACGACGGCACGGACGACACGGCCGCCTTCGAGGCCGCCGTGGACAGGGCCCGCGAGCTGGGCACGGGGGTGTGGGTTCCCGAGGGGCGCTTCACGCTCGGCAGCCGGCTCCGGGTCGAGGGCGTCAGCGTCCGTGGCGCCGGCCCGTGGCGCTCCGTCGTCGAGGGCCGCGACGGCCACGGCGGCTTCTACGCGACCGGGTCCGGCGTCACGATCGCCGACCTCATGGTGGATGGCGACGTCCGCTACCGCGACGACGCCGATTTCGACGCCGCCATGGAGGGCGACTTCGGTCAAGGCTCCCTGCTGCAGAACGTCTGGGTCGAGCACACCAAGGTGGGCCTGTGGGCCTCCAGCGGTACGGACGGCTTGTACGCCCTGGGCCTGCGCATCCGCGACGTCTTCGCCGACGGCGTGCACTTCAACGGCCGGGTCACCGACTCGCGCGTCGAGCACACGGTCGTGCGGAACACCGGGGACGACGCGATGGCGATGTGGTCCTCCGGCGGCTCGGTCACCCGCAGCGTCTTCGCCCGCAACACCGTGCAGAACCCGCTGCTGGCCAACGGGGCGGCCCTGTACGGGGGGACGTCCAACCGGATCGAGCGGAACGTCGTCATGGACACCTTGACCGCCTCCGCCGGCATCGCCGTCAGCACGCGTTTCAACCCTGTGCCGTTCGCCGGGACGACGGTGGTCGAGGGCAACACGGTCCTGCGCAGTGGGGGGTGGGAGCCCAACTGGGCGACGTCATTCGGCGGTATCTGGGTCTTCGCGGACACGAGCGCCATCACGAGCCCGGTGGTCATCCGGGGCACCGACGTCGTCGACTCGACCTACGAGGGCGTGCTCGTCAGCGGCAACCACCCCGTCGAGGATCTTCGGATCGAGGACGTCACCATCGACGGCGCCGGGTCCTACGGCGTGGCGATCCGGGTAGGCGGCGTTCACCGCCTCACCGACGTCCACGCCACGGGCGTCCCGGCCGACGAGGAGGGTCGTCGCAGCCAGTTCTGGGGCCAGCTTGTCGACGGCGGCGGCAACACGGGCCTTTGGTAAGGACCACCTCTGGCAGCGAGTCCCGCTGAGCCGACCCGGCCTGCAGCCCCCGCTCCGGGCCGGGGAAGGAGGCGACCGGGTGGGGAGGCCTCGTCGGTCCGCACAGACGGGACTGGCGGCGCCTCCCCACCCGGCGCCGCACGCACCGGTCGAGGCGCGGGGCCGGCCGCCGCTGGGGCGAGGACCCGACGGCGGCCCGCGGTGCGCCAGGACCCGCCCGCCGCGCCGTGGCGCGGACGGTGGCACGGCCAGGGCCGCTGGAGCGGCGCCCGTGCCGCGCCGCCGGCGCAGGACCGGTGGTGCCGCCCCCACCGGGGGGCGACCGGTCTGCGGGAGGGGTTCTCCGACCCGAGTCTCCGACCCGGACGAGCGTCGCCGCCAAAGGCGAGGGCAGGGTGGGAGCGCTTCCGGTCCGAGCGCCGGCTCCGGAGGGGTCCGTCGTGAGCAACGGACGGGGACGCGCGGTGGCTGGTGACGATCGGTGGCCGCCGCCGGGCTCGCGCAGCAGTCGGCCCGGCGGCCGTCGGTCGCCCGGGCACGTCACGGGTAGTGCCTGCTCGCCCGGTGTCGAGCCGTTGACGGCTCCTGCTTCGGCGCCGACGGCCGCGTCGGCGACACCGTGCGCGCAGGGACCGCCGAGGCGTCCAGCGGGCCGCAGCGACTACGGCCTCCCTGCGCCCCAGCAGCCGGGGGCCGGCCGGTTCTGTCGTCGTGCTGCGCCGACACCGACCGCTCGTCGAGCTCATGGGGCGACTGCGCCGCGGTCGGCGGCTTCGGCCGCCGCCTCCGCGTGGTCAGCCCCCGGTGGAGCCGCCTCTGCACGGAGGGCCTGGCGCGGGACGCCAGGCCCTCCGGAGACGGCGACCAGGCCCGTTGGCGGGGAGGGCTGACGATCCGCGGCCCCGCCGGGGGACCTGGCGGTCGGTCAGTAGCTGTTCCCACCGCCGTCGACGACCTGGAACCCGGCGGGCGCCTCGATCGCCGGACCACCCAGATCGCGGAGCGTGACGCCGTTCAGCGTCACCCGGCCCGTAGCCTGGACTTTCAGGCCCTGCGCACCGGTGCCGTCGACCAGCACGTCTTCCAGGCGCAGGTCGGAGACCTCCTTGTTGTAGCTGACGAGGACCCCCATGTAGGTCGAGTCGAGGATGCGGGTGTCCCGGATGACGACCCGCGACGTGATCGGCGCCGAGTCGGCGAAGACCCACACGGCGCCCAGTGCGGTCCGCCAGTTCGGCTCCCAGCCACCGGTGCGCAGGAGCGTGTTGCGCTGGACGAGCGTCTCGCCGGACAGGGGCACGGGGTTGAACCGTGTGCCGACAGCGATCCCGGCCGAGCCCGTGAGCGTGTCGCTGACGAGGTTGTCCTCCACGCGGTTGGAGGTGCCGCCGTAGACGCCCGCGCCGTTGCCGAGCAGCGGTGTGTGCACCGTGTTGGAGGCGAAGACGCTGCGGGTCACCGGGTAGCCGTCCGACCACATCGCGAGCGCGTCGTCGCCGGTGTTGCGCAGGACGGACTGGGTGACCCGGGTCTCCTGGACATCTCCGTGGAGGTTGACCCCGTCGGCGAAGGTGTTGCGGATCCGCACGCCGATCGCCAGGAGGCCCCGGGTGCCGCGGTCGGCCCACAGGCCCACCTTGGTGTGCTCGACCCACACGTTCTGCAGGAGCGACCCGTGGCCGAAGTCGCCCTCGAAGGCGGCGTCGAAGGCGGCGTCGTCCCGGTAGCGGACGTCACCGTCGACCATGAGGTCCGTGATGACGACACCGGACCCGGTGGCGAAGAACCCGCCCTTGCCGTCGCGGCCCTCGACGACGGAGTACCAGGGCCCCGCGCCGCGGATGCTGACGCCCCGGACGTCGATCCTCTGGGCGAGGGTGAAGCGTCCTGGCGGGACCCAGACCCCGGTGCCCGCCGCCCGCGCCGCGTCGATGGCGCGGAGGAAGGCGGCCCTGTCGTCGCTGTCGTCTCTCGGTGTGGCCCCCTGGTCTCGGACGTCGACGAAGCCGGCCGGCATGGGCAGGGGGTCGGGGACGACCTCGGTCTCGACGAGGTCGACGTCGTAGCGGGCGGCGTCCGAGGCGGTGTCCTTCTGCAGGCGCAGCTCCGTCCCGGCGGGGAGGACGGGGAAGGTCGTGCGCGAGTCGTCGAAGAAGCGCTGCGCGCCGCCCTGCGAGGGGTCGTTGCCGTAGGGGTAGCCGCCGTAGACCCAGGAGTAACGGCTGCTGACAGGGACGTCCGCGACCTTCCTGCCGTCCGCGTACAGCCCGATCGTCGCATCTTGGCCGGCGCCGTCCGGGGTGTCGGGGATGGACGCCCGCAGGACGAGTGCGCTGGCCGGCTCGGTCAGCGTCCACGAGACCGAGTCGCCGGTGGCGGTGAGGCGCACGGCCTTACGCCCGGAGGCCTCGGCGGCCACCTCGTGGAAGGTGCGGCTCGGCCCGAGCACCTGGGCGTCGGTGGAACCGCCCTCGGCCTCGTAGGTGGTGTAGGGGACGCTCGCGCCACGCTCCTCCATCGCCTGGCCCGCTTCGAGCAGGACGGCGTCGACGGCCAGGGGGCCACCGGTGCCGTTCGCGTCGTCCTGCAGCAGCTCGACGGTCCGCAGGCCGCGCGAGAGGTCGAGCTCGACGCCGAGGTCGAGCCAGCCGTCGCCGGCGGGCACGACGAGGTGACCGCGGGGCAGTCCGTCGACCGACAGCAGGAGGCGCTGGACGTCGCCGCTGCCGTTCGCGGCGCGGACCGTCACCGTCTGGGCGCCCCCGCCTGTGGACCGGACGGGCACGACGAGGCGGGAACCGGGTCCGGCGAGGCCGCCTGCGGCCGGGGTGCCGGCGACGTCCGCCACGACCGCCCCGTCGACGACGTGGCCCTCCTCCGCCTGGAACGGCGTGCCGCCCGCCGACGGGACCGTGGCGAGGTCGTCGACGCCGGGGGCCGTACTTCCGCCGCTTCCGCCCGTACCGCCACCGTCGCCGGGCGCGGTCGGTGTGATGCCGAGCGCGTCGAGGTTGACGTTGCCGGAGTCACCGCTGCCGAAGCGGTAGGCGACCTCGTGCTCGCCCGCGGTGAGGGCCACCGCCTGGCGCACCTCGTCCCAGGCACTCCAGCCGGCGGTGGCCGGCACCGATACCTGGCGTGCGGGCGCTCCGTCCAGCAGCAGTGAGAGCGTCTTGGCCGACCCTGTGCCATTGGCGAAGCGCAGGTCGAGGTCGTAGTCGCCGTCGGCCGGGACGTCGAGGCGCACGGAAGCGGTTGCGGCGCCTCGGTTGCTGTCCACGAAGCCCCCGACGAAGCCGTCACCCGAGAAGCCCAGGTGCTCGTCGGCCACGACGGCGCCACCGGAGAGCTCCGCGTCCTCGAGCTCCACCGAACCCGGCACCGCAACTGGTGCCGCAGCGCCCACGCCAGGCTCGTCACCACCGCCGGAGGCGGCTGCGACGACCTCCAGCTGGTCCAGGTTGACGTTGCCCGAGTCCTCGGGGCCGTAGGTGTAGCGGACCTCGTGCGTCCCGGGCGCGAGGTCGAGCGCTGTCGTGGCCGTCGCCCACCGGGCCCAGCCGCCGGTGGCGGGGAGCCGGACGCGTCCCCGCTCGACGCCGTCGGCGCTCACGGAGAGGGTGCGCTCGGACCCGGTTCCATTCGCGTAGCGCAGCTGCAACTCGTGGGTCCCGGAAGTCTCGGCGTCGACCGTGAAGCCCACTGCGGCGTACCCGCGGTGGGCGTCGACCAGGCCGCCGACGTACCCCGTGCCGGCGAAGCCGCCGTGCTCGTCCTCGACGACGGCGCCGCCGGAGAGGACGGCCTGCTCCGCCTCGAGCGAGGTCGCCGCGGCTGCGGCGGCCGGGGGCCCGACGAGCCCGGCCAGGGTCAGTGCGGCTCCGAGCGCGAGTGCGACCGGTGCGCGGCCGCGCGGTCGGGCGCCTCGGCTGCGGGTGCAGAGGTGACGGTGTCTGGCGTCCACAGGGTTCTCCCTCGTGCTTGGGGTCTGGGGATGTCGGGCTCGCCCGGCAGCAGTGCAGGACGCAAGCGCTTACTATGAACTGTGGCTAGGTCCGGCATGCCTAGACAAGCAATGAGCGGGCGTAATCACGTAAGGGCTTCACGTAAGGACTAGCATCTCGGCATGGTCCAGCGGACGACGCTCAACATGGCGGACATCGCCCGCCAAGCAGGGGTGTCGATCGCGTCGGTGTCACGTGCGCTCAGCGGAGCGCCCGGCGTGTCGCCGGAGACGCGAAAGCACATCCGGTCGCTGGCCCACGACCTCGGCTACACCGTCTCCCCGGACGCCGCCCGTCTCGCCCGGGGCACGTCGGGCCGCGTCGCCGTCGTGACCCCGAACCTGTCGCACTGGTTCTACTCCGCGATGCTCGACGGCATCGTCACCGCCCTCCACGAGGTCGAGACGGACGTGCTGCTCTACGAGGTCAAGCACGAGCGGGAGCGCACGAGGTTCTTCGCCGAGCTGCCGGCCCGGCGGCAGGTCGACGCGCTGGTGCTCATCGCCCTCCCGATCAGCGACGAGGAGCGCCAGCGGCTGGACAAGATGGAGGTTGCCGTCGTCATGGCCGGTGGCGTCCTCGGCGACCACCCCCACGTCCGGGTCGACGACGTCGCGATCGCCGACCAGGCCGCCTCGCACCTGCTCGTCGCCGGCCACGAGCGCATCGGGCTCATCGGCTCGGGCGGCACGTGGGTGCTGCCGTACGCGGCGCCGGCGGGACGTGAGCAGGGCTATCGGCGGGCGATGGACCGGTGGGGCGTACCGGTCCGGGAGGACCTGGTGGTCCGGCCCGTCTGGGGCACGGGCGGCGGAGCGGAGGGCATGGCGCAGCTCCTGTGCCTGCGGCGGCCGCCGACGGCCGTCGTCGCCTTCTCCGATGAGGTGGCCTTCGGTGCGCTGCTGACCCTGCGCCGGGCGGGCGTCGGCGTCCCGGAACGAATCTCGGTCGTGGGCATCGACGACCACGAGTTGGCCGAGGCCTTCGACCTCACGACGGTGCGCCAACCGGTGACGGAGCAGGGGGTGCGCGCCGGCGAGCTCGTGCGGCAGGTGCTCACGGGCCGCGAGCCCGAGGAGTCGCAGGTCGAGCTCCCGTGCCGGCTGGTCCTGCGGGGCACCACGGGCGCCCCCCGCCCGACGTGAGCCGCGAGCCACCCGTCGCGCGCGGTCGTCAGCCGCTGGCCACGTTTCGCCTGTCGCTGCAAGGATCGGTCATCGATGAGCGCAATCTTGCACGCGTGCTTGCTCGCTGCTTCACTCCGTCGCCATGGCGAGGCGGTTGTCCGAGGTGGCCCGCAAGGTGGGTGTCAGCGAGGCCACGGTCAGCCGGGTGCTCAACGGCAGGCCCGGCGTCTCGCAGGCCAAGCGTGAGGCCGTCCTGACGGCGCTCGACGTGCTCGGGTACGAGCGCCCCTCCCAGCTGCGCGGCGACCGGGGACGGCTCGTCGGTCTCGTGGTGCCCGAGCTCGTCAACCCGATCTTCCCGGCGCTGGCCGAGGTCATCGGTGGAGCGCTCGCGCAGCAGCAGTTCACACCCCTGCTGTGCACCCTGTCGGCCGGCGGTGTCAGCGAGGGGGAGCTGGTCGACCTCCTGCTCGCCCAGCACGTGTCGGGAGTGGTCTTCGCGGGCGGGTCCTACTCGGAGCGAGGGGCCGACCACCGCCCGTACCGGCGCCTCGCGGAGCTGGACCTGCCCGTCGTCCTGGTCAACGCCTCGGTCGAGGAGCTCGACTTCCCATGCGTGGCCTGCGACGACCTGGTGGCCGTCCGGCAGGCGCTCGGCCACGTCCTCTCGCTAGGTCACCAGCGCGTCGCGCTGCTGCTCGGACCGGAGGGGCACGTGCCGTCCGAGCGCAAGCTCGAAGCGGCCCGCCAGTTCGCCGCCGGCGGCGCCCTCGACCTCTCTCCGTGCCGGGTCGCGCACAGCCAGTACTCCGTCGAGGGCGGCCAGGCGGTCGCGAAGAGGCTCGTCGACGCTGGCGCCACGGCGCTCGTGTGCGCGTCCGACCCCCTGGCGCTCGGAGCGGTGCGCGCTGCGCGCCGGGCCGGCCTCGAGGTGCCGGGGGACGTCTCGGTGGTCGGCTTCGACGACTCGGCATTGATGAGCTCGACCGATCCCGCGCTGACCACGGTGCGCCAGCCGATCGATGCCATGGGCCGAGCCGCCATCGACCTGCTCGCCGCCATGATCGCCGGCAGGCACGTCTCGCGCGACGAGTTGCTCATCGAGCCGGAACTCGTGGTGCGCGGCTCTACGGCGGCCGCACGGTCACGCTGACCACCTCGGGCCGGTGGGCCGCCCCGTCGGTCACTCTCGGCGCCGTGGCCCCGACCCGGTGAGGCGCCCCTTGAGGTCACGTTTACGGACGAGGGCAACAGGATGACGTAAGACGCGTGCAGCACTTGCGCAAGGATTGAGCGGCGGCAGGCACCCGATGTACGTTCTGCTCGCCGGTGGCACGCTGACGCGGCCCCTTCGCCGGCGACAGGCGACCGTCCGCCGCGCGGCGGCGGCCCGACGTGACTGGAGTGACGATGCGACGAAGCATCCTGGCAACTGGCGCCGTGTGCGCGACCCTGACCCTCGCTGCGTGCGGGTCAGGCTCCTCCGGAGGTTCCGGCGGCGGTGGGGCCGAGCCGGCGGCGACGGGCACCGGCGCGGGTGACGCGGCCGGCACGGGCGCCATCACGTTGTGGGTGGACGACAACAGGTTCCAGGAGATGGCACCGGTCGTCGAGGACTTCCAGCAGGAGACGGGCACCGCCGTGGAGCTGGTGCGCAAGTCCACCGAGGACATCGGTCCCGACTTCGTCGCGCAGGTGCCCACCGGCGAGGGGCCCGACATGATCCTCTCGGCGCACGACGGTCTCGGCGAGTGGGTCACGAACGGGGTCGTCGCGCCGGTCGAGCTCGGCGACGCCTGGGACGACATGTCGCCGGTCGCGGCTGCGGCCATGGCCTACGACGGCCAGTACTACGGCGTCCCGTTGTCGCTGGAGAACGTGGCGCTGGTCCGCAACAACGACCTGCAGGCCGAGACCACGGCGACGACGTTCGACGAGCTCGTCCAGGAGGCGAAGGGGGCTGGCACCGACTTCTCCGTCGTCATCCAGCAGGGTGAGGAGTCCGACCCCTACCACCTGTACCCGCTGCAGACCTCTTTCGGCGCCCCGGTCTTCGAGCAGAACGCCGACGGCTCGTACACCTCGGAGCTCGCGCTGGGGGGTGAGGGGGGCCACCGCTTCGCTCAGTACCTCAAGAAGCTGGGCGACGAGGGCGTGCTCGACATCTCCGTCGACGGCGCCAAGGCCGGGCAGGCTTTCGCCGACGGCCAGGCGCCCTACATCATCACCGGGCCCTGGGGCATCCCCGACATGACCGAGCAGGGGATCGACTTCAGCGTCCTGCCCATCCCCCCGGCCGGTGACGAGCCCTCGCGGCCCTTCGTCGGCGTCCAGGGCGTGTTCGTCTCGGCGAAGTCCGACGATCCGCTGCTGGCGTCGCAGTTCGTCAACTACCTCGCCACCGAGGAGGCGCAGGACACGCTGTACGAGGCCAGCCACCGCACGCCCGCGCTGGCTGCCTCCGCGCAGAAGGTGGACGACCCGGTCGTCGCCGGGTTCAACGAGGCGGGCGCCGACGGCGCACCGACGCCGGCCATCCCCGAGATGAGCGCTGTATGGGGCTTCTGGGGCACGACCGAGGCGCAGATCATCAGCGGCCAGGTCGCTCCCGAGGAAGGCTGGGACCAGATGGTCGCGAACATCCAGAGCACGATCGAAGCGGGCTGAGGCCCCCTGGCGCCCGCCCCGCACCGGCTCGGTGCGGGGCAAGCGCCCGCTTCCATCCCACCGGGTCCGCCGGGGCGAGACCCGCCGCGGGTCTCGGGCGGCGCCCTCCTGAGCCCAGCGCACCGCTCCTGCGACCGTCCAGAGGACTGCTCATGACCAGCAACACCAGCACAGGCGCGCCCTCGACAACGGCCGGCGGGGAGACGCCGTCCCGGCGGCAGCGCCCCGCCGGCGGAAAGCCGCTGCCCCGGCGGCAGCGCCCGCGAGGCGTAGAGCACGCCCGGGACGTCAGGCCCGGCTTCGTGGCCAAGCTGCTGCTGATGGCGGCGGCCAACGCCGTTGGCCTCTACGGGATCCTCTCCGCGTGGTCGGTGCAGTCGTGGGGAGTCCTGATCCTCCTCGCCGTCGCGCTGGCCGTGGTGGACTGGGTCTACTACTCGCGGCGCGCCATCCCCGGGAAGTACCTCGTCCCCGGCCTCGTCTTCCTCTTCGTGTACCAGATCTTTGCCATGGCCTACACGGGCTACGTGGCGTTCACCAACTACGGCGACGGGCACAACTCGACGAAGTCCGACGCCATCGAGCAGGTCCTCGCGCAGAACGAGCGACGGGTCGAGGGATCAGCCGCATACCCGCTGGCCGTGGTGGCGCAGGACGGCGAGCTGGGCCTGGCGATCGTCGACGACGGGTCCGTCGAGGTCGGCACCGCGGACCAGCCGCTGGAGGCCGTCGAGGGAGCGAGCGTCGACGGTTCACGCATCACGGCCGTGCCGGACTGGACCGTGCTCGAGCTGTCGAGCATCGCCGAGCGGCAGTCCGAGGTCGTCGCCCTCCGCGTCCCCGTGTCGGACGACGTCGGCAGCGGCTCCATCCGGACGCAGGACGGCGCCACGGGTTACGTCTACCGGCCCGCGCTCACCTACGACGAGTCCAGCGACACGATGGTCGACACGCAGGACGGAACCGTCTACGCCCCCGACGAGGCGGGCAACTTCGTCTCCGACGACGGGCAGGTGTTGACGCCGGGATGGCGGGTCACGGTGGGGCTGGACAACTTCGGCGCCCTCTTCACCGACTCCCGCATGAGCGGACCCTTCCTGGAGATCTTCACCTGGACCTTCGTCCTCGCCGGTCTCTCGGTGGCAACGACCTTCGCCCTCGGCATCTTCCTGGCGGTGACGTTCAACGACCCCCGGCTGCGCGGACGTAAGATGTACCGCTCGCTGCTCATCCTCCCGTACGCCTTCCCGGGTTTCCTGTCTGCGCTGGTCTGGCGGGGGATGCTCAACGAGCGGTTCGGCTGGGTCAACGAGGTGCTCCTGGGCGGCGCCGAAGTCCCCTGGCTCAACGACGCACTGCTCGCCAAAGTCTCGGTTCTCCTGGTCAACCTCTGGCTCGGCTTCCCGTACATGTTTCTCATCTGCACCGGCGCGCTGCAGGCCGTCCCGTCCGACATGGTGGAAGCTGCCCGCATCGACGGCGCCGGTCGGCTGCAGGTCTTCCGGCACCTGACCCTGCCCCTGATCATGGTCGCCGTCTCACCGCTGCTCATCGCGTCGTTCGCCTTCAACTTCAACAACTTCGCCCTGATCTACATGCTCACGGGCGGCGGCCCCAACTTCGTCGGGACGCCCTACGTGGTAGGGCACACCGACATCCTCATCTCGATGGTCTACTCGGTCGCCTTCGAGAGCGGCAGCAAGCAGTACGGCGTCGCCAGTGCCCTGTCCATACTGATCTTCGTCATGGTCGGCTTGATCTCGTGGTTCGGCTTCCGTCGGACGCGCCAGCTGGAGGAGATCTGAGATGGCATCCACGTCCACCACCGCCTCCTCGACCGGCTCGCCGACGCCTCCGCGAGCCAACGACCACCGGCTGCGCGGTCGGCGGTGGTGGTTGGAAATTGGATGGCGGCACCTCGTCGGCGTCGTCATGGTTGTGGTCTGCGCGGTGCCACTGCTGTACGTGCTCTCCGCTTCCTTCAACCCGAACGGCAACCTCACCGGCTCCAACCAGCTCTTCCGGCAGTTCTCACTCGCCAACTACGCCGAGCTGCGGTCCGCCGGCTTCGGCAGGTGGGCGGTCAACTCCCTCGTCGTCTGCTCGGTGACCGCGGTCGGCACGGTCGTCATGGGGGCAGCGGCCGCCTATGCCTTCTCGCGGTTTCGGTTCACCGGCCGGCGGGCGACGCTCACCACGCTATTGCTGCTGCAGATGTTCCCGCAGATGCTCGCCTTCGTCGCCATCTTCCTGGTCCTGCTGACCCTCGGTGACGTCATCCCGGCCATCGGCCTCAACACGCACCTCGGCCTCATCTGCGTCTACCTCGGCGGCGCCCTCGGAGTGAACACCTTCCTCATGTACGGCTTCTTCAACACCGTGCCGCGCGAGCTCGACGAGGCTGCGAAGATCGACGGGGCCACCCATGCCCAGATCTTCTGGGGCATCATCATGCGCCTGGTCACGCCGATCCTGACCGTCGTGGGACTGCTCTCCTTCATCAGCACCTACGGCGACTTCATCATCGCCCGCATCGTGCTGCAGCGCGCGGACCAGCTCACCCTCGCGATCGGCCTCTACAACTGGGGCTCGGACGAGCGCAACGCGCCGTGGGGCCTCTTCGCGGCCGGCGCGGTGGTCGCGGCCGTCCCCGTGGTCCTGCTCTTCCTCCTGCTCCAGCGCTACATCGTCTCCGGCCTCACCGCCGGGTCGGTCAAGGGCTGAGGCACCGCCGACGAAAGGCTCGCCCCGTGCTTTCCACCACCACCGTCCCTGCGCCCGCGAACGCAGCACAGGTCCGCGGCACGTGCTACCGCTTCACCGTGCTGACCAGCCGGCTGGTCCGGATGGAGTGGAGCGACGACGGCGTGTTCGTCGACAGGCCCACCGCGGTCGTAGCCGACCGAGACTTCCCGGTCCCCGACTTCTCGGTCGAGCGGGACGGCGACGCGGTGCAGATACGCACCGAGCACGTCCATCTGCACTTCGACGGGCGGGCCTTCAGCACGTCGGGGCTGTCGGCGGCGGTGCTCGGCGCCCCGGACATCCACTACGCCACCTGGCGCTTCGGCCACACCCCACCGCAGTTCCTGCCGCACCGGGGCAACCTCGGCGGCACCGCGCGCACGCTCGACGAGGTGGACGGGGCGTGCCCGCTCGAGCCCGGCATCCTTTCCACCTATGGCTTCGCCGTCCTCGACGACTCGGCGTCGGTGGTGCTCTCCGAGGACGGCTGGGTCGAGGAGCGCCCGACGACCGGGCACGACCTCTACCTCTTCGCGCACGGGCGCGACTACCAGGGGGCCCTGGACGACTACTTCCGGTTGACCGGGGGGCCTGCGCTCGTGCCGAGGCACGTCCTCGGCAACTGGTGGAGCCGGTACTGGCCGTATGATGACGATGAGTACCTCGAGCTCATGGACGACTTCGCGGCCCGGCGGGTGCCGTTCTCGGTCGCAGTGCTGGACATGGACTGGCACGAGGTCGACATCGACCCCGATCTCGGCACCGGGTGGACGGGCTACACGTGGAACCGCAAGCTGTTCCCCGACCCCCCGGCCTTCCTGGCCGAGCTGCACCGGCGCGGTCTGGCGGTGGCGCTGAACGTCCACCCCGCCGACGGCGTCCGTCGTCACGAAGATGCTTACGCCCGGGTGGCCCGCGCCGTCGGCCGGGACGCGAGCACCGGGGACGCCATCCCCTTCGACATCTCGTCGCGGACCTTCGTCGAGGCGTACCTGGCCGAGCTGCACCACCCGCTCGAGGAGGAGGGCGTCGACTTCTGGTGGCTTGACTGGCAGTCCGGCGGTTTCTCCCGGCTGGAAGGGCTGGACCCGCTGTGGATGCTCAACCACGTGCACTTCCACGACTCCGGTCGGGACGGCAGGCGCCCCCTCACCTTCTCGCGGTACAGCGGTCCAGGGAGCCACCGCTACCCCGTCGGGTTCTCCGGCGACACGATCGCCTCATGGGCGTCGCTCCGCTTCCAGCCGTACTTCACCGCGACAGCCGCCAACATCGGGTACTTCTGGTGGAGCCATGACATCGGTGGGCACATGCACGGCACCACCGACCCGGAGCTCACGGCCCGCTGGGTCCAGTTCGGAGCGCTGTCGCCGGTCAACCGCCTGCACTCGTCGGCCAGCCACTTCTCCTCGAAGGACCCGCAGGACCTTGGCCTTGAGGCCGGACCCGTCGCGACGCGCTTCCTGCGGCTGCGGCACGTGCTCGTGCCCTACCTGTACACGGCCGCGTGGCGCTCCACCACCGACGGCGTCGCGCTCGTGCGTCCCCTGTACCACGCGCACCCCGGCGAGCAGGCGGCCTACGAGCACACGAGCTCCTACCTGCTCGGGCCCGACCTGCTCGTGGCGCCCATCACCGCGCCGCGCGACCCCGAGTCCCAGATGGCGGCCGCCACAGCGTGGCTCCCCGAGGGGGAGTGGACGGACCTGCTCACCGGTGCGACCTACCGCGGCGGCCGTACCCACACCCTGCACCGGACTCTGGAGCACTACCCGGTCCTCGTGCGTGCGGGTGCGGTGCTCCCCCTCGCCTCGGACGCCACGGCCCCCGTCGTCGAGAACCCGCGCGACCTGGTCCTGCGGGTGCAGCCCGGCGACGGCACGTCGGAGCTGTCCGAGGACGACGGCACGGCGCAAGCCGACGCGTGGCGCACCTCCATAAGACAGACCTGCCGACGGCAGGAGGGGCTCCTGAGCATCACCGTCGGCCTCACCACCGAGGGTGCTGCGGGCCCGCGGAACCTGGACTCCCTGTGCTTCGACCTCGCCGGCGTCTCGTCGATCGGCGCCGCGAGCCTCGTCGTCGGCGACCACGAGCACCCCCTGCAGGTGGTCGACGGGGACGACGACGCCGCGGTGCTGCTCGGGCCGAGCCTCCGCCTCCGGGCCGAGCGCGTCGACCTTCACGCAGATGTCCTCCTGAAGATCGTCGGCGCGCAGCCCGCCGCACAGGACGTGCAGGCGGCGGTAGTCGCCATCCTGCAGCGCGCGCGCATCGAGGTGGATGTCAAGGACAGGGCCTACGCGGCGCTCCAGCGGCTCGAGCGCCTCGAGCTCGCGGCCGAGCTCAGCAGCAACGGCCTGCCACGCCCCGTTTTCAACGCCGTGCTCGAAGTTCTCAGCGGCGCGACCCGCTAGCGTCGACGGCAAGCGTCATGGTCTGAACCACCTCGAGGACACGGCCTCGCTGGAGGACCGCATGGCCAGGGTCGCCGACGGGACGATCGCACTGCGCGTCGCCGGGACCGTCCCCGCAGAGCGAGCGGCCGAGGCCCACCGACGACTCGAGGTGGGCGAGCAGCGCGGGCGCGTCGTCCTCACCTTCTGAGCCGGAGTTCGATCCCGGACGGCCGGGAAGAGCCCCACGGAACGACGTCCGTGGACCGGTCGCTCAGGACCCGGAGGCGTGACCGTCCAGGTCGACGACCTCGAACTCCAGCAGCCGCGCGGCGGTGGCCACGGGCTGGGCACGCTCCCCGGAGTGGGCCCTGGCGGCGTCGCCATCCTCGCTCCACGCGCGGAAGGAGGCGTCGTCCTCCCAGCGGGTGAGGACGAAGTAGCGCTCCTCGCCCGCGGTCGGGCGGAGCAGCTCGAAGCCGAGGAAGCCGGGCGTGCCGTCGACGGCGCCCAGGCGGGCGGCGAAGCGGCGCTCCAGCTCGGGGCCGGCGCCCTCGGGCACCGAGATGGCGTTGATCTTCACGACGGGCACGTGTCCAGCCTCGCGCAGCGGGGCGGGGCGGGGCGGGGCGGGGCGGGGCGGGGGGAGGAGGCGCGGGTGCGGCGGCGAGGTGCCGCACCCGCGCGGGCGTGCGACCGTCCAGCATGGAGATGCACCACGAGCGCCGCGGCGCCGGCGCCCCCCTCGTCCTCGTGCACGGCCTCGGGTCGACCTCGCGCNGTTAGCGTTCCCCCCCCCCCCGCGGGCGTGCGACCGTCCAGCATGGAGATGCACCACGAGCGCCGCGGCGCCGGCGCCCCCCTCGTCCTCGTGCACGGCCTCGGGTCGACCTCGCGCACCTGGGACCCCGTCCTGCCCGGGCTGGCCGCCCACCGCGACGTCGTCGCCGTCGACCTCCCCGGCTTCGGCGGCACGCCGCCGCTGGAGGGCGAGGTGTCGATCGCCTCCCTCGCCGATGCCCTGGTCACCTTCCTGGAGGAGCAGGGGCTCCGGGACGCGGACCTCGTGGGCAGCTCCGTCGGCGCCCGGCTCGTGCTCGAGCTCGCCCGCCGCGGCGTCGGCGGCGACGTGGTCGCCCTCGACCCGGGCGGCTTCTGGGACCGCCGCCAGCTGGCCGTGTTCGGCGCCACCATCGGGGCCTCCATCCGCCTGGTCCGAGGCCTCCGCCCCGTCCTGCCGGTGCTCACCGGCAACCCGGTGACGCGCTCGGCGCTGCTGGCGCAGCTCAGCCCCCGCCCGTGGGCGCTGCCGCCGGCGCTGGTGCTGCGCGAGCTGCGGGGATGGGCGGCCGCGCCGAGCTACGACGCGCTGCTCGCCGCCCTCGTCCACGGGCCGCCGCAGGAGGGCGCACCCGCCGGGGGGACGCCGGGCCGGGTGGTCCTCGGCTGGGGCCGCCAGGACCGCGTCGTCACGCCGAGCCAGGCCGCCGTGGCGACCGAGCGCTTCCCGGACGCGCAGCTGCACTGGTTCGACTCCTGCGGCCACTTCCCGATGTGGGACCAGCCCGAGGAGACGGTGCGGCTCGTCCTCGAGAGCACCGGCGAGGAGTCCGCACGCCGGGACACGGGTCCTGAGGGGCGGGACGCGTCATAGCCTCGCAGGCATGGCGCAGACGGTCAGGCTGGCAGTGCTCCCGGGCGACGGCATCGGTCCGGAGGTGGTCGCCGAGGGCCTGAAGGTCCTCGACGTCGTCGCGGGCGACCTGGACCTGGTCGTGGAGCGCACCGAGTACGACCTCGGCGCGCGCCGCTGGCACGCGACGGGGGAGACCCTGCCCGACAGCGCCCTCGAGGAGATCCGCGGCCACGACGCGATCCTGCTCGGCGCCGTCGGCGACCCGTCCGTCCCGAGCGGGGTCCTCGAGCGGGGCCTGCTGCTGCGGCTGCGCTTCGCTCTCGACCACTACGTGAACCTGCGCCCGAGCCGCCTGCTGTCCGGCGTCGCCTCGCCGCTGGCCGACCCCGGCGAGGTCGACCTCGTCGTCGTCCGCGAGGGCACGGAGGGCCCCTACACCGGCAACGGCGGCGCCCTGCGCGTCGGGACGCCGCACGAGGTCGCGACCGAGGTCAGCGTCAACACCGCCTTCGGCGTCGAGCGCGTCGTCCGCGACGCCTTCGCCCGGGCGCAGGAGCGGCCGCGACGACGGCTCACGCTCGTGCACAAGCACAACGTCCTCACGTACGCCGGGGACCTGTGGCGGCGGACCGTCGACGCCGTCGCGGCGGAGTTCCCCGACGTCAGCACGGACTACCTGCACGTCGACGCCGCGACGATCTTCCTCGTCACGGACCCGTCGCGCTTCGACGTCGTCGTCACCGACAACCTCTTCGGGGACATCGTCACCGACCTCGCGGCCGCGGTGACGGGCGGCATCGGCCTGGCGGCGTCGGGCAACGTCAACCCCACCCGCGAGGCGCCGAGCATGTTCGAGCCCGTCCACGGCTCGGCACCCGACATCGCCGGGACCGGCCGCGCCGACCCGACGGCCGCGGTGCTGTCCGTCGCCCTCCTGCTGGAGCACCTGGGCCACCCGCAGGCGTCCGAGCGCGTCGTCGGCGCCGTGGCCGAGGACCTGCGCCGGCGCGCCGGCGGCTCGCCGCGGACGACGTCGCAGGTCGGCGACGCCGTCGCCGCCGCTCTCGCGTGAGCCGCGTCCGCGGGGGGTCGGGGGCCGGGCACGCGGGGATACCGTGACCGCCATGGCGAGCCCGACGACGTCCTCCAGCCCGGCACCGGCCCCCGACGCGACGGCCAGCTCGGCCGCGGGCGTGCCGACGGCTGCCGTCCAGGACGTCCGCCTCGACTTCCCCGTCGCCGAGGGGGTCGTCCGCCGCCCGGACGCCGAGCGCGCCGAGGTCCTCGCCGCGCCGGGCTTCGGCCGGCACTTCACCGACCACATGGCCCGCGCGGTCTGGACGCCCGCCGGCTGGGGCTCCGACGCCGTCGTCGCGCACGCACCCATCACGCTGAGCCCGGCCTCCGCCGTCCTGCACTACGCGCAGGAGGTGTTCGAGGGCCTCAAGGCCTACCGGCACGAGGACGGCTCGGTGTGGGCCTTCCGCCCCGAGGCCAACGCGCGGCGCTTCGCGGCCTCGGCGCGCCGCCTCGCCCTGCCGGTCCTGCCGGAGGACGCCTTCCTGCGCTCCGTCGAGCAGCTCGTCGCGGCCGACCTCGACTGGGTGCCGGGCGGCGGCGAGGACAGCCTCTACCTGCGCCCCTTCATGTTCGCCTCGGAGAGCTTCCTCGGCGTCCGCCCGTCCGCCGAGGTGACCTACCTCGTCATCGCCTCGCCCGCGGGCCCCTACTTCGGCGGCGGCGAGATCCGGCCCGTGTCCATCTGGCTCTCGCAGGAGTACAGCCGGGCCGCCCCGGGCGGGACGGGCGCCGCCAAGTGCGGGGGCAACTACGCCGCGGGCCTGCAGGCGCAGGCGGAGGCGTCGGCCCACGGGTGCGACCAGGTGGCCTTCCTCGACGCGGTCGAGCACCGCTGGGTCGAGGAGCTCGGCGGCATGAACCTCTTCTTCGTCCTCGACGACGGCACCGTCGTCACCCCCGAGCTCACCGGCACCATCCTCGAGGGCGTCACGCGCACCTCGGTGCTCCAGATCGCCGCCGACCTCGGCCACGACGTGGTCGAGCGCCGCGTCGACGTCGCCGAGTGGCGCGACGGCTGCGCGAGCGGTCGGGTCCGCGAGGTCTTCGCCTGCGGCACGGCCGCCGTCGTCACCCCCGTGGGAGCGCTCGTCGAGCCCGGCCGCCGCTCCGTGCCGGGGGACGGCGGGACCGGCGAGGTCACCGCGACGATCCGGGCGCGGCTCACGGACGTGCAGACCGGCCGGGGCGAGGACGTGCACGGCTGGATGCACCGCCTGGTCTGACTGTGAGGGTGGTCAAGCCGGTCCAGCACTGATGGG
>NZ_JBBIAA010000003.1:312446-319814 GCF_037482545.1 Pseudokineococcus basanitobsidens | reverse complement strand
GCCATCTGCTCGACCAGGTCCGCGACCGCACCCACCGTCGCCGCGTAGGACACCGCCCGCACCCGGCCCTGGTCCACCAGGGCGTCCACCAGGGACCGGGCCCGCCGCCGCGCCACCGGCAGCTCCGGGTGCTCGCTGCCCGGGAACGCCCACCCGGACCCGCCGGACCCGCCGGCCCCGTCGCCAGCAGCAGCAGCAGCGCCGGCGTCACCATCGCCGTCCCGGCCCTGGCCCGGGCGCTCGTCCGCAACCTCGTCCGGGGCCTGGCTGGGGCGTGCGTCCGCGTCCCCGTCCGGGTCGTGGCCGTCGGGCAGGGGCGGCCGGTCGTCGAGAGCCACACGCACCACCCCGTCCACCCCGCCACCGACGTCGAACAGGTGTTCGACTGAGAGGACGGTAGCGGGAGGGTCCGACAACGACCCACGCACCGCGAGAGCTGTGGACGACGGCGGGCACAGGCGACCTGTCGACGCCCCTCCCGGGGGCGACCGGGGTCCACGCCGCGGCAGACCCGTGCTCGCCCCCGCGCCGCCGACCTCAACGCCGGGAGCGGCGACGTCGGACGGGGCTCACCACCAGGGGACGAACGGGTCCACGCCGACGGCGACGAAGAGAAGGGTGAGGTACGAGATGGAGACGTGGAAGACGCGCATGGCGCCGGCCGTCGCCACGGGCTCCGGCGAGGCGTCCGCGCGGCGGGCCCGGCGGCGCAGCGCGTGCGCCTCGACGAGGAACCACGCGCCGAGGACCACGGCACCGAGCGTGTAGACCGGGCCGGTGGAGGCGACGGGCACCAGCAGCAGCGAGCACGCGACCATCGCCCACGAGTAGGCGAGGATCCTGCGCGCCACGAGCCCCGGTCGTTCGACCGCACCCAGCATCGGGACGTCGACGGAGCTGTAGTCCCGGGCGTAGCGCATCGACAGCGGCCAGTAGTGCGGCGGGGTCCACAGGAAGATGACGCCGAACAGCACGAGCGGCGCCCAGGCCAGGGACCCCGTGACCGCCGCCCAGCCGATGAGCACCGGCATGCACCCGGCCGCCCCGCCCCACACGATGTTCTGCGACGTCCGCCGCTTCAGCCCGAGCGTGTAGACGAAGAGGTAGAAGGCGATCGCCGCGAGCGCGAGAGCCGCCGACAGGACGTTGACGAGGAGCGAGAGCCACACGACCGAGGCCACGCCGAGGCCGACGCCGAAGACGACGGCCTCGCGGGGGCTCACCTCGCCGGTGACGAGGGGCCGCTCGCGCGTCCGGTCCATCCGCGCGTCGATGTCGCGGTCCACGTAGCAGTTCAGGGCGTTGGCGCTGCCCGCCGCGAGGGACCCGCCGACGAGGGTCGCGAGGACGAGCCACGGCGAGGGCAGCCCGCCCGCGGCCAGCAGCATCGTCGGGACGGTCGTGACGAGGAGCAGCTCGATGATGCGGGGCTTCGTCAGCGCCAGGAAGGCGGCGGCGCGGGAGCGCTGCGGACGTCCCGACGCCGCGGGGTGCAGCGGCCCGGAGACGCCGACGCCACCGGACGCCGGGGCCACGACGGGCGACCCGGCCGGGGTCGTCCGCGATGCGTCGGTCGCTCTCACGACAGCTTCACGAGGAGGTCTCGTCCGATCCTTCGAGGGGCGGGTCCACGGCGCGCACGCACGGTGCCCGCGAGGGCCCGTCCCGCGGGGTCCCCGGGTCTGCCACCGGCCGGGGACGTGCGCAGCCGCGTGCGGCCGATCGTACGCGGACGACTCGTGCGGGGGTCGGCGGCCCGACGGTCCGCGCGGGCGACGGCCTGGCCGGGGCGAGCGCCGCCGCCCGCCCCCGCCGGCCCGGTCGAGGGCCTCGTCGGCGGCGCGTCGGTCCTCGGCGCGCACGGGCGGCGAGGGTCCCGCGCCACTAGGGTCCTGCGCGCAGAGGCCCGAGGGCTCCTCCTCCGCCCCGACCGAAGTCGGGCGCGGGCGCAGGGAAGAGGACGGGGCGGGGCGGCGCTGGCACCAGCAGGCGCCGTCGACGCCCACCGGCCTCCCGGCCGGAGCGGTCGGACGGCCAGGCAGGCAGCACACGCATCGACACCGGTCCGCCGGTCCGGGAGCACCGCCCGGCGGCCGCGGAAGGACGCAGGAGCGCATGGACATCGAGACGACGCCGGACGCCTTCACCTGGAGCGACGCCGACCGGCGCGCCGTGGACACCGTCCGCGTGCTCGCCGCGGACGCGGTGCAGAAGGTGGGCAACGGCCACCCGGGGACGGCGATGAGCCTCGCGCCCGCCGCCTACCTCCTCTTCCAGAAGGTGATGCGGCACGACCCCGCCGACTCGCACTGGCACGGACGGGACCGTTTCGTGCTCTCCGCGGGGCACTCGTCGCTGAGCCTGTACATCCAGCTGTACCTGGCGGGCTACGACCTCGGCCTCGACGACCTCAAGTCGCTGCGGACGTGGGGGTCCAGGACGCCCGGGCACCCCGAGTTCCGGCACACGGACGGCGTCGAGATCACGACCGGGCCGCTCGGCCAGGGCCTCGCCAGCTCCGTCGGCATGGCGATGGCCGCCCGCCGCGAGCGGCACCTGCTCGACCCCGACGCCGCCCCGGGGACGAGCCCCTTCGACCACACGATCTACGTCGTCGCCTCCGACGGCGACGTCCAGGAGGGCGTGACCTCCGAGGCGAGCTCCCTCGCCGGCCACCAGGAGCTGGGGAACCTCGTCGTCATCTACGACGACAACCGCATCTCCATCGAGGACGACACGGACATCTCCTTCAGCGAGGACGTGCTCGCGCGCTACGCGTCCTACGGCTGGCACACCCAGCACGTCGACTTCACCCGGGGAGGCACCTACTCCGAGGACGTGGAGGGCCTGCACACGGCGATCACGAAGGCCCGCGAGGAGACGAGCCGCCCGTCCATCATCAAGCTGACGACGGTCATCGCCTGGCCGGCCCCCACCAAGCAGGGCACCGGTGCCGCGCACGGCTCCGCGCTCGGCGACGACGAGGTGCGGGGCATCAAGGAGGTCCTCGGCTTCGACCCGGAGCGGACCTTCCAGGTCGACGACGAGGTCCTCGAGGTGACGCGGGCGAGCACCGAGCGGGCGAAGGGCGTGCGCGCGGCCTGGGAGGAGCGCTACACGGCGTGGCGCGAGGCGAACCCCGAGCGCGCCGAGCTGCTCGACCGCATGTCCGAGCGCCGCCTGCCCGAGGGCTGGACCGACGCGGTGCCGGAGTTCCCCGCCGGCAAGGACGTCGCGACGCGGTCGGCCTCCGGCGACGTGCTCACCGCGCTCGCGGACGTGCTCCCCGAGCTGTGGGGCGGCTCCGCCGACCTCGCCAGCAGCAACAACACGACGATGGAGGGCGTGGGGTCCTTCGTCCCGCCGGGCCGGGCCACGAAGATGTTCCCGGGCGACGAGGGCGGCCGGACGCTGCACTTCGGCATCCGGGAGCACGCGATGGGCGCGATCCTCAACGGGATCACGCTCCACGGCGGCACCCGCGCCTACGGCGGCACCTTCCTCATCTTCAGCGACTACATGCGCCCGGCGGTGCGCCTCGCCGCGCTCATGGCGATCCCCACGATCTACGTGTGGACGCACGACTCGATCGGCCTCGGCGAGGACGGCCCCACGCACCAGCCCGTCGAGCAGCTCGCCGCGCTGCGCGCCATCCCGGGTCTCGACGTGGTCCGTCCGGCGGACGCCAACGAGACCTCGTGGGCCTGGCGCGCCGTGCTCGAGCACACCGACCGCCCGGCCGGGCTGGCCCTGACGCGGCAGAAGCTGCCGACGCTGGAGCGCGGTGACGGCGAGGCGCAGGGCTCCACCCTGGCGTCCGCGGCCGGCACCGTCCGCGGCGCCTACGTGCTGGCCGAGGCGGACGGCGGGGACCCCGACGTCCTCCTCGTCGCGACGGGCTCGGAGGTCCAGCTCGCCCTCGGGGCGCGGGAGCAGCTCGCCGCGGAGGGCGTCCGCGCCCGCGTCGTCTCGATGCCGTGCCGGGAGTGGTTCGACGCGCAGGACGACGACTACCGCGCCTCGGTCCTGCCCCCGTCCGTGCGGGCCCGGGTCTCGGTCGAGGCCGCGGTGGCCCAGGGCTGGCGCGACGTCGTCGGCGACGCCGGCCGCACGGTCTCGCTCGAGCACTTCGGCGCGTCGGCGGACTACGAGACCCTCTTCCGCGAGTTCGGCATCACCGTCGACGCGGTGGCCGACGCCGCCCGCGAGTCCGTCGCCGCCGCGCGCGGCGGCGACACCCCCGGCGGGGCCGCCACCACCCCGACCGACGCCGGGACCGGCGACCAGCAGTGACCGAGGGCGCGGCGGCGGGATGTTCCTGCGGTCCCCCCGCCGCCCCGGCACGGACCACCCGGCACGCCGTCCGGCGCGCCGCGCACACGCCCTGGAGGACATCGTGACCACCCCGTCCAGCACCCCCGGCCCCTCGGCCGACCCCGGGACCACCGGCACCGGGCCGCTCGCCCAGCTGTCCGCCGAGGGCGTGTCCGTCTGGCTCGACGACCTCTCGCGCGAGCTGCTCGAGAGCGGGGAGCTGCAGCGCCTCGTGGACCGCAGCTCGGTCGTCGGCGTCACGAGCAACCCGACGATCTTCGCGAGCGCCCTGTCCAAGGGCGACGCGTACGCGGAGCAGTCCACGGCCCTCGCCCGGCGCGGTGCGGGCGTCGACGACGCCGTCTTCGAGCTGACGACCGAGGACGTCCGCCGCGCGTGCGACCTCTTCGCGCCCGTCTACGAGCGCACGGGCCACCTCGACGGGCGCGTGTCGCTCGAGGTGGAGCCGGGCCTCGCGCACGACACCGAGGGGAGCATCGCGGCCGCGCGGAAGATCTGGTCGGCCGTGGACCGGCCCAACCTCATGGTGAAGATCCCCGCCACCGTCGAGGGGCTGCCCGCCATCACCACGGCCCTGTCGGAGGGGATCAGCGTCAACGTCACGCTCATCTTCTCCCTCGACCGCTACCGGGCCGTCATGAACGCCTTCCTCACCGGTCTCGAGCAGGCGCGCGAGGCCGGTCGCGACCTGTCGAGCATCGCCTCGGTCGCCTCGTTCTTCGTGAGCCGCGTGGACACGGAGATCGACGGCCGGCTGGAGAAGATCGGCACCGAGGAGGCCCTCGCGCTGCGCGGGCAGGCGGGCCTGGCGAACGCCCGGCTCGCCTGGGCCGCGTACGAGGAGGTGCTCGCCACGCCGCGCTGGCAGGTGCTCGCCGACGCCGGGGCGCGCCCCCAGCGCCCGCTGTGGGCCTCCACCGGGGTGAAGAACCCGGACTACCCCGACACCCTGTACGTGACGGAGCTCGTGGCCCCGGGCACGGTCAACACCATGCCCGGCGCGACGCTCGACAAGACCGCCGACCACGGGCAGGTGCACGGCGACACGATGACGGGCACCGCCGACGCCTCGACGGCGGTCATGGACCACCTCGAGCGCCTGGAGATCTCCTACACCGACGTCGTCGACCAGCTCGAGCGCGAGGGCGTGAAGAAGTTCGCGGACTCCTGGACCGAGCTCCAGCAGACCGTCTCCGACGAGCTGGCCCGCCTGTCCGCGGCCGACGACGACGCCGAGGCCCAGCGGTGAGCCCGGCGGCGGGTGGGGCGGGCGACGCGGGCGAGGAGCCCGCGCCCCGCCTCGCGGTGGCCGTCGCCGGGGCCGCGGCCGCGGCGGTGGCCGAGCACGTGCCGGCACTCGTGGCCGACGGCGTCGCCGGTGGCGTCGCGGCCCAGCGGGCTGACCTGTGGGGCCCGGACGCCGCGGACGAGGCCGGACGACGGCTCGGCTGGGTGGCGGTCGGGGAGCGGTCGGCCGACCTGCCCGACCGGGTGGAGGCCCTGCGGGCCGAGCTCGCCGCCGAGGGCGTCGACCGCGTCGTCCTGTGCGGGATGGGCGGGTCCTCGCTCGCCCCCGAGGTCATCACCGCCACCGCCGGGGTCCCCCTCGTCGTCCTCGACGGCACGGACCCCGGCCAGGTGCGTCGAGCGCTCGCCGACGGCCTCGAGCGCACGGTCGTGGTCGTCTCGAGCAAGTCCGGCGGCACGGTCGAGACCGACTCCCAGCGCCGCGCCTTCGTCGCGGCCCTGACGGACGCCGGGGTGGACGCGGCCCGCCGCGTCGTCGTCGTCACGGACCCGGGCTCCCCCTTCGCCGACATGGCCCGCAGCGAGGGCTACCGCGCCCTGTTCGAGGCCGACCCCGACGTCGGGGGGCGGTACTCCGCCCTCACCGCCTTCGGCCTCGTCCCGGCGGGCCTCGCCGGCGCGGACGTCGCGGGCCTGCTCGAGGACGGCGCCGAGGCGCTCGCGCTGCTCGCCGCCGACGACGACGGGAACCCGGCCCTGCAGCTCGGCGCGGCCCTCGGCGGCACGCGGCCCCTGCGCGACAAGGTCGTGCTCGTCGAGGACGGCACGCCGCTCTCCGGCTTCGGGGCGTGGGCCGAGCAGCTCGTCGCGGAGTCCACCGGCAAGCAGGGCACCGGGCTCCTGCCCGTCGTCGTCGCCGGCCCCTCCTCCCCCGAGGTCGCCTCCCCGCCGCAGGACGCCCTCGTCGTCCGCCTCGTCGCGGACGCGGGCTCGGCCGGGGGCGACGGCGCGGCGCCCGACGTCAGCGGGGCGACCGCGTGGACGAGCGGCTCGCTCGGTGCGCAGATGGTGCTGTGGGAGACCGCCGTGGCCGTCGCCGGGCGGCTCCTGGGCATCGACCCCTTCGACCAGCCCGACGTCGAGAGCGCGAAGGACGCGACGCGCGAGCTCCTCGACGGCTCGCCCGAGCCCGAGCCCGCCGACGTCGTGGACGGCGACGTGGAGCTGCGCGCGACGCCGGGGCTGCTGGACGGGGTCACGACGCTCGACGGCGCGGTCGACGCGCTGCTCGCCCAGCTGCCCGAGGTCCCCGACGACCGCGGCTACCTGGCCGTCATGGCCTACCTCGACCGCGAGGGCGACGCCGACCTGGAGCAGGTGCGCGAGGCGCTCGCCGCCCGGACCGGCCGGCCGGTCACCTTCGGCTGGGGCCCCAGGTTCCTGCACTCCACCGGCCAGTACCACAAGGGCGGGCCCGCGACGGGCGTCTACCTCCAGGTGACGTCCGAGCCGGCGGGCGACGACCTGCCCATCCCCGACCGCCCGTTCAGCTTCGGCGTGCTCCAGCGGGCGCAGGCCGCCGGCGACGCCGGGGTGCTGGCCGGGCACGGGCGTCCGGTGCTGCGCGTGCACCTCACGTCGAGGTCGGCCCTGGGCCGCGTGCACGAGGTCCTGTCGCGGTCGTCCTCGGGGGGCGCCGCATGACGGCCACCGCGACGGCCGCGGGGCGCGGGCGGGGCGCTCGACGCCCCGCCCGCGCGGGCCTGCTGGGCGACGGCCGCGGGG
>NZ_JBBIAA010000003.1:282964-312387 GCF_037482545.1 Pseudokineococcus basanitobsidens | reverse complement strand
CCCCCCCCCCCCCCCCCCCCCCCCCCGGGCCTGCTGGGCGACGGCCGCGGGGCGGCCGAGGTGAACCCGCTGCGCGACCCGAGGGACAAGCGGCTGTCCCGCATCGCCGGCCCCTCGTGCCTCGTGATGTTCGGGGTGACCGGCGACCTCGCCCGCAAGAAGCTCCTGCCCGCCGTCTACGACCTCGCCAACCGCGGCCTCCTGCCGCCGGGCTTCTCGCTGGTCGGCTTCGCCCGTCGCGAGTGGGCCGATGAGGACTTCGCCAGCGTCGTCCACGACGCCGTGCGGGACCACGCGCGGACGCCGTTCCGCGAGGAGGTGTGGCGCCAGCTCGCCGAGGGCCTGCGCTTCATCCCCGGCGAGTTCGGCGACGACGCGGCCTTCGACGAGCTGGCACGGACGGTCCGCGACCTGGACGCCGCGCGGGGCTCGGGCGGCAACGTCGCCTTCTACCTCTCGGTCCCCCCGTCGAGCTTCCCCGTCGTCTGCGAGCAGCTCGACCGCTCGGGGCTGGCCCGCGCCGACGATGGCTCCTGGCGCCGGGTCGTCATCGAGAAGCCCTTCGGGCACGACCTCGCGTCGGCGCGGGAGCTCAACGCCGTGGTGGAGCGGGTCTTCCCGTCGGACTCGGTGTTCCGCATCGACCACTACCTCGGCAAGGAGACGGTCCAGAACCTCCTGGCCCTCCGCTTCGCGAACGAGCTCTTCGAGCCGACCTGGAACGCCCACCACGTCGACCACGTGCAGATCACGATGGCCGAGGACATCGGCATCGGCGGGCGCGCCGGCTACTACGACGGCATCGGTGCCGCCCGTGACGTCATCCAGAACCACCTGCTGCAGCTGCTCGCGCTGACGGCGATGGAGGAGCCGGTCTCCTTCGACGCCGCGGACCTGCGCGCGGAGAAGGAGAAGGTCCTGTCCGCCGTCCGGCACCCGGCCGAGGGTCTCGACGCCTCCACCGCCCGGGGCCGCTACGCCCCCGGGTGGCAGGGCGGGCGCGAGGTCCGCGGCTACCTCGAGGAGGACGGGATCCCGCCGGGCTCGACCACCGAGACCTTCGCGGCGGTGAAGGTGGAGATCGACACCCGCCGCTGGGCGGGCGTGCCCTTCTACCTGCGGGCCGGCAAGCGCCTCGGCCGCCGGGTCACCGAGATCGCCGTCGTGTTCCGCCGTGCGCCGCACCTGCCCTTCGAGCAGACGGCGACCGAGGAGCTGGGGCAGAACGCCCTCGTCGTTCGGGTGCAGCCGGACGAGGGCGTGACGCTGCGCTTCGGCTCCAAGGTCCCCGGGACCGCCATGGAGGTGCGCGACGTGACGATGGACTTCGGCTACGGCCACGCCTTCACCGAGTCCAGCCCGGAGGCCTACGAGCGCCTCATCCTGGACGTCCTGCTGGGCGACCCGCCGCTGTTCCCGCGGCACGAGGAGGTCGACCTGTCCTGGCGCATCCTCGACCCGGTCATCGAGCACTGGGCCGCCGCGGGCGTCCCGGAGACCTACCCGTCGGGCAGCTGGGGCCCCGAGAGCGCCTTCGCGATGATGGCGCGCGACGGCCGCGAGTGGAGGCGCCCGTGATCATCGACCTGCCCTCGACGTCGACGAGCGCGCTCAACCGCCGCCTCGTCGACCTGCGCGAGACGGGCGGCGCGATCGCCCTCGGACGCGTCCTCACGCTCGTCATCGCGACCGGTGACGAGGGCGCCGAGGAGGCCATCGCGGCCGCGAACGACGCCAGCCGCGAGCACCCCTGCCGCGTGCTCGTCATCGCCCGGGGCAGCCGCCGCGGCGCCAGCCGGCTCGACGGCCAGATCCGCGTGGGCGGGGACGCCGGTGCGAGCGAGGTCGTCGTCGCGCGGCTGTACGGCGAGCTGGCCCGCCACGGCGACGCGGTCGTCGTGCCGCTCCTGCTCCCGGACGCCCCCGTCGTCGTCTGGTGGCCGGGCGAGCCGCCCGCCGTCCCGGTGGACGACCCCCTCGGTGCCATGGCGCAGCGGCGCATCACCGACTCCGGCGCCGCCCGCCGTCCGCTCAAGGCGCTGCAGGCGCTCGCGGCCGGCCACGCCGGCGGTGACACCGACCTCGCCTGGAGCCGGCTGACGCTGTGGCGGGGCCTGCTCGCCGCCGCGCTGGACCAGCCGCCGCACGACCCGGTGCTGACGGCGAGCGTCACCGGCGCCGAGGACTCCCCCAGCACCGACCTGCTCGCCGCCTGGCTCGGGCTCGCCCTGGACTGCCCGGTGACGCGCGTGCGCAGCTCCAGCGGGACCGGCATCGTCGGGGTGCGCCTCGAGCGACGCAGCGGCGACGTCCAGCTCGTCCGGCCCGAGGGGGCCACGGCGCTGCTGACGGCGCCGGGCCAGCCGGAGCGGCAGGTCTCGCTCCCCCGCCGCAGCGTGCGCGACTGCCTCTCCGAGGAGCTGCGCCGTCTCGACCCCGACGAGGTCTACGGCGAGGTCCTCACGGACGGCCTCGGCCGCCTCGGCCGGGCACGGCGCCTCACGGAGTCCGCGGCGGAGCACCGCGGCACCGGCGTGTCCCGCAGCGCGGCGCGCACGCGGCTCTCGCAGCGCGAGCGCGAGGGACGCGAGCACGCGGCCGCCGTGGAGGCGGCCGAGCCGCAGGACGCACCGCCGACCGACGAGGCGACGGACGACTCCGAGGTGGTCACCACCTCCCCGCAGGCCCCCGCCGACGCCGTCGAGCAGGCACCGTCCGCCGCGGCGGACGAGGTCGTCCGGGCCGCGCCCGGAGCGGGCTCGTGACCCCCGGGGGGGACCCCGGGCAGGGCGTCGGGGACGTGGAGGTCGCCCTGCACGAGGACGCCGAGGACCTGGCCCGCACGACGGCCGCCCGGCTGATCTCCGCCGTGGCCGACGTCCTGGGCAGCCGTCCCGCACCGGCGCCCGTGCACGTCGTGCTCACCGGCGGGCGGGTCGGCGGGCGCACGCTCGAGGCGGTCGCCGCGGCGGTCGGGACGGAGGAGGACGACCCTGCGGACGTCGCCGAGGACCCCACCGCGGCGCTGGACTGGTCCCGCGTGCACCTGTGGTTCGGGGACGAGCGCCTCGTCGAGGCGAGCAGCGACGAGCGCAACGACGCCCAGGCCCGGGCCGCGCTCGGCCGGGCGCCGCTGCTGGCGGCCGTGCACTGGCACCCCATGCCCTCGGCCGACGACGGGCTCGCGCCGGTCGACGCCGCGGCACGCTACGCCGCCGAGCTGGCCGAGCACGCCGAGGACCTCGGGGACCCCGAGGTCGACGGGGACGGACGGCGCAGCCCGGGCGTGCCGGCGTTCGACGTGCTGATGCTGGGCGTGGGGCCCGACGGCCACGTGGCGTCACTGTTCCCGGGGCGCCCCACCCTGGGCACGCCGGAGGTCGCCGTCGTGGTCGAGGACGACGCGCCCAAGCCGCCGGCGCTGCGGCTCAGCCTCGGGCTGGACGCGATCCGCTCGGCGGTCGAGGTCTGGCTCGTCGTGGCCGGCGACGACAAGGCCCGGGCGGTCGCACGGGGGCTCGACGACACCGAGGACGTGCAGCGCACCCCGGCGGTCGCGGCCCGCGGTCGCCGGGCCACCCGGTGGCTCGTGGACCGCGGGGCGGCGTCCCGGCTGGCCGGCGACGGCGGCTGACCCGGACGCCGAGAGACCCGTACCCCCGGGGGGGTGCGGGCCTCTCGGCGTCCGACGTCAATCCCGTCGGGCGACGCGGTCCGTCAGGGCACGAGGCGTCGCGCCCGCAGCGACTCGAGAGCCTCCTCGAGCAGCGCCGCCCCGTCGGCGTCGTTGCGCCGCTCCTTCACGTAGGCGAGGTGCGTCTTGTAGGGCTCGTTCCGCAGGGCCTGCGGCGGGTTGGCGCGGTCCTGGCCGGCCGGCAGCCCGCAGCGCGGGCAGTCCCACGTCTCGGGGACCGGGACGCCCGAGTCCTGAGCGAAGCTCGGACGGACCTCGTGCCCGTTCGCGCACCAGTACGGCACGACGACGCGGGGCGCGCTGTCGCCGCGCTCCGCCTCCCCCATCGGCCCGGCGCCGACCCGGCTGCCGCGGATCGCGTTTCCTCCCGCCACGTGGTCCCTCCTCGCTCGTGCGCCTGCGCGCTGTCCTGGTGCTGGTGGTCGTCGTCGCGGGCGGCGCCCGCGGTCCGCCCTGCCGGGGCGGTCGTCCGTCGTCCGGGCCAGGCCCGGTCCGGAGGTGGCGGCTAGAGCGTCGGGTCGAAGCGCTCGACCAGACCGAGGAGGACCACGACGGCCGCCCACACGAGGGCCATGCCCACGGTGAGCCGGTTGAGGTTCCGCTCGGCGACGCCGGAGCTGCCGACGCTCGCGGACATGCCCCCGCCGAACATGTCCGACAGGCCGCCGCCCTTGCCCTTGTGGAGCAGCACGAGCAGCACCTGGAAGAGCCCGGTGATGGCGAGGAGGACCAGCAGGACGATCCTCAGGACGTCGATCACGGCGGTGCTCCCCCTCGCGGGTGCTCGCGGCGGTGGGCCGCGTGCTCGGTGGTCCGGCGCGGGCGCCGGCGGCGGTCAGGTCGTGCTGGCGCAGGGCCCGACGTTCCCGCGGTCCGGCTGCGCGGCGCCCAGGGTACGGGACCGGGCGCCCCGTCCTGGTCCGACGGCACCGGACGGCCCGCACGGGCCCGGGCGTCGCCCCGGTCAGCGACCGCCGTGGTGGTGCTGGTAGCGCACGATGGCGGCGAAGTCCGCCGGGTCCAGGCTCGCGCCGCCGACGAGCGCTCCGTCGACGTCCGCCTCGGCCATGACGGCCGCGACGTTGCCCGGCTTCACCGAGCCGCCGTAGAGCACCCGGACCCCGTCGGCCGCCTCGTCGCCGAAGGTCTCCCGCACGCGCGCACGGATCGCCCCGCAGACCTCCTGGGCGTCGGCCGGCGTCGCGACCTCCCCGGTGCCGATGGCCCAGACGGGCTCGTAGGCGACGACGAGCCCGGCGACGGCGGCCGCGTCCAGCCCGGCGAGCGAGCCGTCCACCTGGGCGAGCACGTGCTCGACGTGGCGGCCGGCCTGGCGGACGTCGAGACCCTCCCCCACGCAGACGACGGGGGTGATGCCGTGCCGCAGCGCGGCGGCGGCCTTGGCGGCCACGACGTCGTCGGTCTCGTCGTACGCCTCGCGCCGCTCGCTGTGGCCGACGACGACGTAGGAGCAGCCGAGCCGGGCGAGCATGGCGCCCGAGACGTCACCGGTGTGCGCGCCGGAGTCGTGCGGGGAGAGGTCCTGGGCCCCGTACCGCAGGGCGAGGGAGTCGCCGTCGACGAGCGTCTGCACGGTGCGCAGGTCGGTGAAGGGGGGCACCACGACGACCTCGACGGACGTCGGGTCGTGCTTGGCGTCCTGCAGCGTCCACGCCAGCTTCTGGACCGTGGAGGCCGCCTGCAGGTGGTCGAGGTTCATCTTCCAGTTGCCCGCCATGAGCGGGGTACGGGGGGCGCCGGGGCCGCCCGCGGGTGCTGCTGCCACTGCTCAGCCCTCCAGAGCCTGCAGGCCGGGGAGCTCCTCGCCCTGGAGGTACTCCAGGCTCGCCCCCCCACCGGTCGAGATGTGCCCGAAGTCGTCCTCGGACAGGCCGAGCGCCCGCACCGCGGCCGCCGAGTCGCCCCCGCCGACGACCGAGAAGGCGTCCGAGCCGGCGATGGCCTCGGCGACCGCCCGGGTCCCCGCGGCGTACGGCTCCATCTCGAAGACGCCCATGGGGCCGTTCCAGAAGACGGTGCCGGCCCCCGCGAGGGCCTCGGCGAACGCGGACGCGGACGCGGGCCCGATGTCGAGGCCCATCCGGTCCGCGGGGATCGCGTCGACCGGCACGACCGCGTGCTCGGCGTCGGCGGAGAAGGCGGTCGCCGCGACGACGTCGGTCGGCAGGACGACGTCCACGCCGCGCTCCGCCGCGGTCGCGAGGTAGCCGCGGACCGCGTCCAGCTGGTCGGCCTCGAGCAGGCTCGTGCCGACGTCGTGGCCCTGGGCGGCGAGGAACGTGAAGACCATGCCGCCGCCGACGAGGATCCGGTCGGCCCGTCCCAGCAGCGCCTCGATGACGCCGAGCTTGTCGGAGACCTTCGAGCCCCCGAGCACGACGACGTACGGCCGCGCCGGCTCGCCCGTCAGCCGCTGCAGCACCTCGACCTCCGCGAGGACGAGGCCGCCCGCGGCCGACGGCAGGTGCCGCGGCACGTCGTAGACCGAGGCGTGGCGGCGGTGGACGGCGCCGAAGCCGTCGCCGACGTAGGCGCTCGCGCCGTCGGCGAGGTCACGGGCGAAGCGGCCCCGCACGTCGTCGTCCTTGGACGTCTCGCCCGGCTCGAAGCGGAGGTTCTCCAGCAGCAGCAGCTCGCCGTCGCCGAGGGCGTCGGCCTCCTCCCGTGCGGAGCTCCCCACGACGTCGGTCGCGAACCGGACGGTCACGCCCGGCAGCAGCTCGCGGACCCGCTCGGCGACCGGCGCCAGCGAGTACCGCTCCTCCGGCGCCCCCTTCGGCCGGCCGAGGTGGGCGCACACGACGACCTTCGCGCCGACGTCGAGCAGCCGCTGCCACGTCGGCAGCGAGGCCCGGATGCGGCCGTCGTCGGTGATGCGGCGGGAGCCGCCCTCCTGCGCGAGGGGGACGTTGAGGTCGCTGCGGACGAGGACCCGCTTGCCCGCGAGCCCGTCGACCTGCTCGGCCAGCTGGTCGAGGTCCCTCACAGGCTCGAGCCGACGAGGGTGGTGAGGTCGACGAGGCGGTTGGAGTAGCCCCACTCGTTGTCGTACCAGCCGACGACCTTGACCTGGTCGCCGATGACCTTGGTGAGGCCCGAGTCGAAGATGCACGACGCCGGGTCCTGCGTGATGTCGGCCGACACCAGCGGGTCGGTGGAGTACCTCAGGTACGGGCCGAGGGCGCCGTCCGCGGCGGCCTTCACCGCGGCGTTGACCTCCTCGACGGTCGTCTCGCGGCCGACGGTCACGGTGAGGTCCGTCGCCGAGCCGACCGGCACCGGCACGCGCAGCGCGTAGCCGTCCAGGCGCCCCTTGAGCTCGGGCAGGACGAGGCCGATCGCCTTCGCCGCGCCCGTCGAGGTGGGGACGATGTTCAGCGCGGCCGCGCGGGCCCGGCGCAGGTCCTTGTGCGGGCCGTCCTGGAGGTTCTGGTCCGCGGTGTAGGCGTGCACCGTCGTCATCAGGCCCTGCTTGATGCCGAACTCGTCGTGGATGGCCTTGGCCATCGGGGCGAGGCAGTTCGTCGTGCAGGAGGCGTTGGAGATGATCGTGTGCTGCGCCGGGTCGTACTGGTCGTGGTTGACGCCCATGACGACGGTGACGTCCTCGTCGGAGGCGGGCGCCGAGATGATGACCTTCTTCGCGCCCGCCTCGACGTGCGCGCGGGCCTTCGACGCCGCCGTGAACAGCCCGGTGGACTCCACGACGACGTCGGCGCCCAGGTCGCCCCAGGGCAGGTCGCCCGGGTTGCGCTCGGACAGCACGCGCACGTGCCGGCCGCCGACCGTGATGCCCTGCTCGTCCGCGGAGACGTCCTCGGCGAGACGCCCGAGCGTCGAGTCGAACTTCAGCAGGTGCGCCAGGGCGTTGTTGTCGGCGAGGTCGTTGACGGCCACGACCTCGACGTCGGCCCCGGACGCCAGCGCGGCGCGGAAGAAGTTGCGGCCGATGCGGCCGAAGCCGTTGATGCCCACGCGGATGGTCACGTCGAGTCTCCTGAGCGGTCGGGGGCCCGCGGGGGAGCGGGCGGACGGTCGGTGCTGCTCGGCTGGCCGGGCCGCCGGGCGCGACGGGTGCCACCGCGGTCGGTGGTCCTGCCCGCCCGGGCGCGGCCCTCGCCGCCGACCCTAGGGGATGCCGCCCCGACGGTACGGGGTGACCCGCCCCCGGATGTGATGCGGGTCACACGTGCCGGCGCGCCTGACGCCGTGGTCTCAGACCTCGAGCATGTCCGGCGTGAGGCCGGCCTCCGTGCCGGGGACGCCGGTCTCGGCCGCGCGGCGGTCGGCCATGGCGAGGAGCCGGCGGATCCGGCCGGCGACGGCGTCCTTGGTCATGACGGGGTCGGCCATGGCGCCCAGCTCCTCGAGCGACGCCTGGCGGTGCTCGCAGCGCAGCCGCCCGGCGACGAGCAGGTGCTCGGGGACGTCGTCGCCGAGGATCTCCAGCGCCCGCTCGACCCGGGCCCCGGCGGCCACGGCGGCGCGGGCCGAGCGTCGGAGGTTCGCGTCGTCGAAGTTCGCGAGGCGGTTGGCCGTGGCCCGCACCTCCCGGCGCATCCGCCGCTCCTCCCACACGAGGACCGCGTCGTGGGCGCCGAGGCGGGTCAGGAGGGCGCCGATGGCGTCGCCGTCGCGGACGACGACGCGGTCGACGCCCCGCACCTCGCGGGCCTTGGCGGCGACGCCGAGCCGGCGCGCGCTGCCGACGAGCGCCAGCGCGGCCTCGGGGCCGGGGCAGGTGATCTCCAGCGACGCGCTGCGGCCGGGCTCGGTGAGCGAGCCGTGCGCGAGGAAGGCGCCCCGCCAGGCGGACTCGGCGCAGCACGCCGCGCCGCCCACGACCTGCGGCGGCAGCCCGCGCACGGGCCGGCCGCGGCCGTCGAGCAGGCCGGTCTGGCGGGCGAGCGCCTCGCCGTCCCGGACGACCCGGACGACGTAGCGCGTGCCGCGGCGCAGCCCGCCCGGCGACAGGACGACGACGTCGCAGGAGGCGCCGAAGACCTCGGTGACGTCCTTGCGGAGCCGGCGGGCGGCCGCCCCGGTGTCCAGCTCGGCCTCGACCACCACGTGCCCGGAGACGATGTGGAGGCCCCCGGCGAAGCGCAGCACCGCCGAGGTCTCGGCCTTGCGGTCGCAGGAGCGGGTGACGGGGAGGCGGCTGAGCTCGTCCTTGACCTGCGCCGTCAGTGCCATGCCCCCATCCTCGCACCGCCCCGTCGGTCCCCGGGCGGTGCGGCGGCGCCCCGGTGCCCGGCAGGCTCGGCGCCCTCGAAGGCGTCGCGGAACGCGGCCGCCAGGCGCAGCGGGTCGTGGACCTCGGCCGCCGAGGAGCGCGCCACGTGGCGCAGGACGAGCTGCGCGCCGAGGTCGGCGCAGACCGCGGAGAGGGCCTCCGCGGCCTCGACCCCCACCGAGCGCGGGTCCGCCACGACGGCGTCCAGCCGCAGGTCCGGCGCGTGCCGGGCGAGCGCGGCGAGGTGGTCGGCGGGCGTGAGACCCGCGGTCTCCGCCTGGCTGGAGGTGAGGTTGAGCACGACGCAGCGGCGGGCCCGGGTGCCGGTGAGGGCCTCCGCCAGCTCGGGCACGCACAGGTGCGGCATCACGCTCGTGAACCACGACCCCGGCCCGAGCACGACCCAGTCCGCCTCGAGCACCGCCTCGACCGCCTCGGGGCAGGCGGGCGGGGACGCCGGGTCCAGGCGCACGTCCCCGATCCGCCCCGTCGCGGTCGCGAGGGCCACCTGGCCGCGCACGACCCGGGCGGCGCCCCCGTCCGGCGGCGCGACGTCGCCCTCGACGACGAGCGGGACGAGCGACATCGGCAGCACCCGCCCCCTGGCCCCGAGCAGGTGGGCGATCCAGTCCAGCCCCGCCACGGTGTCGCCGAGCAGCTCCCAGAGGGCGACGATGAGCAGGTTGCCGACGGAGTGCCCGCGCAGGTCGCCGCGGCCGGAGAAGCGGTGCTGCACGACGTCGCGCCAGGTGCTCCCCCAGTCGGCGTCGTCGCAGAGGGCGGCCAGCGCCATCCGCAGGTCCCCGGGGGGCAGGACCCCGAGCTCCTCGCGCAGGCGCCCGCTGGAGCCGCCGTCGTCCGCCACCGTGACGACGGCGGTGAGGTGCTCGGTGAGGTGGCGCAGGGCGGTCAGCGAGGCCGACAGCCCGTGCCCGCCGCCGAGGGCGACCACGGAGGGCGAGGCGGTGACCCCCTCCCCCGGCACGCGCCCTGCCGCGGGCGGCGCGGCGGGCAGCGCCCCGGTGGCCGGCGCCGTCGGCGGCCTCACTCGCGACCCAGGTCGCGGTGGACGACGCGCGTGCTCACGTCGGTGCCCGCGAGGCGCGCGGCCAGCTGCTCGCCGAGGGCGACGGAGCGGTGCTTGCCCCCGGTGCAGCCGACGGCCACGGTCGCGAAGCCGCGGTGCTCGCGCCGGTAGCCGGCGACCACGGGCTCCAGGGCGGCCGAGTACCGCTCCAGCCACTGCTCGGCCCCGGGCTGGGCCAGGACGAAGTCGCGGACGACGTCCTCCTGCCCCGTGTGCGCCCGGAGCGCGGGGTCCCAGTACGGGTTGGGCAGGAAGCGGACGTCGCTGACGTGGTCGGCGTCGACCGGGATGCCGTACTTGAAGCCGAAGGACATCACCGTGAGCTGGAGCTGCGGGCGCCCGCGCTCCCCGAAGTCCTCCGCGACGCGCGCCCCGAGCTGGTGCACGTTGAGCGCGCTCGTGTCGACGAGCAGGTCGGCACCGCCGCGCAGGGCGGCGACGAGGTCCCGCTCGCGCCGGATGCCGTCGAGGATGCGGCCGCCGGCCTGCAGCGGGTGCGGCCGGCGGACCGACTCGAAGCGTCGGACCAGCGCCTCGTCGGAGGCCTCGAGGAACAGCACCCGGACGACGACCCCGCGGCCGCGGAGCTCGCCCAGCGCGGACTGGACCTCGGGGAAGAACTCCTGGCCGCGCACGTCGAGGACCACCGCCACCCGCGGGAGCCCCCGACGGGCCCGGGCGGCGAGGCCCGCGAGGGCGCCGAGCATCTGCGGCGGCAGGTTGTCGACGACGTACCAGCCCAGGTCCTCCAGCCGGTCGGCGACCGTCGAGCGCCCGGCGCCGGACATGCCGGTGATGACGAGGACCTCCGTGGTCCCGGGGTCGCGGGCCGGCCCGGGCCCGTCCTCGCCGACCGGGGCACCGTCCTCGCCGACCGGGGCACCGCCGGCGTCACCGCCGCCCGGGGCGTCGCCGCCCGCCGGCACGGGGACCTGACCGCCGGCCGCGGGCAGCGACGACGCCGGCGGGCCGGAGGAGGTGGCGGACCAGCCGGGGGGCTCGTCACCGGCCGCGGGCCCGTCACCGGCCGCGGGCCTGTCACCGGCCGCGGGCCTGTCACCGGCCGCGGGCCCGTCACCGGCCGCGGGCCCGGGGCGGCCCGGACCCCCGGGGCGGCCCGCCGTCAGGGCCGTCCGCCCCGCGTCGTCCCCGTCGACGACGGGGACCTCGCCGGTCTCCTCGAGGTTGCCCCAGGGGCTCGGTCGTCCCGGGGCCGGGGGCTCGGGCGGCGTCTGGTCCGCGCCGGGGCGCTCGTCGCTCACCCCGCGATGATCGCAGCGGCGGCGGCGCGCGTCGACGTCCGCCCGTCTCAGTCGTCGAGCAGCTCGCCCGTCGCGGTGTTGACCCGCAGCGGTGCCTCCTCGGCCCCGCCGCGGCCCTCCCGGCGCGAGGACGTCTGCGCGGGGACGCGCTCGCCGGCCGGGGCGAGGGCGTCCAGCACGGCGCGGGCGGTCGCGGGTCCGACGCCCGGCACCTCGCACACCTCGTCCACCGTGGCGGCGCGCAGCCGCTTGAGGGAGCCGAAGCGCTTGAGCAGCGCCTGGCGCCGCGCGGGCCCGAGACCCGGGACGTCGTCGAGGGCGCTGCGCGTCATCGAGGAGCTGCGGCGCTGCCGGTGGTAGGTGATGGCGAAGCGGTGGGCCTCGTCGCGGACCCGCTGCAGCAGGTACAGGCCCTCGCTCTGGCGGGGGAGGACGACGGGGAACTCCTCCCCCGGCAGCCAGACCTCCTCCAGCCGCTTGGCGAGCCCGACGAGCGCCACGTCGGTGACCCCGAGCTCGTCGAGGGCGCGGGCGGCCGCCTCGACCTGCGGCTGCCCGCCGTCCACGACGACGAGCTGCGGCGGGTAGGCGAAGCGCCGCGGGCGCCCGGTCTCCGGGTCGACGGGCTGGTGGCCCGCCTCCCCGGCCGCGGTGGCTCCCTGCTCGTCCCGGACGCGCCCCCCACCGGCGGGCACCGGCTCGACGTCGCCGTCCGCCGGCGCGGCGACCTCCTCGGGCGCCGGCGACCCCGCGGACGGGATCCCGTCCACGAGGTGCCGGCGGAAGCGCCGCAGCATCACCTCGTGGAGCGCGGCCGTGTCGTCCTGGGCGTCCCCGGCCCGCACCGACTCCCCGCGGACGGCGAAGCGCCGGTACTCCCCCTTGCGCGGCAGGCCGTCCTCGAAGACGACCATGGACGCGACGACCTCGGTGCCCTGGAGGTTCGAGACGTCGTAGCACTCGACCCGCAGCGGGGCCTCGTCCAGGCCCAGCGCCTCCTGCAGCTCGGCCAGCGCGAGGCTGCGCGTCGTGAGGTCGCCGCCACGGCGCGTCTTGTGCAGGGCCAGCGCCTGCGAGGCGTTCTTCGCCACCGTCTCCAGGAGGGCCCGCTTGTCGCCGCGCTGCGGCACGCGGACGTCGACCGTGGACCCGCGCAGGCCCGTGAGCCAGGTGGTGACGTCGGCGGCGTCCGCCGGCTCCACGGGAACGAGCACCTCGCGGGGCACGGCGCCCGTCGGCGCCGTGCGCTCCTCGCCGGGCCGGCGCGCGGAGGCGTCCTCGCGGTCCGCGGCCGCCGACGAGAGCGTGCCCGCGTCCCCGTAGACCTGCTGCAGGAGGTGCTGGACGAGCCCCGCGGTGGTGACGTCCTCGACCTTCTCCACGACCCAGCCCCGCTGGCCGCGGATGCGGCCGCCGCGGACGTGGAAGACCTGGACGGCGGCCTCGAGCTCGTCCTCGGCCAGGGCGAAGACGTCGGCGTCCGTCGCGTCGGGCAGCACGACCGCGCTCTTCTCGAGCGCGCGGCGCAGGGCACCGAGGTCGTCCCGACGACGGGCGGCCCGCTCGTAGTCCATGTCGGCCGCGGCGTCGCGCATCTCGGCCTCGAGCCGGCGCTCGAACTTGGCGGTGCTCCCGGCCATGAAGTCCGCGAAGTCCTCGGCGAGCGCCCGGTGGTCCTCCTCGCTGATCTTCCCCGTGCAGGGGGCCGAGCACTTGCCGATGTAGCCGAGCAGGCACGGCCGTCCCACCTGGGCCGCGCGGCGGAGCACGCCCGCGGAGCAGCTGCGGATGGGGAAGACGCGCAGGAGGAGGTCGACGGTCTCGCGGATGGCCCACGCGTGCGTGTAGGGGCCGAAGTACCGCGTCCCCTTCCGCTTGGTCCCCCGCATCACCTGCACGCGAGGGATCGGCTCGCCCATCGTGATGGCGAGGTACGGGTAGGACTTGTCGTCCCGGTACTTGACGTTGAAGCGCGGGTCGAACTCCTTGATCCAGGAGTACTCCAGCTGCAGCGACTCGACCTCGGTCGCGACCGTCGTCCACTCCACCGAGGCCGCGGTCGTCACCATCTGCTGGGTGCGCGGGTGCAGGCCGGCGAGGTCCTGGAAGTACGACGCCAGCCTCTGCCGCAGGCTGCGCGCCTTGCCGACGTAGATGACGCGGCCGTGGCTGTCGCGGAACCGGTACACGCCCGGGGAGTCGGGGACCTCCCCCGGCCGCGGGCGGTAGGAGGACGGGTCGGCCACCGCTCCAGGGTAGGTCGCCCCCGGGACGCCTCCGCCCCTCCGGCGGCCCGGTCAGCGCCGCAGCCCGTCCGGCCCACCCGCCTCCGTCCGTGCACCGGTGCTCCCGGGCACGCCGGCCGCGGCGCCCTCCCCCTTCGGGCGCTGCGCCGGCAGCGCCGGCGGCCGCCGCGCCGAGGCGGTCGCCGGCACGCCCTGCCCCGGCGAGGACGACGGCACGGGCGGGGACGACGGCACGGGCCCCGGGTGGCGCCGGGCGTCCTCCCGCACGAGGGGGGCGAGCGCCTCGACCGGCAGGGCCCGCGACCACAGCCACCCCTGGCCCAGCGCGACGCCGTAGCCCGCGAGCGGTGCGACCTGCCACGGCTCCTCGACGCCCTCGGCGAGCACGACGAGCCCGAGCGCCCGGCTGAGGCCCACGAGCGCCTCCAGGACGCGCGCCGTGCGCGCGTCGTCCATGGCCGCGACGAGCGAGCGGTCGACCTTCACGACGTCGACGGGCAGCCGCGCGAGGTAGGTCAGGGAGGCGTAGCCCGAGCCGACGTCGTCGACCGCGATGCGCGTGCCCGCCGCCCGCAGCGCCGCCATGACGCCGAGGGCGGGGTCGTCCTCCTCGACGAGGAGGCTCTCGGTCACCTCGACGACGAGGGCGGTGGCGGGCACGTCCTCGGCGGCCAGGGCCGCGAGGACGAGGTCGGGGTAGGCCGGGTCGCGCAGCTCCAGCGGCGAGGCGTTGACGGACAGCGTCAGCCCGCGCTCGACGGCGCCGCTGGCGCGCAGGGCCGCGAGGCCGCGGCGCATCGCCGAGCGCCCGACCCCGGGCACCAGGCCGGCGTGCTCGGCGACCTCGACGAACTCCTCCGGGCCGACGCGGCCGAGGACCTCGTCCTCCCACCGCGAGAGCACCTCGAAGCCCTTCAGCCGGCCCGTCCCGAGGTGCACGAGGGGCTGCAGCTCGACGTGCAGGGCGTCCTCGGCCAGGGCCCGGCGCAGCCGGCGCTCCACGAGGGCGCGGCGGCGCAGCCGCTCGGCGACGGCCCCGCGGAAGCAGGTGGTCCGGTCCCCGCCCGCGCGGGAGGCGGAGGCCGCGGCCGTCGTGGCCTCCGCGAGGACGTCCCGGGCCGCCGGCACCCCCTCCGTCCCCGGGCCCCGTCCCGGGCCCGCGTCCACGCCCGCGATCCCGGCGCTCGCCGTCAGCGCGGGCAGGCCGCGGGCGCCCGCCTCGGCCGCGACGAGGGCGCGCGCCTCGTCCGCCGCGGACGTCGCCTCCTCCGGCCCGCAGGCGAGGAGCACGACCAGCTCGTCGCCCCCGGCCCGGAAGGTCCGCGCCTCCTCGAAGCGACGGGCGAGCGCCTCCGCCACGCCCACGAGGACGACGTCGGAGGCGGTGCGGCCGAGGCGCTCGTCCACCTCGGCGAAGCCGTCGAGGTCGAGCAGGACCATCGACGCGGCGCCGCCGTCGCCGGCCAGCTCGTCGAAGGCGTCCGCGAGCGCCCGGGCGCTGCCGAGGCCGGTGAGCGCGTCGACCCGGACCTGGCGCGACAGCCGCCGGACGGCCCGCAGCCGGGAGCGCAGCCGCAGCACCTCGCGCAGCCCCGCGCTGACGACGGCGAGGAGACCGAGCACCGCGGTGACGACGTCCGCCCCGGTCGCGACGAAGACGCCCAGCGCGACGAGCCAGACGACGTAGACGGCCGCCGTCGTCACGACCGCGGCGTAGCTCTCGCCCTCGTCCGTCCTGCCGGTGCGCCGGCCCAGGAGCGCGCCGCGGCCGACGCCGTCGACGCCGCCGAGGACGACGGGCCACGCGAAGCACTGCACCGCCGCGAGCCGCCAGTCCCAGACGGCCGCCCCGGCGACGAGCTCCCGGGTGACGGCGAGGTCCCCGAGGGCGAGGGCCGCGAGCCCGGCGATCAGGACGACGACGCCGGCGTCCCGTCCCACCATGGCCACCTGGGCGAGCAGCCCCAGGAGCAGCAGGTACAGGAGCACGACGACGACGCAGAAGCCGACGAGCGCCGACGAGGCGCCCTCGGAGGAGAACCAGGCCATCCACACCGCCACGGCGGTGCCGAGCGCCAGCACGACGGCGTCCACCGACAGGGTCCGCAGCGCGCCCGAGCGCCCCGGTGGCCGGGGCAGGCGGAGGACCCCGGTCATGGCGAGCGGCCCGGCGAGGAGGCTCAGCGCGTCGCCGGCGTTCGGCCGTGGCGGCGGGCCGGGCAGGAGCACGTCGAGCAGGACGCTGACCATCTCGCCGCCGCACCAGGCCAGGGCCGAGGCGGCGAGCCACCGGCGGGAGGCGCGCGCCGTCGGAGGGCTGCGCCGGGCCAGCACGACGACGCCGCCGACGAGGCCGCTCGTCGCGACGACGAAGGAGGCGACCGCGGGGGCGGCCTCGTGCGAGAGCACACCGGTCAGGACGACGGCCGCCGCGCAGCCCGCACCCACCGCCAGCGCCACGGCGAGCGCCCGGAGCACCTCGCGCCCCGGCGCGGGGTGCCCCGGCGACGCCGCGACGAGGTCCCGGGGCGTGGTGGTCACGCCCTCGTGGTCGGCGGGCGCCGTGCGCTCCTTGAGCCGTGGCGGCCCCCGGTCGCACCGCCCCACCCAGCCGCACCGCCCCACCCAGCCGCACCGCCCCACCTAGCCGCACCGCCCCACCCAGCCGCACCGCCCCACCTAGCCGCACCGCCCCACCCAGCCGCACCGCCCCACCCAGCCGCACCGCCCCACCCGACCGCCTCGCGGCTACGGGCCGGCCGCGTCAGGCCGGCGCGGCCGCCTCGCGGCGGCGCGGCGCGGGCGGGCCGTCGACGTGGTCGGGCGGTCCCGCGGACGGCCGGCTCCCCCGGCCGGCGGCCGGGGCGGAGGACCGCACGTCCGGCGGCGCGTCCGGCCGCTCCTCGGGCGGGACGCCGAGCGCCTCGGCCAGGAAGCGGCCGGTGTGGCTGCCGGCGTGGCGCGCCACCTGCTCCGGCGTGCCCTCGGCGACGACGCGGCCGCCGCCGCCGCCGCCCTCGGGGCCCATGTCGACGACCCAGTCGGCGTTCTTGACGACGTCGAGGTTGTGCTCGATGACGAGGACGGTGTTCCCCTTGTCGACGAGGCCCTGCAGCACGCCGAGGAGCTTGCGGATGTCCTCGAAGTGCAGGCCGGTCGTCGGCTCGTCGAGGACGTACACGGTGCGCCCGGCCGAGCGCTTCTGGAGCTCCGACGCCAGCTTGACCCGCTGCGCCTCGCCGCCGGACAGCGTCGGCGCGCTCTGGCCGAGCCGCACGTAGCCGAGGCCCACGTCGACGAGCGTCCGCAGGTGCCGGGAGATGGCCGGCACCGCCGCGAAGAAGTCGACGGCCTCCTCGATCGGCATCTCCAGGACGTCGGAGACCGTCTTGCCCTTGAAGTGCACCTCGAGCGTCTCCCGGTTGTACCGCGCGCCCTGGCAGACCTCGCACGGCACGTAGACGTCGGGGAGGAAGTTCATCTCGATCTTGATGGTGCCGTCGCCCTGGCAGTTCTCGCAGCGGCCGCCCTTGACGTTGAAGGAGAAGCGGCCCGGCTGGTACCCGCGGACCTTGGCCTCCGTGGTCGTCGCGAAGAGCTTGCGGACGTGGTCCCACACCCCGGTGTAGGTGGCCGGGTTGGAGCGCGGGGTGCGGCCGATGGGGCTCTGGTCGACGTGGACGACCTTGTCGAGGTGCTCCAGCCCGGTGACGGTGCGGTGCCGGCCGGGCACGCGCTTCGCGCCGTTGAGCCGGTTGGCGAGGACCGTGTAGAGGATGTCGTTGACGAGGGTCGACTTGCCCGACCCGGAGACCCCGGTGACGGCGACGAGGCAGCCCAGCGGGAAGGCCACGTCGACCCCCGCGAGGTTGTTCTGCCGCGCGCCCTTCACGACGAGCTGGCGGGAGCGGTCCCGGGGCCGCCGGCGCTCGGGCAGGGGGATGGACATCCGGCCCGAGAGGTACTTGCCCGTCAACGAGACGTCGTGCTCCAGCAGGCCCTGGACCGGGCCGGAGTGGACGACGTGCCCGCCGTGCTCGCCGGCGCCCGGGCCGACGTCCACGACCCAGTCGCTCGCCCGGATGGTGTCCTCGTCGTGCTCGACGACGATGAGCGTGTTGCCGAGGTCGCGCAGCCGCGTGAGCGTGTCGATGAGCCGGCGGTTGTCGCGCTGGTGCAGGCCGATGCTGGGCTCGTCGAGGACGTACAGGACGCCGACGAGGCCGGCGCCGATCTGCGTGGCCAGCCGGATGCGCTGGGCCTCGCCGCCCGACAGGGTGCCGGCCGCGCGGTCGAGGGAGAGGTAGTCGAGGCCGACGTCGAGCAGGAACCCCAGGCGGGCGTTGATCTCCTTCAGCACGGCGGCGGCGATCTGGCGCTCGCGGGGGGCGAGCTCCAGCGCGCCGAGGAAGGCGGCGCACTCGTCGACGGGCAGGGCGCAGACCTCCGCGATGGACCGGCCCCCCACCGTGACCGCGAGCACCTCGGGGCGCAGCCGCGTGCCCCGGCACACCGGGCACGGGATCTCGCGCATGTAGCCCTCGTAGCGCTCGCGCGACCACTCGGAGTCCGTCTCGGAGTGCCGCCGCCGTACGAAGGGCACGACCCCCTCGAAGCCCGTCGAGTACGCGCGCTCGCGCCCGAACCGGTTGCGGTAGCGGACGTGCACCTCGTGCTCGTGGCCCTGCAGGAGCGCCGTCGTCGCCCGCTTCGGCAGCGCCCGCCAGGGGGTGTCCATGGAGAAGCCGAGCTGGTCGGCGAGCCCGCGCATCACGCGCTGGAAGTAGTCCGCCGAGCCCGAGCCGCTCGCCCACGGCGCGATCGCCCCCTCGGCGAGGGTGAGCTCGTCGTCGGGCACGAGCAGCTCGGGGTCGACCTCCAGCCGGGTCCCGATCCCGGAGCACTCGGGGCACGCGCCGTAGGGGGCGTTGAACGAGAAGGTCCGCGGCTCGACCTCGTCCAGGGTCAGCGGGTGCTCGTTCGGGCACGCGAGCCGCTCGGAGAACCGCCGCTCCTTCTGCTCGCCCTCGGCGGCGTCCACCAGGTCCACGAGCAGGACGCCGTCGGCCAGGCCGAGCGCCGTCTCCACGGAGTCGGTGAGGCGCCGCTTCGCGCCCTCGCGCACGACGAGGCGGTCGACGACGACCTCGATGTCGTGCTTGAACTTCTTGTCGAGCTGGGGCGGCGTCGCGAGCGAGACGACGTCGCCGTCGACCCGCGCGCGCGAGAAGCCCTTGGTCTGGAGGTCGGCGAAGAGCTCGACGAACTCGCCCTTGCGGCCCCGGACCACGGGCGCCAGCACCTGGAAGCGGGTGCCCTCCGGCATCTCCAGGAGCCGGTCGACGACCTGCTGCGGGGTCTGCCGGCCGATGGGCTCGCCGCAGACCGGGCAGTGCGGCTGGCCCGCCCTGGCCCACAGCAGGCGCAGGTAGTCGTAGACCTCGGTGATGGTGCCCACCGTCGAGCGGGGGTTGCGGCTCGTGGACTTCTGGTCGATGGAGACGGCCGGCGACAGCCCCTCGATGAAGTCGACGTCCGGCTTGTCCATCTGCCCGAGGAACTGGCGGGCGTAGGCCGACAGGGACTCGACGTAGCGCCGCTGCCCCTCGGCGAAGATCGTGTCGAAGGCGAGCGAGGACTTGCCGGAGCCCGACAGGCCCGTGAACACCACCATCGCGTCCCGGGGGAGGTCGATCGAGACGTCGCGGAGGTTGTGCTCGCGGGCGCCGCGGATGACGAGCTCTGACTGCACCCCGCGATCGTAGGCGCGCCCGCCGACAGCGGGTCCGCGGGCAGCGGGCGGGGCAGGACGGCCCGGACGCGGCCCGTGGCGGCGGTGACGGCCTCGTCAGGAGACCGGCGGGTCCTCGTCCTGCCGTCCCGGCCCGGAGGCCTCCGGGCCGGGTGCCGGGGCGGGCGCGCCGTCGGCGCACCCCTGCGCGTCCACGTCCTCCAGCAGCCCCCGCCCAGGTGGCCCGCCGCTGCCCGCCGGGTAGGTCTCCAGCGGCACCCGCCCCGAGCGCCACGCCTGGACGACCGGCTCGAGGACCCGCCAGCAGTGCTCCGCGGTGTCGCCGCGGACCGACAGCGTCGGGTCGTCGTGCAGGACGCCGAGCAGCACCTGGCCGTAGGCGGTGAGCTCGCCCGGGCTGAGCTCGGTCCGCAGGCTGCTGCGCTCCAGGGAGAAGGCGTCGTCCTGGCCGTTGACGTCGAGCTCGAGCGTGATGTCGTCCGGCCCGAAGCCGATGCGCAGGCGCGTCGGGGAGGAGGTCCCGAGCAGGCCGGTCGGCAGGTGCGGCACGTGCCGGAAGGTGACGACGGCCTCCTTGCGCCGGCGCCCCAGCGCCTTGCCGGAGCGCAGGCGGAACGGGACGCCCGCCCACCGCCACGTGTCGACGGCGAGGACGACCTCCGCGAGCGTGTCGGTCTCCCGCGACGGGTCGACGCCGGGCTCGTCGGCGTAGGCGCCGACGTCCTGCCCGCCCAGGCGGCCGGCGGTCCAGCGCGCCCGGCGCGTGCACGACGCGGGGTCGTCCTCGTCCCACAGCCGGGTCGCCCGCAGCACCTCCGCCTTGCGGTCGCGCAGGTCGCGCGCCGAGATCGTGGCCGGCGGGTCCATGGCGATGAGCGCGAGCAGCTGCAGCAGGTGGCTCTGGACCATGTCCGCCAGTGCCCCGGCGCCGTCGTAGTACCCGGCGCGCCCCGCGAGGCCGAGGTCCTCGTCGAAGACGACGTCGACGCGCTCGACGTGCGCCGCGCTCCACAGCGGCTCGAACAGCCGGTTGGCGAACCGCAGGCCGAGTATGTTGAGGACGGTCGACTTCCCGAGGAAGTGGTCCACCCGGTGCACGTTCTCCTCCGGCACCAGGCGGGTGAGGACGGCGTTGAGCTCGGCGGCCGAGGCGCTGTCGTGGCCGAAGGGCTTCTCCAGCACCAGACGCGTCCCCGCCGGCACCTGCTCCGGGTCCAGGGCCCGGCAGGCCGCCGCGGTGACCGAGGGGGGCAGCGCGAAGTAGCAGACGACGTCCCCCCCGCCGCGCGCGGGAGCGCTGCGGGAGCCGGCGTCGGGCCCGACGTCGGACGCGGCGGCGTCGGCCAGCAGCCGGGCGAGGTCGCCGTCCGCGGCGACGTCGGTGCGCGCGTACCGCGTGGTCGCGACGAGGCGGTCCACGGACGGCCCGGACGCGCCGGCGCTCTCGGCCGCGGTGCGCACCCGCTCGGTCCACCACCCCTGGTCGTGCTCGTCGCGGTCCGCCCCGACGAGGCGGAGGTCGAGCTCCTCGCCGTGGTGGCTGACCAGCAGGTCGGCGAGGCCGGGCAGCAGCAGCCGCGAGGCGAGGTCGCCGCCGGCGCCCAGGACGATGAGGGTGGTCACGGTCGGGCTCCTGACGTGGCGGGCGGGGTCGGCGGTCGCGGCGGACGCCGGCGTGCCCCCTCGACCGCGCGACACCCTCGCGGCTCCCCGCGGCCGCCGCAAGCACCGCGCGTGCGCGGCGGCGCGCCGTGGCAGCCTGCGTCCATGCCCGCCTCCCCGCAGACCACCGGCTCGTCCTCGACCACCGGCACGTCCTCGACCAGCGGGTCCTCGCCGACCTCCGGCTCCCCGGCCACGGGCGGGCCCGGCCTGCACATCGAGGACTACGCCCTCATCAGCGACTGCCACAGCGCCGCCCTCGTGGGCCGCGACGGCAGCGTGGACTGGCTCTGCCTGCCGCGGTACGACTCCCCCGCCGTCTTCAGCGCCCTCCTCGGCTCCGCCGAGCACGGCCGGTGGCTCCTGCGGCCCGTGGACGACGGCGCCACGTGCGAGCGCCGCTACGTCGACGACTCCTTCGTCCTCGAGACGACCTGGACGACGTCCACCGGCGTCGTCCGGGTCACCGACCTGATGCCGACCAACGACGACCGCGCCGACGTCGTGCGCCGCGTCGAGGGCGTCCGCGGCAGCGTGCGGATGCGCCAGGAGCTCGTCGTGCGCCCCGAGTACGCCAAGGTCATGCCCTGGGTCCGGCGGGTCAGCGACCCGGACGGCCTCGACGGCCTGCTCGCCGTCGCCGGCCCGGACGCCTTCCTGCTGCGCGGCGGCCCCATGCCGACGCCGGACGACCACCGCCACGCGGGCGAGTGGGACCAGGAGGAGGGCGAGCGGCACGACGTGAGCCTCACCTGGTACCGCTCCTTCCGGGACATGCCCTCCCGGCTGGACGTCGACGAGCGGCTCGCGGCCACGCTCGCCTGGTGGCAGGACTGGGCCGACCGGGCCGACCCGGGCGAGCACCACCCGCACGCCGTCCGCCGGTCGCTGCTCGTGCTCCGTGCCCTCACGCACGCGGACACCGGCGGGATCGTCGCCGCGGCGACGACGTCGCTGCCCGAGGACTTCGGCGGGGAGCGCAACTGGGACTACCGGTACGTCTGGCTGCGCGACGCCGCCCTGACGCTCGAGGCCCTCCTCACCCACGGCTACCGGGAGGAGGCGGAGCGGTGGCGCCGCTGGCTGCTGCGCGCCGTCGCCGGCGAGCCGGACGACGTCCAGATCATGTACGGCCTCGCCGGGGAGCGGGAGCTGCCGGAGCACGAGCAGCCGCAGCTGCCGGGGTACGAGGGCTCGAGCCCGGTCCGCACCGGCAACGGGGCGGTGGACCAGTACCAGGCGGACGTGCTCGGCGAGGTCCTCGTCGCGCTCGACCGCGCCCGCCGCGAGGGGGTGCCGGAGGACGAGTTCTCCTGGCCCCTGCAGCGGGCCCTGCTCGGCTACGTCGAGGAGAACTGGGAGCGCAAGGACCACGGCATCTGGGAGATGCGCGGGGACCTGCAGCACTTCACCCACTCCCGCGTCATGGTGTGGGCGGCGCTCGACCGCGGCGTGCGCGCCGTCCGCGAGGGCGGGATGGACGGTCCCGCGGACCGCTGGGCGGAGCTGCGGGACCGGGTGCGGGCGGAGGTCGAGGAGCACGGCTGGGACGCGGACCGGGGCACGTACACGCAGGTGTACGGCTCGCCGCAGGTCGACGCGTCGCTGCTCATGCTGGCCCAGGTCGGCTTCCTGCCCGCCGACGACCCGCGGATGCTCGGCACGGTGCGCGCCCTCGAGGAGGACCTGCTGCGCGACGGCTTGCTGCTGCGCTACGACACGGGGCCGGGCCTGGACGGGCTCAGCGGGGACGAGCACCCCTTCATGGCGTGCTCCTTCTGGCTCGTGGAGCAGTACGCCCGCAGCGGCCGCCTCGAGGACGCCCACGCGCTGATGGACCGCTGCCTCGCGTGCAGCAACGACCTGGGCCTGCTGTCGGAGGAGTACGACGCCGGCGCCGGACGCCAGGCCGGCAACGTGCCGCAGGCGCTGAGCCACCTCGCGCTGGTGCGGGCGGCCGACGCCCTGGGGAGCTGCGAGCCGGAGGGCCACCGGTGACCGACGCCCCCGCGGGCGGCGGGGCCCTCGACGCCGCGCGGCCGGTGCTGCAGGCCGTCCGCGTGTCGACGGCCCGGGTCTCGGAGATGGACAACGCCTGCTACCTGCTGACGTGCACCGCCACCGGCGCGCAGCTGCTCGTCGACGCCGCCGACGACGCCCCGCGGCTGCTGGACCTCGCGGGCGGCCGGCTGGACGCCGTCGTCACCACGCACGGCCACCGGGACCACCACCGCGCGCTGCCGGAGGTCGTGCGCGCCACCGGGGCGCAGGTGCTCGTGGGCGAGCCGGACGCCGGCGACCTGCCCGTCCCTCCCGACCGCGTCCTCCGGCACGGCGACGTCGTCGAGGTGGGCGACCTGCGGCTCGACGTCGTCGGCCTGCGCGGGCACACGCCCGGGTCGGTGGCGCTCGTGCTGCACGACCCCTCGGGGCGCGTGCTGGTGCTCACCGGGGACAGCCTCTTCCCCGGTGGCGTGGGCGCGACGGGCGGGGACGCCGCGCGGTTCGCCCGGCTGCTCGACGACGTCGTCGAGCGCCTCTTCTCCGTCCTGCCCGACCGCGCCGAGGTGCTTCCCGGGCACGGCGAGCCGACGACGCTGGGGGCCGAGCGGCCCCACCTGGCCGCGTGGCGGGAGCGGGGCTGGTGACCGGCGCGGCGCGGGAGGCGCTCAGCCCCGCCGACCCGCCCGCTCGCGGCGCCGGCTGACGAGCAGCGACACGGCCGCCGTGGTCCCGAGGATGGCGACGATCGCCACGAGCGAGAGCCAGATCGGCACGAGCGGCGCCCACTCGACCGGCTCGCCGCCGTTGAGGAACGGCAGCGAGTTGTCGTGCAGCGCCTCCAGCACGAGCTTGACGCCGACGAACGCGAGCAGCACCGCCAGGCCGAGGTCGAGGTAGATCAGCTTCTTCAGCAGGTCCCCGACGAGGAAGAAGAGCTGGCGCAGCCCCATCAGCGCGAAGATGTTGGCGGTCAGGACGATGTAGGGCTCGCTCGTCAGGCCGAAGATGGCCGGGATCGAGTCCAGGGCGAAGAGCAGGTCCGTCGTCCCGAGCGCGACGAGCACGAGCAGCATGGGCGTCACCGCCCGGCGCCCGCCCTCGCGGACGACGAGGGTCGGTCCCCGGTAGTCGGGCGTCACCGGGGTGACGCGCCGCACGAGGCGGACGAGGCGGTTCTCCTGGAACTCCTCCTCGTCCTCGTCCGTGCCGGCACCCCGGACAAGGTTGACCGCGGTGAAGATCAGGAAGGCGCCGAAGAGGAAGAACACCCAGCTGAACGCCGAGATCAGGCCCGCGCCGACGGCGATGACCGCGGCCCGCAGCACCAGCGCGAGCACGATCCCGATGAGCAGCGCGTTCTGCTGCAGCTCCCGCGGCACCGCGAAGCGCCGGAAGATGAGCAGGAAGACGAACAGGTTGTCCACCGACAGCGAGTACTCGGTGAGCCAGCCGGCGTAGAACTCGCCCGCGGCGCGCCCGCCGGCGAACCACCACACCCCGAGCCCGAAGACGACCGCCGCGGCGACGAAGCCGGCGAGGTGCCGGGCGCTCTCGCGCGTGCTCGGCGTGTGGGGGTTGCGCCGGCTCGCCACGACGTCGACGGTCAGGAACGCCACCGCCGCCACGATGGTGGCCGCCCAGAGCCACCCGGGGACGTTCACCCGCGCTCGCCCTCGCCCGGGCGGGGACGGCCCGGGCCGGCGGGGGCGTCGTCGGGCACGTCGTCGAGCGCGGCGCCGCCACGCTCCCCCTCGCCCACGGGCGAGCGGGTGGCCGAGGGCACGCCGCCGCCCGGCTCCCCGTCCCCGCCCGCCGGGCCGTGCGGCCGGGCGCGCAGCGACAGCAGGGTGGTGATGCCGAGGGCCACGACGATGAAGGCCAGCGACAGCCAGGTCGGGATCTCGGGGATCGCCGTGACGTGCTCCCCGCCGTTGACGAACGGCAGCTCGTTCTCGTGCAGCGCGTGGATGAGGAGCTTCACCCCGATGAAGCCGAGGATCGCCGCCAGCCCGTAGTGCAGGTAGACGAGGCGGTCGAGCAGCCCGTCGATGAGGAAGTACAGCTGGCGCAGCCCGAGCAGCGAGAAGGCGTTCGCCGTGAAGACGAGGTACGGCTCCTGCGTGAGGCCGAAGATGGCCGGGATCGAGTCGACGGCGAACAGCAGGTCCGCGCTGCCGATGGCGATCATCACGACGAGGAGCGGCGTCACCAGGCGCTTGCCGTCGACCTTCGTGGTGAAGCGGTCCCCGTGGTAGGCGTCCGTGGTGGGCAGGACCCGCTTGGCGAGCCGCAGGACGGCGTTCTCCTGGAACTCCTCGTCCGCGTGGTCGTCGGTCCGCCCCGCCCTCGCCTGCGCCCAGGCGGTGTAGATGAGGAAGGCGCCGAAGATGTAGAACACCCAGGCGAAGTTGTCGATGACGGCGGAGCCGAGCGCGATGAAGATCGTCCGGAAGACGAGCGCCAGGGCGATGCCGATGAGCAGCACCTTCTGCTGGTACTCGCGCGGCACCGCGAAGCTGCTCATGATCAGCACGAAGACGAAGAGGTTGTCGACCGACAGGCTCTTCTCGGTGATGTACCCGGCGAAGTACTCGCCGCCGAAGGTGGCGCCGGAGACGACGAGCACGCCGAGCCCGAAGAGGACGGCGATGCCGATGTAGGCGGCCGACCAGACGGCGGCCTCCTTGATGCTGGGGCTGTGCGGCGTCCGCACGTGCACGACGAAGTCGTAGCCGATCATCGCGACGATGCCGGCGACGGTGATCGCCCACACCCAGATGGGCACGTCCATGGTGGTCCTCCGGAGGGCAGCAGTGGTGCACGACCGGAGGTCTCTCCCGCCCCGACAGCCCGGAGGCGCGGGACCGACGGCCCCGGAGGCTCCCGACCGGGACGGGCGAGCCGTCCGGACCGGGGCGCGTCGTGATGACGAGGCCGTCGCGCAGGGATACTCCCCTCCTCGACGTCCGCCAGTATGCGGGGGCGCGTCCCGCGGCGGCAAACGGCGCACGCCGGACGGCGGGGCGGCGAGCCCACGCCGCGGCCCTCGGCGGCGCCGGTCGAGGACGCGCCAGGCGCGACCTCAGGCGGTCGCGGCCTGCATCCCCCGCAGCTCCTTCTTCAGGTCGGAGATCTCGTCCCGCAGCCGCCCGGCCAGCTCGAACTGCAGCTCCGTGGCGGCACCGTGCATCTGGTCCGTGAGGTCCTGGATGAGCCCGGAGAGCTCGGCCGCCGGCATGGACGCCGCGCGCTGCCGGCGGTCGCCGACGTCCTCGCCCGCGCGCGAGGCCATCCCCGGCACGGGCGTCTTGCCCCGGGACTGCTGGCGCCCGCCGCCGCCGAGCAGCTCGGCCGTGTCGGCGTCCTCGCGGGCGAGCATGTCGGTGATGTCGCGGATCTTCTTCTTCAGCGCCGTCGGGGTGATGCCGTGCTCGCGGTTGTACGCGAGCTGGACGTCACGCCGGCGGTTGGTCTCGTCGATGGCCTTCGCCATCGACGGGGTCACCGTGTCGGCGTACATGTGCACCTGCCCGGAGACGTTGCGGGCGGCGCGCCCGATCGTCTGGATGAGCGAGGTCCCGCTACGCAGGAACCCCTCCTTGTCGGCGTCGAGGATGCTGACGAGCGAGACCTCGGGCAGGTCGAGGCCCTCGCGCAGCAGGTTGATGCCGACGAGGACGTCGAACTCGCCCTGGCGCAGCTCGCGCAGCAGCTCGACCCGGCGCAGCGTGTCGACCTCGGAGTGCAGGTAGCGCACGCCCACGCCGTGCTCCAGCAGGTAGTCCGTGAGGTCCTCGGCCATCTTCTTCGTCAGCGTGGTGACGAGGACCCGCTCGTCCTTCTCGGCCCGGCCGCGGATCTCCTCGAGCAGGTCGTCGATCTGGCCCTTCGTCGGCTTGACGACGACCTCGGGGTCGACGAGGCCGGTCGGGCGGATGATCTGCTCGACGTGGCCGTCGCCGCGACCGAGCTCGTAGGCCCCCGGCGTCGCCGACAGGTAGACGGTCTGGCCGATGCGCCCGAGGAACTCCTCCCACTTCAGCGGGCGGTTGTCCATGGCGCTCGGGAGCCGGAAGCCGTGGTCGACGAGGGTGCGCTTGCGGCTCATGTCCCCCTCGTACATCGCGCCGATCTGCGGCACCGTGACGTGGCTCTCGTCGAGCACGAGCAGGAAGTCCTCGGGGAAGTAGTCGAGCAGCGTGTTCGGCGCCGTGCCCGGCTCCCGGCCGTCGATGTGCCGCGAGTAGTTCTCGATGCCGGAGCACGACCCCACCTGGCGCATCATCTCGATGTCGTAGGTGGTCCTCATCCGCAGCCGCTGGGCCTCGAGCAGCTTGCCCTGCTGCTCCATCTCGGCGAGCCGGGCGGCCAGCTCGGCCTCGATGGTGCCGATGGCCCGCTCCATCCGCTCCGGGCCCGCCACGTAGTGCGTGGCCGGGAAGACGTACATCTCCTGCTCCTGCGCGACCACCTCGCCCGTCAGCGGGTTGAGCGTGTAGAGCTGCTCGATCTCGTCGCCGAAGAACTCGATGCGGACGGCGAGCTCCTCGTAGACGGGGATGATCTCCACCGTGTCGCCCTTGGCGCGGAACGTGCCCCGGGTGAAGGCCAGGTCGTTGCGGGTGTACTGCATGCCCACGAAGCGGCGCAGGAGGTCGTCCCGCTCGATCTGCTGGCCCACGTGCAGGCGGGCCATCCGGTCCACGTACTCCTGCGGCGTCCCGAGGCCGTAGATGCACGACACCGACGCGACGACGACGACGTCGCGCCGCGTGAGCAGCGAGTTCGTCGCCGAGTGCCGCAGCCGCTCGACCTCGTCGTTGATCGAGCTGTCCTTCTCGATGTAGGTGTCGGTCTGCGGCACGTAGGCCTCGGGCTGGTAGTAGTCGTAGTAGGACACGAAGTACTCGACCGCGTTGTGGGGCAGCAGCTCGCGGAACTCGTTGGCGAGCTGGGCCGCGAGGGTCTTGTTCGGGGCCATGACGAGGGTCGGCCGCTGGAGCTTCTCGATCATCCAGGCCGTCGTGGCCGACTTCCCGGTGCCGGTGGCGCCGAGGAGCACCACGTCCTTCTCCCCCGCCTCCACGCGCCGCGCGAGCTCGGCGATGGCGGTCGGCTGGTCACCGCTCGGCGAGTACTCCGACACCACCTCGATGGGGGCGACGGTGCGCTGGAGGTCGGTGACCGGTCTCATGCGTCCAACGGTAGGCGCCCCCTCCGACAGCCGTCCGTGCAGGCGCGGGCGACGGCTCGGAGGCGTCAGGAGCGCTCGCCGCGGGCCCGCTCCAGGGCGGCGCGGATCCACGGCCCCTTGCGGTGCGCGTACTCGTCCACGGAGCCGTGCGGCTGCGCCGCGAGCCGCGCCTTCAGCCCGGCGTAGGCGTCGCGCTCGTCGGCGTGCGCCCGCAGGAGGTCGCGCAGCAGCAGGACGTCCTCCGTCCGCCGGCCCGCCGGCCGCACGTGGCAGTTGACGGCCCGCGCCGGGTCGGCGTTCGTCGCGAAGCCCTTCGGCTCCGTCCGGCCGTCCGGCAGCTCGTCCTCCCACTCCCCCGGCGGCTGCACCAGCCCGGCGTCCCGCAGGTCGCCCGCGACCTCCTGCGCCGTCGCCAGGTCCGCCGTGACCACCTGGAGGTCGAGGACGTCCTTCGCCGGCAGACCGGGCACGGCGGTCGACCCGACGTGCTCCACCGACAGGGCGCGCCGCCCCGCCGCACGGCGCACCCGCGCGACGACGCGGGCCGCCTGCGCCGGCCAGGTCGGGTCCGGGGGCACGAGCTCGGCGCGGGCCGGGCGCGCGGCCCGCTCGCCGTGCCGGAGGTGCTCCTCGAAGGGCAGGAGCCGCTCCCGCCACAGCCGGTCGACCTGCGTCCGCAGCGCCTGCGGGTCACCGGCGCCGTCGAGCACGACGTCGGCCGCGGCGAGGCGCTCGCCGTCCGAGGCCTGCGCGGCGGCGCGCGCGCGGGCGTCCGCCTCGGCCCAGCCGCGGGTCTCGACGAGGCGGCGCACGCGGACCTCCAGCGGCGCGGCGACGACGACGACGAGCGGCCACTGCGCCGCCCGCCCGGTCTCCACGAGCAGCGGGATGTCGTCGACGACGACGGCGTCGGCCGCCGCCGCGGCGACCAGGGCGTCGCGTCGCTCGCGGACGAGGGGGTGCGTGATCGCCTCGAGGGCCCGGCGACGGCCGGGGTCGGCGAAGACGAGGGCGGCCAGGGCGGGTCGGTCCAGGGAGCCGTCCGGCGCGAGGACGTCGTGGCCGAGCTCGCCCACGACCGCGGCGAGTCCCGGGGTGCCGGGCGCCACGACCTCGCGCGCCAACGCGTCGGCGTCCACGACGAGCGCCCCGAGCGCCGCGAGACGCCCCGCCGCGGTGGTCTTCCCCGCGCCCGTCCCCCCGGTCAGCCCCACCCTCAGCACGACGGCACCCTAGGCCGCCGCCACCGGCGGCCGGACGCGCCG
>NZ_JBBIAA010000003.1:226139-282797 GCF_037482545.1 Pseudokineococcus basanitobsidens | reverse complement strand
CCCCCCCCCCCCCCCCCCCGGGCCGTGCTGGGTGCCGCCGGCGCCCGGGTGCGTCCCGGGGCCGACGACCGGGCTCAGCTGCCGGAGCCGGTGAGCTTCTCGCGCAGGGCCGCCAGCGCCTCGTCCGAGGCCAGGGTGCCCTCGCTGCTCCCGCCGTCGCCGCTCGGGGCCGGCGACGAGGGGGCCGACGACGAGCTCGAGCGGGAGGAGGAGCCCGACGACGAGGAGGACGAGGAGGACGACGAGCCGGAGCCCGAGGAGTAGGACGTCGCGGGGGTGTCGCCCGCGGTGACGGCCTCGGCCTCGGCCTCGTTCGCCGAGGCGACCTGGCGCTTGTGCGCCTCCCAGCGCGCCTGGGCCTCGGCGTACTGCCGCTCCCACTCCTCGCGCTGGGCCTCGAAGCCCTCGAGCCACTCGTTCGTCTCGGGGTCGAAGCCCTCGGGGTACTTGTAGTTCCCGGCCTCGTCGTACTCCTGCGCCATGCCGTACAGCGACGGGTCGAACTCGCTGCTCGTGGGGTCCAGCCCCTCGTTCGCCTGCTTCAGCGAGAGCGAGATCCGGCGACGCTCGAGGTCGATGTCGATCACCTTGACGAAGATCTCGTCGGCGACCGAGACGATCTGCTCCGGCACCTCGACGTGGCGCACGGCCAGCTCGGAGATGTGCACGAGGCCCTCGATGCCCTCGTCGACGCGCACGAAGGCGCCGAAGGGGACGAGCTTGGTGACCTTGCCCGGCACGACCTGCCCGATCGCGTGCGTGCGGGCGAACTGCTGCCACGGGTCCTCCTGCGTCGCCTTCAGCGACAGGGAGACCCGCTCGCGGTCCATGTCCACGTCGAGCACCTCGACGGTGACCGGCTGGCCCACCTCGACGACCTCGGAGGGGTGGTCGATGTGCTTCCAGGAGAGCTCGGAGACGTGGACGAGCCCGTCGACGCCGCCCAGGTCCACGAAGGCGCCGAAGTTGACGATCGAGGAGACGTTCCCCGAGCGGACCTGGCCCTTCTGCAGCGTCTGCAGGAAGTTGTGGCGGACCGCCGACTGGGTCTCCTCGAGCCAGGCGCGGCGGGAGAGGACCACGTTGTTGCGGTTCTTGTCGAGCTCGATGATCTTCGCCTCGAGCTCCTGGCCGACGTACGGCTGCAGGTCGCGGACGCGGCGCATCTCCACCAGCGAGGCGGGCAGGAAGCCGCGGAGGCCGATGTCGAGGATGAGGCCGCCCTTGACGACCTCGATGACGGTGCCGGTGACGACACCCTCCTCGTCCTTGATGCGCTCGATCGTGCCCCAGGCGCGCTCGTACTGGGCGCGCTTCTTGGACAGGATCAGCCGGCCCTCCTTGTCCTCCTTCTGGAGGACCAGGGCCTCGACCTCGTCGCCGACGCCGACGACCTCGCCCGGGTCGACGTCGTGCTTGATCGACAGCTCGCGCGAGGGGATGACGCCCTCGGTCTTGTAGCCGATGTCGAGGAGCACCTCGTCGCGGTCGACCTTGACGATCGTCCCGGAGACGATGTCACCGTCGTCGAAGTACTTGATGGTCGCGTCGATCGCGGCGAGGAAGTCCTCGGCCGTGCCGATGTCGTTGATCGCGACCTGGGGGGTGCCGGAGGGGCGCTCGGTGGTGGTGGTCATGAAGTCGGTGGGCTCCGATGCGGACGGTGGTGTCGGGCGGCACCGCTGGGCGCGGCGTCGTCGCGTGGTCAGGGGTCTGCGCCCGTCCGCCCGCGGCCGACGGCCTCCGCCGACGCGTCGCCCGGCCGGGGCCGGACCCGTCCGGCGAGGAGGACGAGAGCCGCGCGCAGGACACGCGCCGGGCCAGCGTACGCGCCGCCCCGCCGCGCGCACAAAGCCCCGCCCGGGCGTGGTCCACCATGGCCGGCGTGACCACCCCGCCGCCTGCCCCCCACGACGTCGGCGGCGACCGGGCGCCCGCGCGCAGCGCCCTGGCCGCGGTCGGGTACCGCCCCGTGGGCGCCCCGGACACGGTGCGCGCCAACCGCGGCTGGTGGGACGCGGCGGCGCCGGGCTACCTCGCCGAGCACGCCGGCCACCTCGGGGGGCGGGACCTGGTGTGGGGCCCCGAGGGCGTGCGGGAGGCCGACGCCCGCCTGCTGGGGGACGTGCGCGGTCGCCGGGTCCTCGAGGTCGGCTGCGGGGCGGCGCAGGGCAGCCGGTGGCTCGAGGACGCCGGGGCCGACGTGGTCGGGCTGGACCTGTCCGCCGGGATGCTCGCGCAGGGCAGGGCGGAGGACCCCGGTCTCGTCCTCGTGCAGGCCGACGCCGCCCGCCTCCCCCTGGCCGACCGGTGCGTCGACGTCGCCGTCTCCGCGTACGGCGCGCTGCCCTTCACCGCCGAGCCGGAACGGGTGCACGCCGAGGTGGCGAGGGTCCTGCGGCCCGGTGGCCGCTGGGTCTTCAGCCTCACCCACCCCGTGCGGTGGGCGTTCCCCGACGACCCCGGGGAGGCAGGGCTACGGGCCACGAGCAGCTACTTCGACACCACTCCGTACGTGGAGACGGGCGAGGAGGGCGAGGTCCTCTACGCCGAGCACCACCGCACGCTGGGCCAGCGCGTCCGCGAGGTGGTCGCCGCCGGCTTCCGCCTCGTCGACCTGGTCGAGCCGCGCTGGCCCCCGGGCCGGGAGGTCGTGTGGGGAGGCTGGAGCCCGCTGCGCGGCCGCCTGCTGCCCGGCACGGCCGTCTTCGTCTGCGTGCTGGACACCTGACCGGCGCCGCCCCGCCCCGGGACGTGCCGGACGGGCGGTCGGGCTCAGCCGACGGGACGGTGCCGGAGCACGTCGAGCGCGGCGGGCAGGGCGAGGCCGAGCCCGGCCGCGGCCCCGCCGACCGCCGCGGCGACCGCGCCGACCCCGGTGCCCAGCAGGGCGTCCCGGGCGGCGACGAAGACGAGTGCCCCGAGGAGCACGGCCAGGTAGGGCAGCGCCGTGCGGACGCCGCGGCGGCGCCGGCGCGGCGCCCGCAGCAGGAGCGCCGCGCTCACGACCGCGGCGTCCAGCGCGGCGAAGGACAACCACAGCGCCACCGCGTCCCCGACGAGCAGGCCGACCCCCGTCACGACGGAGAGCGGCAGGGCCACGACCACGGCGACGCGCTGGGCCAGCAGGACCCGCGCGTCCTCGACCTGCGCGCCGGTGGCGTCCGGAGGGGTGCTCATGCGCTAGTGACCGGCCTCGTGCCACGAGGTGCCGACGCCGACGGAGACGTCGAGCGGCACGGACAGCTCGGCGGCGCCGGCCATCTGCTCCCGCACGAGCGCCTCGAGGGCGTCCCGCTCCCCCGGCGCGACCTCCAGGACGAGCTCGTCGTGCACCTGCAGGAGCATCCGCGAGCGCAGCCCCTGCTCGGCGACCGCCCGTTCGACGCCGAGCATCGCCACCTTGATGACGTCCGCCGCCGAGCCCTGGATGGGGGCGTTGAGCGCCATCCGCTCGGCCATGTCGCGGCGCTGGCGGTTGTCGCTCGTGAGGTCGGGCAGGTAGCGCCGCCGCCCGAGGATGGTCTCGGTGTAGCCCGTCGAGCGCGCCTCGTCGACGACCCCCCGGAGGTAGTCGCGCACCCCGCCGAAGCGCTCGAAGTACTCGTCCATGAGGCCGCGGGCCTCCTCGACGGCGATGCGCAGCTGCCGGGAGAGGCCGAACGCCGACAACCCGTACGCCAGGCCGTACGACATCGCCTTGATCTTGCTCCGCATCGCCGGGGTGACGTCGGCGGGCTCCACGGCGAAGACGCGGCTGCCGACGAAGGAGTGCAGGTCCTCGCCCGACCGGAACGCCTCGACGAGACCCTCGTCGCCGGACAGGTGCGCCATGATCCGCATCTCGATCTGGCTGTAGTCCGCCGTCAGCAGGCTCTCGTAGCCCTCTCCGACGACGAAGGCGCGGCGGATGCGACGCCCCTCCTCGGTCCGGATCGGGATGTTCTGCAGGTTCGGGTCGGTCGAGGACAGCCGGCCCGTGGCCGCGATCGTCTGCTGGTAGGTCGTGTGGATGCGTCCGTCCGGCGCCACGGTCTTGAGCAGGCCCTCGACCGTCTGCCGCAGCCGGCTCGCGTCGCGGTGCGCCAGCAGGTGCACGAGGAAGCCGCTGCCCGGGTGGCCGTCCGTCTTGACGAGCAGGTCGGCGAGGGCCTCGGCGTCGGTCGTCCAGCCCGTCTTGATCCGCTTCGTCCGCGGCATCTCCAGCTGCTCGAAGAGCACCTCCTGGAGCTGCTTCGGCGAGCCGAGGTTCACGCGCCGGTCGATGACGGCGTACGCGGCCTCGGCCTGCTCCTCCACCGTGGCGGCGAACTGGTCCTCCAGGGCTCGCAGCTGCGCACCGTCGGCGGCGACGCCGCGCGCCTCCATCCGGGCCAGGACCCCGACGAGCGGCAGCTCGAGCTCGGCGAGCAGCGCCGTCCCGCCGCGCTCGGCCAGCTCGGCGGCCAGGACGTCGTCGAGCTCGGCGACCGCGGCGGCGCGCACGGCCGCCCCGGGCGCCGGGTCCGGCGCCCCCTCGGGTGTCGCGGGGCCGTCGACGTCGAGCGTGAGCTGGGGCTCCTCCTCGCCCTGCTCGCGCTCCTCCTCCTCGACCCGCAGCTCGCGGTGCAGGTGACGCAGCGCGAGGTCGGCGAGGTCGTACGAGCGCTGGTCGGGACGGCAGAGGTAGGCCGCCAGCGCCGTGTCGCCGGCCAGGCCGGCCACCGCGAGCCCCGCTCCCGCGAGGGCCTGCAGCGGCCCCTTCGCGTCGTGGACGACCTTCGCCCGGCCGGGGTCCGCGAACCAGGTCGCCAGCACCGCACGGCCCTCGTCGTCGAGCACCGAGCCCTCCGCCGGGCCGTCCGCCGCCTCGGCCGGGCCCTCTCCGTCGGTACCGGCCTTCCCTGCGGCGGCGGCGAGCGAGAACCAGGCGGCGGTGCCGTCGGCGGCGGCGAGGGCGAGGCCCGTGGCCTCCCCCGTGCCGGCGCCCCAGCGGCCGAGCACGTGCACGCCCACCGCTGCGTCGCCGAGCGCGTCCAGCCACCGACGAACCTCGGCGGCGCCCCGCGGACGGGCGACCCGGACGGAGAAGCCGCCCTCGGCCTCCGGCTCGGGGGTGGCCAGCGTGGCGAACAGGCGCTCGCGGAGCACCCGGAACTCCAGCGCGTCGAAGACGCGGTGCACCTCCTCGCGGTCCCAGGGCGCGACGACGAGGTCGTCCACGACGACGGGCAGGTCGAGGTCGGTGACGAGGCGGTTGAGACGGCGGTTGCGCAGCACCTGGTCCAGGTGGTCGCGCAGCGACTGGCCCGCCTTCCCCTTCAGCTGGTCCACCTCCGCGACGAGCCCGTCGAGCCCGTCGTGCGCGGCGAGCCACTTGGCGGCCGTCTTGGGGCCGACGCCGGGGACGCCGGGGAGGTTGTCGCTGGTCTCCCCCACGAGCGCGGCGAGCTCGGGGTAGCGCTGCGGGCGGACCCCGTACCGCTCCTCGACGGCGTCCGGCGTCATCCGCACGAGGTCGGAGACGCCCTTGCGCGGGTAGAGGACGGTCGTCGCGTCGTCGACGAGCTGCAGGGCGTCCCGGTCCCCCGTCGAGACGAGCACCTCGAAGCCCTGCGCCCGCGCCTGCGTCGTGAGGGTCGCGATGACGTCGTCGGCCTCGAAGCCCTCCTTCTCCACGACGGGGACGCGCAGCGCCGCGAGCACCTCCTTGACGAGCCCGACCTGCCCGGAGAACTCGGCCGGCGTCTTCGCCCGGCCCGCCTTGTACTCGGCGTACTCCTGCGCCCGGAAGGTCTCCCGCGAGACGTCGAAGGCGACGGCGACGTGCGTCGGCGCCTCGTCCCGCAGCACGTTGATGAGCATCGACGTGAAGCCGTAGACGGCGTTGGTGACCTGGCCCGTCGTCGTGGAGAAGTTCTCGACGGGGAGGGCGAAGAAGGCCCGGTAGGCCATCGAGTGGCCGTCGACGAGCAGCAGCCGCGGACGGCTGCCCTCGGCCCCCGCCAGCGCGGCGCCCTGGGCGCCCGCCTGCGCCCTCGGGTCCCCGGCGGCGTCCTCGCGGGAGCCCGCCGGGCCGCCGGACGACGGCGTCACGAGGTCGTCGTCGGGGCCGGCACCGGGACGCAGGAGGGCGCTGTCGCTCACGCCCGCCAGACTAGGCGCCGTGACCGACGACGACCCCGGCGCGGACGGCCCCACCGGCGACGGGGGCGCACCGCCCCAGGCCGCTCCGGACGTTCCGCCCGTCCCGGAGGCCCCGCCCACCCCGGACGCCTGGGATGCGCTGCGCGCCCTCGCCGCGGAGGACCCGGCCGCCGCGGCACGGGCGGCGACGGCCGTGTGCGCGGGCACCCTCGCCGAGCGGACGGGCACCGAGTTCGTCTCCGTGGCCCCGGACCAGGTGGTCGCCCGGATGCCGGTGGCGGGCAACACCCAGCCGGCCGGGCTGCTGCACGGCGGCGCCTCCGCGGCCCTCGCCGAGACGGTCGGCTCCGTCGGCGCCACCCTCGCCGCGGGGCCGGGCGTGGTCGCCGTCGGTGTCGACCTCAACGCGACCCACCACCGTGCGCTCACCCCCGCCCGCTCGGCCTGGGTCGTCGCGACCGGTCGGCCGCTGCACGTCGGGCGCCGGGTCGTCAGCTACGAGGTCGTCGTCACCGACGACCAGGGGCGCCGGGTCTGCACCGCGCGGCTCACGTGCCAGCTGCTGGCCGCCCGCGGCGGGTGACCACCGCCCTCGCCGGGCCCGGCCCCCCGCACCAGGCGTGAGGCCCGCAGGGCAGGCCCGGAGGTCACGGCGGGTCCGGAGGTCAGGGCAGGAGGAAAGGCCCCGGAGGTCGGGCCGGAGGTCAGAGGGTGCCGGTGAGCCCGCGCTCGCGGCGGCGGCGGGACAGGACGCGTTCGACGGCGGCGCGCCGGGAGGCGGCCGCGTCGAGGCGCTCGTCGAGGACGGGCGGCGGCGCGGTCGGACGCGGGCCGCGCAGGGCCTCCCGCAGGGCCGCCACCGACGCGCTGCGCTGCACGACGAGCGGCGAGAAGCCGAGGCGGGCGAGGAACCGCTGCGCCTCCCGCCCGCTCGGGGGCGCCGACACGACGATGCGCGCGAGCCCGTCGTCGTGGGCCGAGCGCGCGGCGGCGGCGAGGAGGGCCCGGCCCACCCCTCGTCGGCGCTGGTCCGGGGCGACGGCGAGCTGCTCCACGTGCGCGGCGGAGCGCTCGGACAGCGGCAGGACCTCGCCGCGCCGCAGGACCAGGACGCCCACGGCGCGCTCGCGCAGCTCGGCGAGCAGGACGAGGACGTCGTGCCGGGACAGGGCGCTCGCGACCACCGCCTCGGGGAGCCGGCCGTCGGCCGGGTCCCCGGACGAGCCGCCCGCGCCCGGCCCGGCGTCGCCGGCGACCGGTGCGGACCCGTCCCTCGCCGACCCCGCGGCACCCGCCGCGCCGGCGCGCACGTCGGCGACGAGCGCCAGGACGGCGCCCGCGTCCTGCGGTCCCGCCGTGCGTACCACCAGCCTCGAGCCGCCCACCTGCCACCACCTCGTCGTCGCCTGCGTCGGGCGGGCGGAGCGTAGTGCGGCCGGGCGCAGCGGTCCCGGGCGCCGTCCCCGACGTCCCGCCTCGTCGACCGGCGACCACCCGGACGGGTGGGAGCAGCCCTCCCGCGGTCGGCGCGCGGGCTCCCGTCGTCGAGTTGGGCGAGGTGCGCCCTGCGCACGGCCGCCTCGTGGTTGAGTACGCCCGCTCGACCGCCGGGCGCCCGTCGCGGCGGTGGGCGGAGCCGTCCTGCCGAGGGGAGACCACCCGTGCCCGACCCGTGCCGAGCGGCGCCACCGCCGCTGGCCCTCCCGCGAGGGCTGCTGGCCCTCGTCGTGCTCGCGCTCGTCGCCGTCCTCCCGGCCGTCGGCGCCACGGGCGCCGCCGCGGCGACGCCGGCGCCGTCCGCGGCCGGGTCGGCGGCGACCCCCGACCCGGCGGTCACGACCGAGAGCGACCCCGAGGGCGAGACGATCACCGTCCGGGTGCGGACCGCGGACCGCGAGGACGTCGCCGGGGCCACCGTCACCGCCACGAGCGCGGGCGTGGACCCCGTGACGGGGACGACGGACGACGGGGGTCTGGCGGAGCTGGTGGTCCCCGGGACCGGCACCTACTCGGTGCAGCTCGACGTCGACACCCTCACGGGCCCCGCCGCCGAGCTGCTGCCCCGCGAGAACCCGGTGCAGCGGTCGGTGACCTCCGGGAGCGCCAACCCGGTCATCTTCCAGCTCTCCGAGGACGGCGGCGCCGGCGCCGACGCCGGTGGGGTCAGCGCCGGGCAGGTCGCCCAGCTGCTCGCCAACGGCCTCCGCTACGGCCTCATCATCGCGCTGGCCGCGATCGGCCTGTCCATGGTCTTCGGCACGACCGGTCTCACGAACTTCGCGCACGGCGAGCTGATCACCTTCGGGGCGCTCGTCACGTACGCGCTCAACGTCGGCGTCGGCCTGCCCTTCCTGCTCGCCGCCCCGCTCGCGGTGGTGGCCGGGGGCGTCTTCGGCCTCGCCAACGACCGGCTCCTGTGGCAGCCGCTGCGCCGGCGGGGCACCGGGCTCGTCGCCATGATGATCGTCTCGATCGGGCTGGCGCTCTTCCTGCGCTACCTCTGGCTGTACCTGTTCGGCGGCTCGACGCAGACGTACGCCGACTACCAGGGGCAGCGGGGCCTGGACCTCGGGCTGTTCACCCTGCGGCCCATCGACCTCTTCAGCATGGGCCTCGCCGCCGTCGTCCTGGTCGTCGTCGGCCTCGTCCTCGTGCGCACGCGGCTCGGCAAGGCCACCCGCGCCGTCTCCGACAACCCCGCGCTGGCCGCCGCCTCCGGGATCGACGTCGACCGGGTGATCCGCACCGTCTGGATCTCCGGCGCCGCGCTCGCCGGGCTGTCCGGGGTCCTGCTGGGCCTCGCCCAGCAGGTGCAGTACCAGATGGGCTTCCAGATCCTGCTGCTCGTCTTCGCCGCGGTGACCCTCGGCGGCCTCGGGACGGCCTTCGGCGCCGTCGTGGGCGCCCTCGTCATCGGCGTCTTCCTCGAGGTGAGCACGATCGTCATCCCCACCGAGCTGCGGAACGTCGGCGCGCTCCTCGTCCTGATCCTCGTCCTGCTCGTGCGGCCCCAGGGCATCCTGGGCCGCGCGTCGCGGGTCGGCTGAGCGGAGCCCCCCGTGGACTGGTCCTCGATCCTCACCCAGACGGCGCGGTCGGCCATCGGCCTGGAGACCGTCATCTACGCGCTCGCCGCCGTCGGGCTCAACGTGCAGTTCGGCTACGCCGGCCTGCTGAACTTCGGCCAGGCCGCCTTCGTGGCCGTCGGCGCCTACGGCATCGCCGTCACCGTGACCGTCCTCGGCCTGCCCTTCGGCGTCGGTGTCGTCGTCGGCCTCGTCGCAGCCGTGCTCCTGGCCGTGCTGCTCGGGATCCCGACGCTGCGGCTGCGCGCCGACTACCTCGCCATCGCGACGATCGCGGCCGCCGAGATCGTCCGGCTCACCGTGCGCAGCTCGACGCTGCGCGAGCAGACCGGCGGGTCGAGCGGCCTCTCCGGCTTCGCCGAGGGGTTCTACGCCCTCAGCCCGCTGGAGCAGGGGGGCTCCTACGGCTTCGGGCCGTGGGTCTTCGGCGCGCGGCTCGCCTGGGTGCTCCTGGTGGGCTGGGTGCTCATCGCCCTGTGCTGCCTCGTCGTCTGGCTCCTCATGCGCAGCCCGTGGGGGCGGGTGCTCAAGGGGATCCGCGAGGACGAGGACGCCGTCCGCAGCCTCGGCAAGAACGTCTACGCCTACAAGATGCAGGCGCTCGTCATCGGCGGTGTCATCGGCGCCCTCGCGGGCTTCCTCTTCGGGCTCGGCCGCGCCTCCGTCCAGCCCGACCTGTACGGCACCGAGCTGACCTTCTTCGTGTACACCGTGCTGCTCCTCGGCGGGGCCGCCCGCGTCCTCGGCCCCGTCGTCGGCGCCGCGATCTTCTGGGTGGTCCTCGTGCTCACCGAGAACGTCCTGGTGCAGGCGGTGGGCGCCGGGTACGTCCCGGAGGCCATCATGAGCTCCACGCAGGTGGGGCAGGTCCGCTTCATGCTCGTGGGCATCGCGCTGATGCTGCTCATGATCTTCAGGCCGCAAGGCATCTTCGGCGACCGGAGGGAGCTGGCGATCGATGCCCGCTGACGACTCGACCCCGCACGGCTCGCACCCGGCCCGACCGGGGGCGGGGACCTCGGACCACGAGCCCTCGCCGCCGTCCCCGGCGACCCCGCTCGCGGGCACGGCGGACGCCGGCCCCGTGACCGACCTCGAGGACGACCGCGCACCGGCGCAGGCCACCGGTCCCGGTCCCCGCGCGCTGGCCGCGCGGGCGGCCCTGCGCGACGTCCCCCACGTCCCCGGCGCGCCGAAGCCCGACCCGGTCCTCGTCGCGGACGGCGTCGTCCGGCGCTTCGGCGGCCTCACCGCCGTCGACGTGGCGCACGTCGAGGTCCAGCGCGGCGCCATCACGGCCCTCATCGGCCCCAACGGCGCCGGCAAGACGACGTTCTTCAACCTCCTCACCGGCTTCGACCGGCCCGACGAGGGGTCGTGGACCTTCGAGGGACGCAGCCTCGCCCGCGTGCCGGCCCACCGGGTCGCGCGGCGCGGCATGGTCCGCACCTTCCAGCTGACGAAGGCGCTCTCGCGCCTGACGGTCATCGAGAACATGCGCCTGGGCGCCACCGGCCAGGTCGGCGAGCGGCTCCTGTCCGCGATGTTCGGCCGGCTGTGGCGGGGCCAGGAGGAGTCCAACACCCGGCGGGCCGACGAGCTGCTCCGCCGCTTCAAGCTCGACGCCAAGCGCGAGGACTTCGCCGGCAGCCTCTCCGGCGGGCAGCGCAAGCTCCTCGAGATGGCCCGGGCCCTCATGACGGAGCCGCAGATGGTGATGCTGGACGAGCCGATGGCCGGGGTGAACCCGGCCCTCACGCAGTCGTTGCTCGGTCACGTCAAGGACCTGCGCGAGCAGGGCATGACCGTGCTCTTCGTCGAGCACGACATGGACATGGTCCGGGACATCTCCGACTGGGTGGTCGTCATGGCGCAGGGCACCGTCGTCGCCGAGGGACCGCCGGACGCCGTCATGGCCGACCCGGCCGTCATCGACGCCTACCTCGGGGGCCACCACGACACCCCCCTCACCGAGGAGGACGAGGAGCAGCAGGTCGCCGCCGCCGAGGCGGAGCTCGAGCGCGAGCACGACCGGGAGGTCGGATGATGAGCGCGCGCGAGATCGAGGGCCAGGACCGCTCCGAGCACCTCGCCGGCGCCGAGGGAGCCGTCCTGCGGGCGGACGAAGTCGTCGCCGGCTACCTGCCGGGGGTCAACATCCTCAACAGCTGCGACCTCTACGTGACGCCGGGCGAGCTCGTCGCCATCATCGGCCCCAACGGCGCAGGCAAGTCGACCCTGCTCAAGGCCCTCTTCGGCCTCGTGAAGGTCCGGTCCGGGTCGGTGCGCCTCGGGGACGCCGACATCACGGGGATGGGCGCCGACAAGCTCGTCACCCGCGGCGTCGGCTTCGTCCCGCAGAACAACAACGTCTTCCCGTCCCTGACGATCTCGGAGAACCTCGAGATGGGGCTCTTCCAGGCCCCGCAGCGCTTCCGCGAGCGCTTCGACGCCGTCGTCGACCTCTTCCCCACGCTCGGCAAGCGCCGGGGCCAGCGCGCGGGCTCGCTGTCGGGCGGAGAGCGGCAGATGGTGGCCATGGGCCGGGCGCTCATGATGGAGCCGCAGGTCCTGCTCCTCGACGAGCCCTCCGCGGGCCTCTCCCCCGCACTGCAGGACGAGGTCTTCATCCGCACGCGGCAGATCAACCGCACGGGCGTCTCGGTGGTCATGGTCGAGCAGAACGCCCGCCGGTGCCTGCAGATCTGCGACCGCGGCTACGTCCTGGACCAGGGGCGCAACGCCTACAGCGGCACGGGCAAGGACCTGGCGCAGGACCCGAAGGTCATCCAGCTCTACCTGGGCACGCTGGCCGGCGCCTGAGCCGCCGTCCCCCGGACCGACGTCCCCCGGGACCGACGTCCCGGACCGGCGTCCCCGGGGACGCGCTCCGCACGCACGAAGGGCCCCGGTGCCGCAGCACCGGGGCCCTTCGCGTACGCCGTCGCGGTGTCAGCCGACCGAGCCCTCCACGTAGGAGTCGTTCTCGTAGCTGTTGTCCTCCACGTAGGAGTAGATGCCGATCGTGGCCTCGGTCGGGTCGCCGAGGTCTGAGAACTCGACCGGCCCGGAGACGCCCTGGTAGTCGATGTCCTCGCCGGCCTGGAGGAGCTCGAGGCACTCGGCGTACGTCGAGCACTCCGTGCCCTCACGGCTCACGGCCGGGAGCTGGGACGCGATGCTCGCCCCGCTGTCGTCGCCCGCGGCGACGGCCGCGAGCGCCGTCATGATGACCGCGTCGTACGACTCCGGCGCGTAGCTGAAGTCCTGCAGCGACGGGTCGACCTCGAGGAGGCGGTCGCGGAAGTCGCCCGTCGACGCGGCCCCGGGCAGCGTGCCCTTCGTCCCCAGCAGCGCGCCCGGCTCCAGGCCGTCGTCGCTGTAGTTGGCGAGGTTCCCGTCGACGAGGTAGAGCGGCACCTCGCTCGGCCCGATCCCCTGGGAGATGAGCTCGGGGATCACGCGCAGGGACTCGTCGAAGCCGATGAGCACGATGGCCTCGGGGTCGGTCTCGGCGAGCTGCGCCACCTCGGCGCTGTAGTTCGGCGCCTGCGGGTTGTAGATGATCGGCTCGCCACCGGCGATGCTCCCGCCGCCCGCCTCGATGGTCTCCTGCACGTTGGCCGCCAGGCCCGTGCCGTACGGGTCGTCGATGGCCATGACCCCGATGTCCAGGTACCCGTCACCGACCACGAGGTCACCCATGACGCGTCCCTGGAGGACGTCCGAAGGCGCCGTCCGGAAGTACAGGCCCGAGTCCTCCGCGCAGGTGAAGTCGGGTGCCGTGTTGGCGGGCGAGATCTGCACCACGCCGGCGCCCGTGATCGCGTCGATCACCGTGAACGAGACGCCGGAGGAGGCGGCACCCACGATCGCGTCGACGTCCTGGCCCAGCAGGCGCTGCACCGTCGTGGAGGCGATGTCGGTGTTCGTGTCGCCCGAGTCGCCCTCGGAGTAGGCGACGTCCTGGCCGTTGTAGCCGCCGTTCTCGTTGATCTCCTGGACGGCGAGCTGCACGCCGGCGAACTCGGGGGGGCCGAGGAAGGCGAGGTTGCCGGTCTGCGGCAGGAGCGACCCGATGGTGAGGACGCCGTCACCGGTGGCCTCGGGCGGGGTCTCCGGCTCGCACTCCTCCACACCGGCGGTCGCGGTCGAGGACGGCGCGGCCGACGAGGACGCCGACGGGGCGTCCGAGGCGGCGGGGGCGGACGCGTCGTCCGACCCGCTGTCGCCGCAGCCGGCGAGGGCCAGGGCGGAGACGCCGACCAGCGCCGCCGTCCGCCGGGCCAGGATGGTTCGCTTCATGCAAGGGCTCCTTCGTCCCGGGGGCTCGTCGCCCCCGAGGTCTGGTGGGTGCCCGGAACGTAGTCGAGCGCTCCACCGTGCGGACCCCCGGACGCGCATCCTGCGCCGCTCGTCACCACTTCGTGACCCGGCGCCCCCGCCTCCCGGCGGGGTGCCCGCCTCAGCCCTTGCCGACCTGCTCGAGCACGACGTCGGCCACCTCGCGCATGGTGAGGCGACGGTCCATCGAGGTCTTCTGGATCCACCGGAACGCCTCGGGCTCGGACAGCCCCATCTGCTGCTGCAGGAGCCCCTTCGCGCGCTCGACGCGCTTGCGGGTCTCGAACCGCTCGGTGAGGTCGGACACCTCGTCCTCGAGGGCCCGCAACTCGGCGTGCCGGCTGAGCGCGATCTCCACCGCGGGCAGCAGGTCCGCCGACGTGAACGGCTTGACGACGTACGCCATGGCGCCCGCGTCGCGCGCCCGGTCCACGAGCTCCTTCTGGGAGAACGCGGTGAGCAGCACCACCGCGGAACGACCGTGGCGACCGATCCGCTCGGCCGCCGAGATGCCGTCCAGCACCGGCATCTTCACGTCCATGACGACCAGGTCGGGCGACTGCTCCTCGACCAGGCGCACGGCGCTCTCGCCGTCGCCCGCCTCCCCGACGACGTCGAAGCCCGCCTCCGTGAGCGTCTCGACGACGTCGAGCCGGATGATCGCCTCGTCCTCCGCGACGACGACGCGCCGCCGCGGACCGTCCTGCTCTCCGGCGCCGTCGCCGCTGCTGCTCGTGGTGCTGGGCTGCTCGCTCACGCCGGTCACCCTAGCCCCCGGTGCTCCTCGCCCGGGGACGCCGCGGCGCCACCACCCGGTCCGCCGACGGGCGACGCGCTAGCGTTCGCGTCGCGCCCCGGTATCCCAACCGGCAGAGGAAGTGGCCTCAAAATCCACTCAGTGTGGGTTCGAGTCCCACCCGGGGCACCACACCGTCGGCCCGCGCCGACGAGCGGGGCGGGTGCCGAGGACGGGGCTCCTCTCCGGGCACTGCCTCGGCGCGCGGTGGCCCCGTCCGCCGCCGGTCCGGGCGCCGGCCTGACGTGCCCTGCGAGCACCCCCGCCCTCGACGGCGTGCCCCTCGCCGCCCCCACCGTCGCCCGTGATGATCCCGGGTGGGCCGGTGCGGTCGGGGACGGTGTGGTCGGGGGTCGGCGGGTCAGGCGGAGGGGGCGGAGGCCTCGGCCTCGGCGCGGGTGTCGCGGTAGGCCTGGGTGACGCCGTGGACGGCGTCGCCCATGCGGTGCGCGCGCAGCGCGTTCGTGGAGCCGGGGATGCCCGGGGGCGCGCCCGCGACGACCACGACGAGGTCGCCCTCGGCCGCCACCCCGTTCTCCAGGAGGCGCTCGTCCATCGCCAGCACCATCGCGTCGGTGTGCGTGACGTAGGGCATGAGGAAGACCCGCACGCCCCAGGTCAGGGCGAGCTGGGCGCGCACGGCCGGTTCCGGGGTGAAGACGATGAGGGGGATGTTCGAGCGCAGCCGTGACATCCGGCGGGCGGAGTCCCCCGTCGCGGTGAACACGACGAGGTGCTTGGCGCCGAGGTTCACACCCACGTCCAGCGCCGCGCGCGTGATGGCGCCGCCCTTGGTGTGCGGGTTGGTGCCCAGCGGCGGGATCCGGTCCAGGCCGTGGTCCTCGGTGCTCTCGATGATCCGCGCCATGGTCCGCACCGCCTCGACGGGGTACTGGCCGACGCTCGTCTCGCCCGACAGCATGATGGCGTCGGCGCCGTCGAGCACGGCGTTGGCGCAGTCCGAGGCCTCGGCGCGCGTCGGGCGCGGGGCGGAGATCATCGACTCGAGGACCTGCGTCGCGACGATGACCGGCTTGGCGGCGCGCCGGCAGAGCTCGACGGCGTGCTTCTGGACGATCGGCACCTGCTCCAGCGGGAGCTCCACGCCGAGGTCGCCGCGCGCGACCATGACGCCGTCGAAGGCGTCCACGACGGCCTCGAGGTTCTCGACCGCCTGCGGCTTCTCCACCTTGGCGATGACGGGGACGCGGACGCCCTCCTCGTCCATGATCGCGTGCACCTGCTCGACGTCCGCCGCGTCGCGGACGAAGGACAGGGCCACGAGGTCGCACCCCTGGCGCAGGCCCCAGCGCAGGTCGTCGACGTCCTTCTCCGACATCGCGGGGACGCCGACCGCGACGCCGGGCAGGTTGAGGCCCTTGTTGTCCGAGACGACGCCGGGCACGACCACCTGCGTGGTGACCCGGGGGCCGTCGACCGCCGTGACGCGCAGGGAGACCTTGCCGTCGTCGACGAGCACGAGGTCGCCGGGGCTCACGTCGCCGGGCAGTCCCCGGTGCGTCGTCGACACCTCGCGGGCGTCGCCCGGCACGTCCTCGGTCGTGATCGTGAAGGCGTCGCCCACCTCGAGCACCTGCGGCCCCGCGGCGAAGCGGCCGAGGCGGATCTTCGGGCCCTGCAGGTCGACGAGGACGGCCACGGCCCGGCCGGCCTCCTCGGCGGCGCGCCGGACGGCGTGGAGGCGCTCGGTGTGCTCGGCGTGCGAGCCGTGGCTGAGGTTGAAGCGCGCCACGTCCATGCCCGCGTCCACGAGGGCGCGCAGCTGCTCGTCCGAGGAGACGGCGGGCCCGAGGGTGCAGACGATCTTCGCGCGGCGCATGTGACGCACCTTACAGAGACGACCCGCTCCGCCCCGACCGGCGAGCCGGGAGGGGCGGCCGCGTCCCCGGCCGCGGGGCTGCGCACGGGGACCCGCGCGCAGCCCCGGCGGACGTCAGACGACCAGCGGCCGGTCGTGCGGGCGCACGGGCGCGGGCAGCGTGCTCGGGCGGCCGGTGAGGTGCGCGTCGACGGCCGCGGCGGCGGCGCGGCCCTCGGCGATCGCCCAGACGATCAGCGACTGGCCGCGACCGGCGTCCCCGGCGACGAAGACGCCCGGCACGTCGGTGGCGTACGAGCCGTCCCGCGCGACGTTCCCGCGCTCGTCGAGCCCCACGCCGAGCTCGTCCAGCAGGGGGCCGCGCTCGGGACCGGTGTAGCCCGTCGCGAGGAGCACGAGCTGGGTGTCGACGACCTCCTCGGTGCCCTCGACGGGGCGGACCTCGCGACCCACCCGCTCGGCCTGCACGAGCTCCAGCCCGGCGACCCGCCCGTCCTCGCCGGCGAGGAAGCGCGTGGTCGAGGCGGTGAAGCGGCGCTCGCCGCCCTCCTCGTGCGCGCTCGTCACCTCGAACAGGCGCGGGTCCACCGGCCACGGCTCCCCCGCGCCGCGCTCGGCCGCCGGCTGCGGGCCGTGCGCGAGCTGCGTCACCGACCGGGCCCCCTGGCGCAGCGCGGTGCCCAGGCAGTCGGCACCGGTGTCGCCGCCGCCGATGATGACGACGTCGCGACCGCGCGCGTCGAGGTGCTCGGGCACGCCCCGGCCCTCGGGGCCCTCCCCGTGCCCTCGCGCGGCCCGGTTGGCCGGCACGAGGTACTCCATCGCCGGCACGACCCCGGGCAGCTCGCGGCCCGGCACGGGCAGGTCCCGCGGCTCGGTCGCCCCGACCGCGAGCAGGACCGCGTCGTAGCGGGCGACGAGCGCCGTCCCCGGCACGGCGCCCGGGGCGCCGCCGCCCACGGGGGTCCCGGGGCGGAAGCGCGTCCCCTCCGCCCGCATCTGCTCCAGCCGGGCGTCGAGGAGGTCCTTCTCCATCTTGAACTCGGGGATGCCGTAGCGCAGGAGCCCCCCGATGGCGTCGTCGCGCTCGTACACGGCGACGGTGTGCCCGGCCCGGGTGAGCTGCTGCGCCGCGGCGAGGCCCGCGGGCCCCGAGCCCACGACGGCCACCGTCCGGCCCGTCAGGCGGTCCGGCGGCTGCGGGACCACCCAGCGCTCGTCGAAGGCGCGGTCCGCGATCGCCACCTCGACCTGCTTGATGGTCACCGGCGGCTGGTTGATGCCGAGCACGCAGGCGCTCTCGCACGGGGCGGGGCACAGCCGGCCCGTCACCTCGGGGAAGTTGTTCGTCGCGTGCAGCCGCTCGACGGCCTCGGCCCAGTCCCCGCGCCAGGTCAGGTCGTTCCACTCGGGGATGAGGTTGCCCAGCGGGCAGCCCTGGTGGCAGAAGGGGATGCCGCAGTCCATGCACCGCCCCGCCTGGCGCAGGAGCGCCCCCTCGTCGCGCTGCTCGTACACCTCGCGCCAGTCCATGATCCGGACGTCGACGGGCCGGCGCGCCGGCTCCTCGCGCTCGCGCTGGGTCAGGAAGCCCTTCGGGTCAGCCACGGGTCGCCTCCACGATGCGGCCCCAGACGACGTCGCCGTCCGGGTCGAGCCCTTCCTCGGCCGCCTCCGCCCGCACGGCGAGGACGCGGGAGAACTCCCGGGGCAGGAGCTTGGTGATGCGGTCGAGCCCCGCGTCGCCGGCGGCGAGCAGGGCCGTGGCGACCTCGGAGCCCGTCTCGTCCCGGTGCCGCACGAGCAGGTCGCCGACGACCACGCGGTCGGCCTCGTCGAGCGGGTGGACGCCGAGCTCGCCGCTGCGGACGGCCGCGGCGTTGACCTCGGCCTCGTCCAGGTCGAGGACGTACGCCGTGCCGCCGGACATGCCGGCGCCCACGTTGCGGCCGGTCGCCCCCAGCACGAGCACCGTGCCCCCCGTCATGTACTCGCAGGCGTGGTCGCCCACGCCCTCGACGACGGCCGTGGCGCCCGAGTTGCGCACGCAGAACCTCTCCCCCACGGTGCCGCGCAGGAACATCTCCCCCGACGTCGCGCCGTAGCCGATGGTGTTGCCGGCGATGACGTTCTCGGCCGCGGCGAAGGGGGCCGACGGGTGCGGCCGGACGACGACGCGGCCGCCGGACAGCCCCTTGCCCACGTAGTCGTTGGCGTCGCCGACCAGGCGCAGGACGACCCCGCGCGGCAGGAACGCCCCGAACGACTGGCCGGCGCTGCCCGTGAGGGTCACGTCGACCGTGCCGTCGGGCAGGCCGTCCGCGCCGTACCGGCGGGTCACCTCGTGGCCGAGCATCGTGCCGACCGTCCGGTTCACGTTGCGGACGCCGCTGCTCACCTCCACGGGGGTGCCGTGGTCCAGCGCCTCACGGCTCATCGCGATCAGCTGGTGGTCCAGCGCCTTCTCCAGGCCGTGGTCCTGGTCCTGCGTCCGCCGCCGCGAGGCTCCCGGGGCCAGCTGCACCTGGTGCAGGACGGGCGCGAGGTCGAGGCCGGAGGCCTTCCAGTGGTCGACCGCGCGGCGCACGTCGAGCAGGTCGCTGCGCCCGACCGCCTCGTCGAGCGACCGCAGGCCGAGCGCCGCGAGGTGCTCGCGGACCTCCTGGGCGAGGAACTCGAAGAAGGCGACGACGAACTCGGCCTTCCCGCCGTACCGCGCCCGCAGCTCGGGGTTCTGCGTCGCGATGCCGACGGGGCAGGTGTCGAGGTGGCACGCCCGCATGAGGATGCAGCCGGAGACGACGAGCGGCGCCGTGGAGAAGCCGTACTCCTCGGCGCCCAGCAGCGCGGCGACGACGACGTCACGGCCCGTCTTGAGCTGGCCGTCGACCTGCACGGTGATGCGGTCGCGCAGCCCGTTGAGCAGCAGGGTCTGCTGCGCCTCGGCGAGCCCGATCTCCCACGGGCCGCCCGCGTGCTTGAGCGAGGTGAGGGGGCTGGCCCCCGTGCCGCCGTCGTGGCCGGAGATGAGCACGACGTCGGCGTGCGCCTTGCTGACGCCGGCCGCGACCGTCCCGACACCGATCTCGCTGACGAGCTTGACGTGCACGCGCGCCGACGGGTTGGCGTTCTTGAGGTCGTGGATGAGCTGGGCGATGTCCTCGATCGAGTAGATGTCGTGGTGCGGCGGCGGCGATATGAGGCCGACGCCCGGCGTCGAGTACCGCGTCCGGGCGATCCACGGGTAGACCTTGTGCCCGGGCAGCTGCCCGCCCTCCCCCGGCTTCGCGCCCTGGGCGATCTTGATCTGCAGGTCGTCGGCGTGCGTGAGGTACATGCTCGTGACGCCGAAGCGCCCGGAGGCGACCTGCTTGACCGCGCTGCGCCGCTCCGGGTCGAGGAGCCGCTCGACGTCCTCGCCCCCCTCGCCGGTGTTGCTGCGGCCGCCGAGGCGGTTCATCGCGACCGCGAGCGTCGCGTGCGCCTCCTCCGAGATCGAGCCGTAGCTCATCGCGCCGGTGGAGAACCGCTTGACGATCTCCGAGACCGGCTCGACCTCCTCGACCGGGACCGGCGGCAGCACGCCCTCGCGGAAGGAGAAGAGACCCCGCAGCGTCGCCAGGCGCTCGGACGTGTCGTCGACGCGCCGCGTGTACTGGCCGAACACGTCGTAGCGTCCGGCGCGCGTGGCGTGCTGGAGCCGGAAGACCGTCTCGGGGTCGAAGAGGTGGGGCTCGCCCTCGCGGCGCCACTGGTACTCCCCGCCGACCTCGAGCCGGCGGTGCGCGGGGGCGATGCCCCCGAGCGGGTACGCGGTGCGGTGGCGGCGCGCCACCTCCTCGGCGAGGACGTCGAGGCCGACGCCGCCGAGCTGGGTGGTCGTCCCGGTGAAGTACCGGTCGACGAGGTCCTGCGCGAGGCCGATCGCCTCGAAGGTCTGCGCGCCGCGGTAGGAGGCGACGGTCGAGATGCCCATCTTGCTCATGACCTTGAGCACGCCCTTGCCGAGGGCGTAGATGAGGCGGCGGACGGCGTCGGCGGGCTCCAGCCCCTGCACGACGCCGGAGCGCACCTGGTCCTCGACGGACTCCATGGCCAGGTACGGGTTGACGGCGGCCGCCCCGTAGCCGACGAGCAGCGCGACGTGGTGGACCTCCCGCACGTCACCGGCCTCGACGACGAGGCCGACCTGCGTCCTCGTCTTCTCGCGCAGCAGGTGGTGGTGGACGGCAGAGGTCAGCAGCAGGGACGGGATGGGCGCCGTCGCGGCGTCGGAGTCGCGGTCGGTGAGGACGACGAAGCGCGCGCCGTCGGCGATCGCCGCGCTCACCTCGGCGCAGATCTCGTCCAGGCGCTCCGCCAGCGCCTCGCCGCCGCCGTCGACGCGGTACAGGCCCCGCACCCGCACGGTCTGGAAGCCGGGCAGGTTGCCGTCCGCGTTGACGTGGACGATCTTCGCGAGCTCGTCGTTGTCGATGACGGGGAACGGGATGACGAGCTGGCGGCAGTGCGCCGGCCCGGCGTCGAGCATGTTCTGCTCGGGCCCGACCCCCGTGGTCAGCGAGGTGACGAGCTCCTCGCGGATGGCGTCCAGCGGCGGGTTCGTCACCTGGGCGAACATCTGCGTGAAGTAGTCGAAGAGCAGCCGCGGCCGGGTGGAGAGCACGGCGATGGGCGTGTCGGTGCCCATCGAGCCGATCGGCTCGGCGCCCGCCCGCGCCATCGGCGCGACCAGCAGCCGCAGCTCCTCCTCGGTGTAGCCGAAGGTCTGCTGGCGCCGCGTCACGGAGGCGTGGGTGTGCGCGACGTGCTCGCGCTCGGGCAGGTCGCCGAGGCTGACGAGACCGGCGTGCAGCCACTCGTCGTAGGGGTGCGCGGCCGCGAGCTCGGCCTTGACCTCCTCGTCGTCGACGATCCGCCCGGCGGCGGTGTCGACGAGGAGCATCCGGCCGGGCTGGAGCCGGCCCCGCCGGACCACCCGGGCGGGGTCGAGGTCGAGCACGCCGGTCTCGCTCGCGAGGACGACGAGCCCGTCGTCGGTGACGGCGTACCGCGAGGGGCGCAGCCCGTTGCGGTCCAGGACGGCGCCGATGAGCGTGCCGTCGGTGAAGACGACGTCGGCCGGGCCGTCCCAGGCCTCGGTGAACATGGAGTGGAACTCGTAGAAGGCCCGGCGGGCCGGGTCCATCTGCTCGTGGTTCTCCCAGGCCTCCGGGATCATCATGAGCATCGCGTGCGGCAGCGAGCGCCCGCCCAGGTGCAGCAGCTCGAGCACCTCGTCGAAGGACGCGGAGTCGCTGGCGCCCGGGGTCACGACGGGGAAGAGCCGCTGGAGGTCACCGGGGATGACGCTCGACGCGAGCATGCTCTCGCGGGCGCGCATCCAGCCCCGGTTGCCCTGGACGGTGTTGATCTCCCCGTTGTGGGCGATGAGCCGGAACGGGTGCGCCAGCGGCCAGGACGGGAAGGTGTTCGTGGAGAACCGGGAGTGCACGACGGCCAGCTCGGTGGTGTACCGCCGGTCGGACAGGTCGGGGAAGAAGGGCTCCAGCTGGCCCGTGGTCAGCATCCCCTTGTAGGTGATCGTGCGGCAGGACAGCGAGGCCACGTAGGTCCCGGCCTCGCGCTCCGTGCGCTTGCGCAGGCAGAAGGCGCGGCGCTCGAGGGCCATGCCCGTGATCCGCGCCGAGCGGCCGGCGACGAACAGCTGCCGGAACCGCGGCATCGCCGCCCGCGCCGTCAGGCCGACGAGGTCGGCGGCCACCGGCACGTCACGCCAGGCGAGGACGACGAGGTCCTCCTCCTGCGCCAGCGCCTCGACGCGGGCCTGCACGGCCGTCGCCGCGTCCTCGTCCACGGGCAGGAAGACGGTGCCGACCGCGTAGGCCCCGCGCGGCGGGAGGTCGACCCCCTGGTCGGCGAGCACGGCGCGGAACAGGTCGTCGGGGACCTGCGTGAGGATGCCCGCGCCGTCCCCCGTGTCCTCCTCGGCGCCGACGGCGCCGCGGTGGTCGAGGTTGCGCAGCGCCGTGAGGGCGGCGTCGACGATGTCGTGGCCGGGCTCGCCGCGCAGCGTCGCGACGAAGGCGACGCCGCACGCGTCGTGCTCGTGCCGGCCGTCGTACAGGCCCTGGGGGGCGGGGGTGCCGGGCCCCGCGGGCTCGGGCACCGGCTGCTGCGGCGGGGGGGTCGGGCTCATGGGTCTCGCACCATCCTCACGGGGACCGCGTGCGGTCGACGTGCCCCGCGCGCCGGCGGGACGGGGGACGGGGAGGGGGCGTGACGGCCCCCGGGTCGGGTGAAGGTACACCGCGCGGCGCCGCTCCCCGGCGGGCCGCCCAGCCGGCGAGACCCGGCGACGGGCGCGCCGCCGGCGCCGCGGCGGCGGGGTCCCGGGCGCTCAGGCCGGGGGGGCCCCGCGGCCGCCGTCGGGGTGGTCGGGGTCGCCGGTGCGCGTCCCCGCGGCGGCCTCCTGCCCCGCGGCGTCACCGGCGCGGGCGGCCTCCTCGGGGTCGTCTCCGGCGTCGAGGGCCTCGACCTCGGCGGCGGCCGCCGCCGTGGCGGGGCGGGGGTCCTTCAGCGCGGTCGCCTCCCGCCCGGGGTGCCGGAGCGCGCTGACGAGCAGGAGCAGGACGGCCACGAGCCCGACGACGACGGACGTCCACACGTTGAGGCGCAGCCCGCCGATGATCTCGGCCTGGTCGATGCGGAACGTCTCGATGACGCCGCGCCCGAGGACGTAGAGCAGGACGTAGGTGAGGAAGACGCGGCCGTGGCCCAGGCGCAGCCGCCGCTCGAGCAGCAGCAGGAGGCCGAGGGCGACGAGGCACCACAGCGACTCGTACAGGAAGGTCGGGTGGAACGTCGCGGCGTCCTCGTAGCCGGCCGGCCGGTTCTGCGGGGCGATCTCCAGGCCCCAGGGGTAGTCCGTGGGGCGGCCGAAGAGCTCCTGGTTGAAGTAGTTGCCGAACCGCCCGATCGCCTGCGCGAGCAGCAGCCCGGGGGCGAGGGCGTCCGCGACGACCCCGACCCGCAGGCCGAGCTGACGGATCGCGACCAGCGCCCCGAGGAACCCCCCCGCGATGGCGCCCCAGATGCCGAGGCCGCCCTCCCAGACGTACAGGGCCCGCACGAGGTCGCCGCCCTCGCCGAAGTAGGCCTCGGGCGAGGTGAGCACGTGGTAGACCCGGGCGCCGACGATCCCGAAGGGCACGGCCCACACGGCGATGTCGACGACGGCCCCGGGCGGCCCGCCGCGTGCGCGCAGGCGGCGCTCGCCGACGAGGACGCCGACGACGACGCCGAGGATGATCGCGAGGGCGTAGGCGCGGATCGGCACCGGGCCGAGGTGCCAGACCCCGGTCGGCGGGCTCGGGATGGACGCCAGCACGGAGGCGGGCAGCCCACCGAGCACCGCCGCGACGGCGCTCACCGGCGCACCCCCGCCGACAGCTCGGCGGCGAGGGCGCCGACGGCCGGGACCCCGCCGTCGCCGAGCGCGCGGACGAGCGCGGAGCCGACGATGACGCCGTCGGCGTACTGCGCGACCTCGGCGGCCTGCTCCCCGGTGGACACCCCGAGCCCGACGCAGACCCGCTCGGCCCCGGCCGAGCGCGTGTCGGCGACGAGCTGCTCGGCGGCCCCGCCGACGGAGGACCGGACCCCGGTCACGCCCATCGTGGAGGCGGCGTAGACGAAGCCCCGGCACGCCGCGGCGGTGCTCGCCAGGCGCGCGGGCGTCGAGGACGGCGCCACGAGGAAGACGCGGTCGAGGTCGTGCGCGTCGGCCGCGGCGAGCCAGTCGGCGCCCTCGTCGGGGATGAGGTCGGGCGTGATCATCCCGGCACCGCCGGCGGCGGCGAGGTCGCGGGCCCACGCGTCGACCCCGTGACGCACCACCGGGTTCCAGTAGGTCATGACGAGCACGGCCGCACCGGTCTCGGCGACCTGCTCAACCGCGACCAGGACGTCGCGCACGCGGAAGCCGCCGTCGAGGGCGGCCTGCGCCGCCGCCTGGATGACGGGGCCGTCCATGACGGGGTCCGAGTACGGCAGGCCCAGCTCGACGACGCCGACGCCCTCGGCGACCATCGCCCGCGCGGCCTCGACGGACGTCGCGAGGTCGGGGTAGCCGACCGGCAGGTAGCCGACGAGGCCGGCGCCGCCCCGGGCGCGGGCGGCGTCCAGCGCCGCGGCGGTGCGGCTGGTGCCGGCGGGTGCGGTCGTCGGCGCGGGGGCGCTCACGCGTCCCCCCGGTCCTCGCGCGAGCCGGGGCCGTCCGCGGGGACGCCCTCCTGCGCCGGCGAGCCGCCCGCGACGACGTCGGGCCCGTCGTGGGCGCCCTCGTCGGCCCGGTCGGTGCGCACGTCCTCGGCGGCGACGAGGTCCTCGTCGCTGACGAGGTCGAACCAGCGCGCCGCCGTGTCCACGTCCTTGTCCCCGCGGCCCGAGAGGTTGACGAGCACCACGCCGTCCGGCCCGAGCCGTCGGCCCTCCTCCAGCGCCCCGGCGAGGGCGTGCGCGCTCTCGATCGCCGGGATGATGCCCTCGGTCCGGCACAGCAGGCGCATCGCCTGCATGGCCGCGTCGTCGGTCACGGGGCGGTACTGCGCCCGGCCGGTCGCGGCGAGCCACGCGTGCTCGGGGCCCACGCCGGGGTAGTCCAGGCCCGCCGAGACCGAGTGCGACTCGACGGTCTGGCCGTCCTCGTCCTGCAGGAGCATCGAGCGCGCGCCGTGCAGGACGCCCGGCGCGCCGCCGGTGATGGAGGAGGCGTGGCGGCCGGTCGCCACGCCGTCGCCGCCGGCCTCCAGGCCGAGCAGCGCCACCTGCGGGTCGTCGAGGAAGGCGTGGAAGATCCCCATGGCGTTGGACCCGCCGCCGACGCACGCGACGACGACGTCGGGCAGGCGGCCGACCCGCTCGAGCACCTGCTCCCGGGCCTCCTCGCCGATGACGCGGTGCAGCTCGCGCACCATCGTCGGGAAGGGGTGGGGTCCGGCGACCGTGCCGAGCAGGTAGTGCGTGTGGTCGACGGTGGCGACCCAGTCGCGCATCGCCTCGTTGAGGGCGTCCTTGAGCGTCCGCGAGCCGGTGCGCACCGGCACGACCTCGGCGCCGAGCAGCCTCATCCGGGCGACGTTCAGCGCCTGGCGCTCGGTGTCGCGCTCGCCCATGTAGACGACGCACTCGAGGTCGAGCAGGGCCGCCGCCGTGGCCGTGGCGACGCCGTGCTGGCCGGCGCCCGTCTCGGCGACGACACGGCGCTTGCCCATCCTCCTCGCGAGCAGGGCCTGGCCGAGCACGTTGTTGATCTTGTGCGAGCCGGTGTGGTTGAGGTCCTCGCGCTTGAGGAAGACCCTCGCGCCCCCCGCGTGGGCGGCGAAGCGGGGCGCCTCGGTGAGGATGCTCGGCCGGCCGGTGTACGTGCGGTGCAGCTCGTCGAGCTCCGCGCGGAAGGCGGGGTCGCCCCAGGCCTGCGCGAAGGCGGCGTCGAGCTCGTCGAGCGCGGCGACGAGCGCCTCGGGCACGAAGCGCCCGCCGAACTCGCCGAAGTAGGGGCCGGTGGCGCTGGACAGCGGCGCGCCGTCGGGCAGCCCGGTGCGCGCCGGGCCGGTGGTCGGCCCGGTGGTGGACGGGGTGACGTCCGCGCGGGACGGGGTCTCGGTGCTCATGCTCGTCCTGCTCGGGTCGAGGGGTGGTTGCCGGCCGCGACGAGGTCGGCCACGGCCGCCCGCGGGTCGCCGCCGGTGACGAGGGCCTCGCCCACGAGCACCGCGTCGGCGCCCGCGCGGGCGTAGTCGAAGACGTCGTGCGAGCCGCGCACGCCGGACTCGGCGACGACGACGACGTCGGACGGGACGGCCGGTCGCACCGTCGCGAAGGTGGCGCGGTCGACCTGCAGCGTCCGCAGGTCGCGGGCGTTGACGCCGACGACCCGCGCGCCGGCGTCCACGGCGCGCGCGACCTCCTCGACGTCGTGGACCTCGACGAGCGCCGTCATGCCGAGCGAGTGCGTGCGCTCCACCAGCGACACGAGCGCGGGCTGCTCCAGCGCCGCGACGATGAGCAGGACGACGTCCGCGCCGTGGGCGCGCGCCTCCCACAGCTGGTAGGAGGTCGTGAGGAAGTCCTTGCGCAGCACGGGCACGTCGACGGCGGCCCGCACGGCGTCGAGGTCCTCGAGGCTGCCGCCGAAGCGGCGTCGCTCGGTGAGGACGCTGATGACCGAGGCGCCACCCGCCTCGTAGTCGCGGGCGAGGCCCGCCGGGTCCCCGATCGCGGCGAGCGCGCCCTTGCTCGGCGAGGAGCGCTTGACCTCGGCGACCACCTTCACGGCGCCGCGGTCCTCGTCCCCGTCCACCCGGCGCAGCCGCTCGACGGCGTCCAGCGCGGCGGGGGCACGGCCGGCGCGCTCCTTCAGCTCCGCGAGCGGGGTGCGCTCCTGGCGCACGGCGAGGTCGGCGGCGACGCCGGCGAGGATGTCGTCGAGCACGCTCACGCTGGCTCCCTCCGGCCTGGGCGGCGGGTGGCCACGGGCTCCGACCGGTCCGCGCCCCAGCGGGCGGGGCCGTGCTGCGGCGACCTCGGCGAGGTGCGCGGCCGGCCCGCGGCGTCCGACCGGCCCACGTCCACCCGGCGGTCGCCGACGACTCTAGTGCGTGCCGGCACCGGTCCCGACGGCCCCCGGACCGGTCCGGACGGCCCCGGACCGGTCCCGACGGCCCGGGCCGGGCCGGGCGCTCCCGTGGGCGCGGCGTCCCCGGGGTCGGCGGGTGCGCCGGTACCGTCGGGTCCCCGGCCGCGGAGGCCGGGCCGGGTCCCCGACCGGGGACGCCGGCGACAGGCCGTCCGGGTCCCGCGCCCTCTCGGGCCGCTGGGCCCGCGTCGCCCCGCCCCTGGAGGCCCACCCGTGAGCACCCCCAGCGACCGCCCCGACGAGCCCGGACGCCACGGCCAGGACCCGGCCGCCGAGCCGCCGCGCTACGGCGGTGACCAGAGCCCCGCCCCCGGCTACGGGGTCCCCCCCGCGGCCGGCCCCGGGTACGGCGAGAGCCCCGGGTACGGCCAGGGCCCCGGTGCGGACCCCCAGCGCTACGGCGGGCAGCCGCCGGCGGGCTACGGGGCGCCGGCGCCCGAGCCCCGCAACGGCCTCGGGGTGGCGGCGCTCGTCGTCGGCATCGTGGCGCTGCTGGCCGTGTGCCTCGGTCTGCTGCCGTTCATCGGCGTCGTCACCGTCGTCGTGGGGGTCGTGGGGGTCGTGCTCGGCGTCCTCGGGCGCCGCCGGGCCTCGCGGGGCGAGGCGACGAACAAGGGCGTGGCCACGACGGGGCTGGTCCTGTCGGCGATCGCCCTCGTCCTCGGCCTGGTGAGCGTCGTCCTGTGGGGCGTCCTCTTCGGCCAGGCGGGGCCCGCCTTCGAGGCGTGCACGGGCGTGCCCCAGGCCGAGCAGGCGCAGTGCGTCCTGGACGAGCTGGGCGTCGACGCCGACGTGGAGGACCTCCAGGGCTGACCCGCCCCGCCCACGTCGCGTCGGCCCCGCGTCCTGGTGAGGACGGGGGGCCGACGTGCGTCCGGCGTCCCACGGGCGGTGGCTCCGGTCGCTGCTCCGGCGCACGGTCGCGCCAGCACGCCGTGGGGCTCACGAGGGGCGGGCCCGTCGGACGCCTCCCCGCGGGTCGAGATGGGGCCTCCGGTTACCCGAGAGCCCTCTGCGTGACGCAGGCCTCCATCTCGGCGCACGACGCCGGGTGGCGACCCGGCGCTCGACGACCGGCGCACTCAGGCAGGCTGCCGGAGGTCCGTGCGTCGTCGACGGCGGAGCGCGTCGACGACGCCGGTGACGACGAGGACGACCACCGCGACGGCGAAGAGCCCGAGGGGGTGGAGGAAGGCGAAGACCTCGAGACCGTCGGACCAGCCGCTCCAGCGGTAGCGGGCCACGACGAGGGCGGCGACAGCGACGTGCGGGACGACGAGGGCTGCCCCCACGGCCACGTAGGTGAGGTAGCCGGCCCGGACGCGCCAGGCCACGACGGCAGCCACCGGGACGAGCGCGTACGCGAGCCACCACCACGCGGTGACGAAGGTGGTGTCGTAGGCGAGCTCGTCGACGCGGGTGACGCCAGGGGCGGTCACGAGCGCCAGCACCCCGACGCCCCCGGACGTCGCACCGACCGCGGCGACCACGGCTCCCGGGGACCGGCGCCCCCCGTCGCGCGCCTGAGGACCCTGTGCAGCCATGCGTCATGGTCCCAGGCCGACGTCGCCCATGACGGGGGTTCGGGCGGCACGACGCACTTCGTCCGGCGACCCACCGCCTGCCGTTCCTCGAGCGGGACGGGTCCGAGCTCGCCCGGTGACCGTCGAGGGACTGCGGAGGCCGCGGTGGGCGGCGCTCAGGTGCTCCCGGCTGCGCCTCCACCGCCGCCGGCACCGACGCCGCTGACGCCGGCTGCACCACCGCTGCTCGTCGCGAAGGCGCCGGCGAAGGCGCCCCAGGGAGAGACCACCGCCTGCGTCGGGGCCTGGCCGGGGGCCGTGAGGGCGCGCAGGGCCCCGGCCTCGGCCGCCTCGTCGAGCCGGTCCCTCCAGACGCCGGTGAGGTCGAGCGCGACGACGTCGGGCAGGACGGCGTCGAGGTCGACGTCGGACTCCCCGGCCCGGGCGTCCTCGTCCAGGCCCTCGCGGTAGGCGGTCCAGGGCCGGGCCGCCGCCTGGCCGTCGCCGGTGAGCCGCGGGTAGGTCGTGAGCAGGACCATCGCCCCGACGCCGAGCACGGCCAGCGGCACCCAGGCGACCAGGGCGAGCGGCGCCGACCCGGCGATCATGACGGCGAGCCCGCCCCCGGCCAGGACGAGGGCGACCAGCCCGACGGCGAGGAGCACCGCCCTCGCGCGCCCCGCGCCCTCGTCCCACCAGCCGTGCCCGCGGAGCTCGTCCCGGACGACGTCGCGGACGTCGCCGCTGCCCCGAGCGACCTTCTGCAGGCCCGAGCTCGTGACCACGCCTGCCTCGGACTGCTCGGCGAGAGCGTCCCAGACGGCGCGCTCGACGTCGTCGCGCACCAGGCCCGGCTCCAGCAGGCGCAGCTGCACGGTGCCCTTGCTGAAGCGGCCGGGCTCCTTCTCCGGCTCGACGGCCAACGCCCCGCGGGCGGCGAGGTCGAGCACGACGGCGGGCACCGCCGAGGGTCGGGGGGAGCCCGCGGCGAGGGCCCCGGCCACGGCGGGCGGCAGGTCCCCGGGGCGCGCCGTCACCGGGGGCAGCTCGGGCGCGTCGGTCCTCTCGCGCCGTCGGTGCACGAGCAGTGCACCGACGGCGCCGGCGACCGCGAGAGCGGCGCCCGTCCACGGCAGCCAGCCGGCGGCCGAGGCGGCGGACCAGTCCTGGAAGGCGCTGCGCGGCGGGCCGTCCTGGGTGCTGCGGCTCAGACGCTCGATCCCTGCGGTCAGGCTCGCGGCGACGTCGCCGTCGCGCAGCGGCGGGATCAGCGCCTGGGCGACGATGTCCTCCTGCTCCCCGCGGGGGACGTTGCCCTCCTCGAAGGTCCGCCCGACGTAGACGCCGGCGCGGGCGTCGGTGTCGTCCTCGGGGGACCGGTTGACGAGGAACGCCACGGCGGTGTCCTGGTCGGCGCCGGTCGTCGCGACCCACGCCTGCTGGAGGGCCTCGACCTGGTCGAGGGTCTCCTCGGGTGTCGCGTCCAGCGTCCGCACGAGGGCGACGACGTCCGCCCCGGTGCTCGCCTCCACCGCGGCGAGCTGCTGCTCCAGCGCGTCGGTCTGCGTCGGCGACAGGGAGCCTGCCGTCTCGTCGTAGACGCGCTGGTCCGCCCGCAGGCCCGGCGGTGCACCCGGGTCGGCGCTCGACGCCGCAGCGGCGGGGCTCGTGGTCGCCGCGAGCCCGGCCAGGAGCAGCAGCAGCCCGGCCCGGCGTCACTCCCCAGGAGCTCCCGTGCAGCCCCGACGGCAGGCCCCGTCCCCCGCGAGCGCCGCGGGTGCCACGTCGGGCCGAGATGGAGCCTGTGGTCACTCGGCCGGGACTTCCTCGACGACGACCTCCATCTCGACGACGACATCGAGCGTGTCGCCGGGGTACAGCGCCCGCCCGGCCCCTGTCCGCGCCGGTGCCTCAGCCGGCGAGGGTGCCGCCGAAGACCTGCCAGGCCAGGGCCGACTTGGCGACCAGGCTGAGCAGGACGTAGACGCGCTCCCCCACGAGGTAGTCGCGCCAGGGCCCGACCTTCGTGTACTGCAGCCACTGGTTGAGCGCGAAGACGTTGAAGAAGAGGAACAGCGACACGATGATCCCGTACACGAACCCGGGCGGTGAGGCGCTGGAGGTGGAGCCCGGCGCGACGACGTACAGCAGGACGGCGAGCCAGGGCACGACCCCGGCGATGCACCCGAAGACGAACGGCAGCCACCCGCCGCTCCCGGGGGCCTCGTAGTGCTCCTGCAGCCAGCCGAAGAGGATCATCGAGGCGTTGACGCCGAAGATGGCCAGGAGGGCGGCGGCGTCGCTGATGCCGGTGAGCTGGGCGATCAGCACGATCATGATCGAGGAGCTGATCGCGTACTCGACCCAGCGGGCGACGTTCTTCGTGCGGCGCAGGTTCGCGGTGTACCAGGAGAAGACGCCCGGGGACGCGATGACCCAGTGCGCGAGCGCCGAGATGCCCAGGAACGCCGCGACGCCCCAGGCGACCCGTGAGTCGAAGAGGGTGACCGGTTCACCGAGCGTCGAGCCGGGGGGCCCGGCGAGGTAGGTGCCGGTGACGGGGAGGGCGAAGTCGGTCGCCAGGAGGAGGACCGCGACGACCTGGGCGGCGTGGACGGCGCCCATGACGAGGTTGTAGGGGCGCAGCCGGGCGAGGGCGCGGTCGGTGGCCTCCGCCTCGGCGCCCTGGTCCCGCCCGTCACGGTGGTGTCCGGGCTGGTCCTGGACGGGCTCGTCGGCGGCGTGCCGTGCGGCGCTCACGCCTTGCTCGTGAGCCAGGCGAGGGCCTCGTCGCGCCGGCCGGCGTCGAAGGTGCGGACCTCCAGGGAGGTCACCGCCGCCCCGGCGGAGGCCAGCGCCTCGAGCGCCCCTGGGGCGCCCACGACGGCGGCGCGGTCGACGTCGTCGAGGAGCTTGGCGCCCTTGAGGTCCTCCCAGGCGGCCTTCGGCTCGACCTCGGCCAGGTCGACGCCGTCGTAGTCGAGCAGCACGCGCGCGGTGCCGCCGTGGGCGGCGGCGACCTCGGCGAGCTGCCGCTTGGCGGCCTGCTCCTCGTCGGTGGTGACGCCGCCGGACAGGCGGATGGTCACGACGTTCGTGCCCTCGACGGGCGAGGTGGTCAGCATGCTTCCTCCAGGGGTGGGGTTCGTCCGCCGGCGCCGCGCCGACGTCAGGGTGGATGGGCGGGACGGGTGGGACAGGGGAGGGTCGCGGGTCAGACGGTGAGGTCGCGCCGGTCGTGCGCGACCAGCGCGACGACGACGAGCACGGCGGAGGCGCCGAGCAGGACGAGCAGGCCGACGACGTCCAGGCCGGTCGCCAGCGGGTCGTGGCCGATCGCCCACGAGAACGCCGAGAGATTCGTCAGCCACTCCAGGCTGTCCACCGTGGGGGCGAACCCGTCGATGAGGAAGGACAGGACCCCGACGAGGCCGACCACCGCGAGGGCGACGACCCGGCGGGCGACGACCGCCCCGACGGCCAGGGCCAGCGCGAGCCCGAAGACCCCGATCGCGGCCAGGTGCACGTGCGTGGCGACCATCGCGGCCAGGCCGATGTCGCCCTCGTCGACCAGCGCGTCGCCGACCACGAAGCCGACGAGCTCGAGCGCGGAGACCAGCACGACCAGCGGCAGCCCCGCGAGGAGCGCGGCCAGGACGACCTGGCGGCGGGTCGCCGGGGTCGACAGCAGCACCGCCGAGGTCCCGGACTCCTCCGCCCCCGCCAGCCACGCCGCACCGAGCGCGCCGCCGAGCAGCAGCAGGGCGAAGGGGCCGACGATGCTGACGACCTCGAGGTTGACCCACCCCGCGAGGCTGCTCACCGCGGCGCCGCCGAGCAGGTTCGCCACCCCTTCGGGCAGCTCCTCGGCCAGCCCGGCGAAGGAGTCCCCGATCGCGGGGTAGAGGGCGAAGACCATGACCGCGACGACGGCCAGGCCCACGCCGACGCCGACAGACAGCCGCCAGCGCTGACGCACGTCCCAGCGCACCATCTCGGCGAGCACCGCGGGGGCGCGCACGCCCCGGTCGGCGTGCCGCGGCGCCTGCTGCGCCGACGTGCTCGTCGTCGTGGTGCTCATCGTGCCTCCTGCGGCTTACGCTCGGCGCTGCTCCGGTCCCGGCCTCCCCGGGGGTCGTCCTGGTCCTGGTCCTGGTACATGGCGAGGAAGATCTCCTCCAGGTCGGCCTCCTCGACGTCCAGGGACAGCACCGTGTGGCGGGCGAGGACCTTCACGAGCGCGTCGACGTGGCCCTCGACCGTCGCGCTGACCCGGTGACCCTCGACCTCCACGTCGCGCACGCCGTCCAGGGCGGCGAAGGCCCGCCGGTCCGGCTCCTCGCGGGTCTCGGCCACGACGCGGCGCACGGCGAGCTCCTTGAGCGCCGCCACGCGCTCGGTCGTCACCAGCCGCCCGCGCCGCAGGACCGCGACGCGGTCGGCGACCCGCTCGACCTCGGCGAGGGTGTGGCTGGACAGGAACACGGTCACGCCGTCGTCGGCGGTCTCCCGCACCAGCCGCTGGAACTCCTGCTGCACCAGCGGGTCCAGGCCCGTGGTCGGCTCGTCGAGGACGACCAGCTCAGGCCGGTGGGCGAAGGCCTGCACCAGCCCGATCTTCTGCTTGTTACCGGTCGACAGGCTCTTCACCGGCCGGTCGAGCTCCACGTCGAGACGACGGCACAGCTCGTCGGTCCACGCGCGGTCGAGGCCGCCGCGCAACCGGCCGAGGTGCCCGAGCACCTGCCGACCTGTGGAGCGGCCCCACAACGACAGCTCGCTCGGCAGGAACCCCGTGCGCGCCCGTACCGAGGGCCCGGCGACGCGGGGGTCCGCGCCCAGGACGCGGACCTCACCGGCGTCCGGGCGCACGAAGTCCAGCAGCATCCGGATCGTCGTGCTCTTGCCCGCACCGTTGGGCCCGAGGAAGCCGAAGACCTCGCCGCGGCGGACCGACAGGTCGAGGTCGAACACGCCGACGCCGCCGTAGTCCTTCGTCAGTCGCTTGGTCTCGAGGACCGCCTCCGCCGTCACGACCCACCACCCGGAGTCCCTGTCGTGCACACAACGAGCAGCGTAAGCCAGTTGGCACGACGTGTCACATGGTGGTGGATCAGGAGGTGACGTCGGCGAGCCCGGTCCCCATCCGCTCGACGGCACGGTCGAAGAGGTCGTCGAGGTCGTCCCCGCCGCCCCCCTCGACCCACGACTCCACCGCCACGCGGAAGGCGGCCATGACGCCCGCCGCGACGACGCGCGTCTCGAGGACGTCGCCGTCCGGACGACGTCGGCGCAGGTGCCGCACGAGCACGCCCTCCCACTGCTGGTAGGCCTCCAGGACCCCCGCCCGAGCCGCGGGCACCACCAGCGCGAGCCTCAGGCGGCGCAGGACGGAGGCCTCCTGCGCCCGCAGCGCCTCCCCCCGCAACGACCGCAGCGCCGCCACGACGGACACGTAGGGCGTCTCGCCCTCAGGGCGCGCGTCCAGCGCGGCTTCCAGAGCGGTGAGGGCCTCCCCGGTGGGGCCCACGAGCAGGGCCTCCTTGGAGGGGAAGTACCGGAAGAAGGTCCGCACGGCCACGTCGGCGCTCTCGGTGACGTCCTCGACCGTCGTCGCGTCGTACCCCCGCTCCTCGAAGAGGTCCAGGGCGACGCTCTCCAGCCGGGCACGGGTCTCGAGCTTCTTCCGCTCACGGCGCCCCACGGCGACGCCGGACGACATCGACGACGACATGCCCACCAGCGTGGCATGCCCTGCCACCTGGCGTGGCTTGCCCGCAGACGTCTGGCTGCGCTGAGGGGTCGCCGAGTGCTCCTCGAGCGTGAGCCGGACCTCGCACTCGCGGGTCGGTGCTGCCCTCAGCCCGGGACGGAGGCGGGCTCAGACGTGCCGGCGCGTCGCTCCTCGGCCAGACGCACGAATGCCGCCACCACCCCGAGAACCACGCCGAGCACCATCACCCCGATGGTCACCAGCCACAGCAGGCCCCCGCCGATGTCCGCCCCGCCCTCGGGGTTGGCCTGCGACATCAGCGTGAACCACGTCCGCAGGACGACGGAGCCTGGTCCTCCGACGACGAGGGCGACGTAGGACGTCCTGAGAAGGCCCTGGCTCGTGCTCATCAGGTGCTCTTCCCCTTGCTGCAGAAGGCCCACCCGGCGGCCCGGACGGCACCGTCGTGGTCACAGGCGACGACCGCGCAGGCCCCTCTCCGACGGACCGCCGTCCCACCGCCACCGCTCCCGGGCGACGGGTACCTGGCGTGCCCATGGTTCACGACACGAAGACGGAGCTCCGTCGACGTGGCCCGGAGCGTGGGTGCTGGAGGCTCTCCGAGGCCGACCGATCCGGCGCGCACCCGGCGCGCCCGCCGCTGATGTCGCACCGAGCAGCGGCGCCCGTCCGACCGGGAGGATCGCCTCCCGGTCATGGGACACGGCATGACGAGCTCATCTCGAGCACGACGGTTGGCGCTCGGTGCCGTCGAGCAATCCGTCGACGACCCGCCGCAGGACCATCGTCTCCAGCTCGAGCGCCGAGACGTCGCCCGGAAGCCCACGCTCGAGCGCGAGCCCGTTGACGACGGCGAACAGCACCCGCGCACGCGCGGAGTTGTCTCCGGCGGCGAGAGCTCCCTCGCCCACCAGCAGAGCCAGCCATCCTTCGATGCGCTGTCGGGTCTGAGCGCTCAGGTCTGGCCAGGTCTCACGTGCACGAGCCTCGAGCGGCGCGAAGAAGTCTTCGTGGAACGCCGACCAGAACCGCCGGGCCTCATCATCGACCCCGATGGGTGCAAGGAGGTGCTGCAGGCTTCCGACGAGACGGTCGGGCGCGGCGACAGACATGTCGAGCATGACGTCGTCGGGCATCGCCTCCCGGTAGATGTCCGTGAGGACGGCGTCATAGAGGTGGCGTTGCGTCGGGAAGTGATGACGCAGGGTCCCGATGCCCACCTCGGCCCTCGCGGCGACGGCCCGGACGGTGAGGCGCACACCTCGTTGCTCCCGGAGCAGCGCCCGGGCCGCCTCGAGGATCCGGTCACGCGCACTCGGCATCGCTTGCACACCTCCTCATCAGTCGCTACGGTCGCCTAATTGGTACGTTGTACCAATCAAACGCACCGGAGGTTGGATCATGGCAGACGTCTTCGCCGTCGGCGACACCGTGCAGATGACCGGGAAGGTGATGACGGGGAACGTGGGGACGGTCATCTCCATCGACGAGGTGCGCGACAGGTACCTCGTGCTCGTGACGCCCCAGACCCAGAACTACTTCGCCGCCGACGAGCTGCGACGCTTCACGAAGTAGCCCGCCCTCTCGTCCGGGACGAAGCGACCACTGGTGTAGTGGGTCTCCTCGCGTCGGGAACCATCGACCTCACGGCCTCACGGCCTCACGGCCTCACCGCCTTCGCCACGCCGTCCGCGGTGCGGGCCCGAGCGAGCCTGTCGAGGTGGTGATCCCGCACCCCAGCGAGGCGATCGTCGCCGGGGCGCTCGTCCTCCTCGTCGCCATCGGCGTCCTGGCCCTGGTGGCCGCTGCTCGACGCCGACGGGACCACCGCCACGCAGCTCGATGACGTCCGACAGCGCAGGCCGCTGACGGTCGTCGAGCGGGACGGCGCTGGCGCTGCCGGGCCGGTCGCAGAGATCGACGGCGACGTCGCGACGGAGGTCGGCTCGAGCACCCCGAGCACGCCGGGACGGACGAGCAAGAGGCCTGAGTGCGTGCAGACGCTGCCGTCGCCTTCCTGGCGAGGACCTTCAGGGACGGCGTCCCTCGGCAGGGCCCGATCGTCGGGGCCTCCAGCCGTCGTCCGCTGACCATCGTGGACCGGGACGACCTCGACGCGGAGCTCGCTCGTCGAGGTCGTGCGACGAGGCCGGTCGCCCCACGCGACGGCCGACCACCGAGGAGCGGTGGTCCTGGCGGCGCGCGAGTGACCACGACTGCCACGTGGCGACAGCGGCCGAGCCCAGGACGAGCGGCGTCGCCGGCAGCAGGAAGCTCCAGCTGAGCTCGAAGCCGGTCGCCAGCCAGCACGAGACGAGGACCAGCACCGCGGCAGTCGTCCCGGACGCGACCGCCGCCTGCACCCAGGTCCGCCCTTCGTCGACCAGATGACCCGCCAGGGCTCCGCAGACCGCGCCCAGCAGCGCGCCGACCGCAGCCACACCCAGCGTGATGACGTTGAGGAAGGCCATGGCGACGGAGAGGCCTCCGTCGACGGAGATCAAGGCGGAGGCAGGAAGGGCGCCGGCCAGCAGTCCTCCGCCGATCGCGCCGCGACGGGCGCCTACCGAGGTCATCGCAGGCTGCACGGCTCCAGCATCCCGCGGTGGACCCGCTCTTCGCGCGCCTTTCCTGCGGACAACCGCATCGGCCGCCGCCGGCACGCTCGACTCCGCCAGGTGGGCCCGGGCCGCGTCACGTCAGGGACCGCGCGCGACGACCGCTGGCACCGGGTGCAGGCCCCGTACGCGACCTCGCCGTGAGCGCCGAGGGGTCGTGGCCGGGCACGGAGGTGGTCGTGGGCTTCTCCGTCGCGCCCGACGACACCCCGCCCTTGCCAGGTCGACGAGGAAGGGACGGCACCGCCCCGTCTCCGACGACCGGGGCGGTGCTCGTGTCGTGCGGTGGCGTCCGCGTCTCAGAAGGGGACGTCCGCGTACGGGGTGGTGGCCGAGGTGCCGTCGGTGGTCGTCCAGGTCACCTGGGCGTCCGGGGTGGTGGCGGTGCCGGTCCACCAGGCGGTGAACCAGCCGTCCTGCAGGGAGGCGATCAGCTGTCGCCCGTCGGCCAGGGTGAGGTCGATCCCGTGCACGTCGGGCCCGTAGCGGCCGGTGAGGTAGTGCAACCGGCTCTCGGGCGGGCCGTCGAGGTCGTCGCCGGAGACGGCGGCGGTGATGCCCGTGGTGGGGCGGTCGGTGACGTCGACGTCCAGCCCGCTCATGGAGTTGAGCAAGCCGGTGTCGTCGGGGCCGATGATGCAGAAGGCGGTCTGGTCGCCGTAGGCGGCGATCATCGAGGTGAGGTCGCCGCGGCGCTCCTCGAGCAGGTAGGTGGCGCTGGGGTCGTCCGCGATGCCGTCGCCGAACTCGCGCAGGCACGAGGTGCGCTCGGCGGTGGTGTCGCCGGCCGGCTCGGCGGTCGCTCCTGCGCTGGCCTTGGCCTCGGGGGTCAGGGCGGCCATCGCCGGGGCGGGCTGGGTCACGGTCAGGGTCACGGCGGTGATGCCCGCGGCCGCGGCCGCGACGAGGACGGCCCCGCGGCGCAGGCGACGGCTGCGTCGGGGGGAGGCGGAGGTCGGCCCCGGGGCGGTCTGGTGCAGCGGCAGGCGCGCGCGCACCCGCTGGTGCATCGCGGGGTCGCTCGCCTGGGGGGCTCCGGGGTCGACGCTGCGCAGGAGGGTGGCGACGTCGTAGGGCTCGTGGCGCATGGCAGGTCCTTTCACGAGGGGGTGGCGCTGGTCGAGGGGTGAGCGGTCGGCTCGGACGAGCCGTGGCCGGCCGGGGCGTCGGACCGTCGGGCCGGGTGCTCGTCGGTCCCGCGGGTGAGGTTCCGGGTCAGGTGGCGTCGGGCCCGGCTCAGGCGCATGGAGTAGGCCGCGCGGGAGCAGCCGAGCACCCGGGCCGCAGCGGCCCCGTCCAGCTCTTCGAGCAGGTGCAGGGACAGCACCTCCTGCTCGCCCGGTGCCAGGCCCGCCCAGGCGCGTCGCAGGTCGTCGCGGTCGCCCACGCCGGTGGCGGGATCGGGCACCGTGGTCGCGGACTCCGGGGCCAGGCGGATCTCGAGCCGGTCCCGTCGTCGGTGGCCGCGGGAGGCCGCCAGCAGGTGGTTGCGGGCCACCCCGAACAGCCAGGCCCGGGCGGGGTCGTCCCCGCCCGTCGCGGCGTGGGCCCCCGGGGGACCGACACCGCCCGAGGTCGGGATGTCGTCACGGCGCCGCCAGGCGGTGGTGTACACCTCGGCGACGACGTCCTCGACCTGGACGGGGTGGGTACGCCGTCGGACGTAGGCGGTGACGTCGACGACGGTGCGTCCGTAGAGGTCCTCGAAGGCGGCAGGGCTGGTGATCGGCACGGTGGGCTCCCGTCGGGTGGTCTCACCCCTCCATGTCGGCAGGGCGCCTCGTGCAACGCGGTCGTCGTCGGCGCCCTCACCACCGCCGGCCCGCGACGAGTGCACCGTGTCGAGCTCGCTGCTGGTCCCGAGCTGGGCGCACCCCCTCCGGGGACGACGTCTTCGGCTGCGACATGAGGCCGGACCCCTGGGCCACGGTCAGACCCGGCGCGACATGGCGCCTGCGGTCACGCGCGAGGCACCGTCATGACGACCTCCATCCCGGCGACGACATCGAGGGTGCCGTCACGGACGGCGTCCGCGGTGGCTGCGACCTCGATGTCGCGACCCTCCGGGACGTCCCCCGGCCGCCGTCCCAGCAGACGACCCCTGACCGCTGACGTCGCCGGCCAGGGGCGTGAGCACGCCGCCTCGCGACGTGCGTCCCAGCAGACCCGCCCGGAGAGCCGTCCCGGTCGACGTGCGTCGTGTGACCAGCGCCGACGACGGTCTCGCCCCTCGGACCAGGACCGGGACACGACCACGAGGCGTCGACGCCGACGTGACGACGGTTCGCCGCGGCTCCCCGGCCTGGCCGAGCGACCGGTCGACGAGCCCCCACGGCTGCTCCGAGGTGATCGCTCAGGGAGCGAGCATCGCCGCGGTGGGCGGGACCCACCGCAGGACGGTGAAGGCGACGAGGCAGACGACACCGACCGCGACGCGGCGGTCGGTGACCGCCTCCACGAGGCCCATGGACCGCCGTCGTAGGGCCGCCGTCGTCCACACGGCCCAGAGGGAGGCGCCGCCGAGGACGAGCACGACCGCGAGGGCGTTGCTGGCCAGGGCGGCGAGGACGTCGCCGTGGAGCAGGTCGGACACGGCGCGCAGGCCGCCGCAGCCGGGGCACGGGAGGCCGGTGAGCAGCAGGACCGGGCAGGTGCCCCAGCTGCCGCGGACGTGCGGGTCGCGGAGCGCGACGGCGGCGACGGCGGCCGCCCCCGCGCCGCCCAGCGCGAGGGGCGGGAGCCGCCGAGGGACGGTGCCCAGGGTCAGCGCGTACCCGCGGTGGTGTCGGTCCCGGACTCGGGCCCGCTCCCACCGGCCTTCTGCGTGCCCTGGCCGCGCGCGTCGTGGGGGGCGTCGCGGGGGTGGTCCGAGGACTGCTCGAGCTTGACGGCGCCGTACCCCTTGGCGGACAGGATGCGACCCACCACGGGTCCGAGGGCGAAGACCCCGAGCCCGGCCCAGAACATCCACCACGTCAGGAGCGCCACGCCGAAGGAGGCGATGAGCGCCCCCACCATGCAGATCGTCACGCCGGTCCAGGCGGCGGTGCTGTGACCGTGGTCCTCGGAGTGCGGCGGCAGGACGGGGCCGCGCTGCTGGCCGGCGTCCTGCTCGCTGTGCCGGACGTGCTCGCGCGCCCCGCTGCCGTCGGTCCGCTCGTGCTGGGCCATGGGGCTCCTCTCCTGCGACGGCCGGGGCCGTGCGGTCTGTCCGGTGCGCCCGTCGCGTGGGCGACGGGCGCCGGCTCGCTGCCCGCATCATGCCGCACGGGCGTCCGTCGACGGCGCCCGCAGGCCCGGCCGGGACGGGTCCCGGCGCGGGCGTCGGGGGCGACGGTCAGGCTCGCGGACCGCCGGTGGGGTCCTCGCCGCGGGAGATCGAGTCCCACGCGTCGAAGGCCTCACCGCGCAGGCGCAGCCGCTCGGCGGAGGGGTCGCGCGACCCTGCGGCCTCCGGAGGTCCGCCGGCGCCGTCCTCGTCGACCGCGGAGCCCTCGTCGACGGCACCGCCGTCACGGACCACGGCGGGCGGCTCGTAGCGGCGCCCGGAGGGCCAGCGGCGCGAGACCACCGCCCCGACGGTCGCGAGCGCCACGAGCCCGACGCCGAGCAGCAGGGCGACGACCGGCCAGGCCGTGAAGGACGCCGTGGCGTCGGCCGCCGTGACGGACGCCGCCGTGACGCCGAGCGCGTCCCCCACCTCGGCGGTCGTGGCGCCCGCCGGGTCCACCAGGACGCCCGCGGACGCCGTCGCGACGCCCGCGCCCGCGAGGGCGACGACCGCCGTGGCGACGAGGGTGCCCACGCGGCGGGTCGTGCTCGCGGCGCCGGCACCGGCCAGGGCGACGAGGCCGAGCGCGGGGACGAGAGGGGACGCGGCGCCGCCGCTCGCGGCGACCTGGCCCGCCCCCGTCACCGCGCCGGTGACCTCCGCACGGGTCCACACCGGCGCGCTCGCGACGAGCACGAGCACCCCCAGCAGGAGCAGGCCGAGGACCGTGCGCGCCCGGCTCAGGCGCGGGAGGTCACCGTGCGAGCGCCCGCCGCCCACGCTCGGGGTGCCGCCGGTCCGGGCGCCGCCGGTCCGGGCGCCGCCGGTCCGGGCGCTCACGGCGCGGCCTCCCCCGGTGTGCGCAGCGTGACGGCCGCCGCGACCGCCCGCAGCACCGCCGCGGCCTTGGCCCGGCACTCGGCGTCCTCCGCCTCGGGCACGGAGTCGGCGACGACGCCCGCACCGGCCTGCACGTGGGCGACCCCGCCGGAGAGCACCGCGGTGCGGATGGCGATCGCCATGTCGAGGTCCCCGGCGAAGTCGAGGTACCCGACGACGCCGCCGTAGACGCCGCGCCGGACGGGCTCGAGGGCGTCGATCAGCTCCATCGCCCGTGGCTTCGGCGCCCCGGACAGCGTCCCCGCCGGGAAGGCGGCCCGCAGGACGGCCAGCGCGGCCGTGCCGGGACGCGCCTCGCCGAGGACCGTCGAGACGAGGTGCATGACGTGGCTGTAGCGCTCCACGGCCATGAACTCGACGACGTCGACCGTGCCCGGGTCGCACACGCGGGCGAGGTCGTTGCGGGCGAGGTCGACGAGCATGAGGTGCTCGGAGCGCTCCTTGGCGTCGTCCAGCAGCTCCTCGGCGAGGCGCACGTCGTCCTCCGGCTTGGCGCCGCGGGGCCGGGTGCCCGCGATCGGGTGGGCCAGCACCCGCCCCGCCTCGACCTTGACGAGGGCCTCGGGGCTCGAGCCGACGACGTCGACGGCGCTGCCGTCCGCCCTCCGGCCGCGGAACAGGTACATGTACGGGCTCGGGTTCGACGCGCGCAGGCAGCGGTAGACGTCGAGGGCGTCGGCGGGGCAGTCCAGCTCGAAGCGCTGGGAGAGCACGACCTGGAAGACCTCGCCGTCGACGATGGCCTCCTTCCCGCGGCGCACCGCGGCCAGGTAGTCCTCGCGCCGGGTCCGCTCGCGCGGGGCGGGGGGCTCACCGCCACCGCCGTCGTGCACGGCGACCGTCGAGGGCGCCGGCGCCGCGAGCTCCCCCACCATCCGGTCCAGCCGGGCCACGGCGTCGGCCCAGGCCTCGTCGACGCGCTCGTCGGTGCCGTCGCCGTTCACCGCGTTCGCGACGAGCAGCAGGGTGCCGTCGCTGTGGTCGAGCACCGCGACGTCGGTGGCCAGCGCCATCATCACCGCCGGCGCGCCGATCTCGTCCGGCAGCTCCTCGGGCGGCGGCGCGGGCAGGCGCTCCCAGGCGCGGACGACGTCGTAGCCGAGGACGCCGACCATCCCGCCGGTCAGCGGTGGCAGGCCCGGCAGGCGCGGGGTGTGCAGGGCCTCCATCACGGCCGCCAGCACCTCGGTCGGCTCCCCCGCGGTGGGCACGCCCGCCGGCGGCTCGCCGACCCACTGAGAGCGTCCCTCCTCGCCGAGGAGCATCGCACCGGAGCGGGCGCCGACGATGGACCAGCGCGACCAGCGACCGCCGTGCTCGGCGGACTCCAGCAGGAAAGAGCCGGGCGCGTCGCCGGAGAGCTTGCGGTAGAGCCCGACCGGCGTCTCGCCGTCGGCGAGGACGCGGCGCACGACGGGGACCACGCGCCGGTCGCGGGCGAGCTCGCGGAAGACGTCGAGGTCCGGCCAGGTGACGCCGAGCCGTCCGTCGGGGCCCGCGCTCACGGGTGGTCGCCCGGCTCGCCGTCCGCCGTGGCGACGTCGAGCGCCCCGAGGTCGCGGCCGTCGAAGCAGGTCCGCGTCCCGGTGTGGCAGGCGGGGCCGACCTGGTCGACGCGGACGAGCAGGGCGTCGCCGTCGCAGTCGAGCGCGACCGAGCGCACGTGCTGGACGTGGCCCGAGGTGTCCCCCTTGCGCCACAGCTCGCCGCGGCTGCGGCTCCAGTAGGTCGCCCGCCCCGTGGTCAGGGTGGCGGCGAGGGCCTCGTCGTCCATCCAGGCCAGCATCAGCACGTCCCCGGTGCCGTGCTCCTGGACGACGGCGGCGACGAGGCCGTCCGACGTGCGGCGCAGGCGCGCGGCCACCTCCGGGTCGAGCGAGGACGGCGGCGGGGTGCCCGGCGACGAGGGCGCGGAGGTCGCGGCCGGGGGGGCGGCCGGGGGGTCGGCGGGGGTGGTCGTGCTCACGGGCCGATCCTCCCACCGCTCCCCCGGCCGACCGGCGGCCGCCGCGGGCAGCGGCCGTCGCCCCTCAGCGCACCGGCTCGAGCTGCGCCGACCAGGCCCCGTGCAGGCCGGCGTAGGTGCCGCCCGCGGCGATGAGCTCGGCGTGCCGACCGGTCTCGACGACGCGGCCGCCCGCGACGACGACGACGAGGTCGGCGCGCTCGGCGGTCGACAGCCGGTGCGCGATCGTCACGGACGTGCGCCCGGCCATCAGCCGCTCGAGCGCGGCGCCGATGGCCACGTCCAGCGCGGGGTCGACCGCCGAGGTCGCCTCGTCGAGGACGAGGACGTCCGGGTCGGCCACCCGGGCCCGCGCGAGCGCCACGAGCTGGCGCTCGCCGGCGGACAGGCTCTCGCCCCGCTGGCCGACCCGGGTGTCCAGGCCGTCGGCGAGGTCGTCGAGCCAGCCCAGGAGCCCGAGCTCGCGCACGGCCCGCTCGACGTCCTCGCGGGTGGCGCCCTCGCGGCCGAGCGCGACGTTGTCGGCCACGGTGCCCTCGAAGAGGAACCCCTCCTGCGGCACCATCGCGACGCGACGGCGCAGGCTCGCGGAGCGGACCTCGCGCAGGTCCGCGCCGCCGACGACGACCCGGCCGCTGCTCGGGTCCTGCAGGCGCGTGAGCAGGCGCGCCAGCGTCGTCTTGCCCGACCCGGTGCGCCCGACGACGGCGACGCGCGTGCCGGGCGCGACGGCGAGGTCGACGTCGGTCAGCGCGGGCGGCCCGCCCGGGTAGGCGTACCCGAGGCCCTCGACCCGCAGCTCCAGCGGCCCCTCCGGCAGGTCGACGCCGCCCGGCCCCGGGTCGGCGAGGTCCACGGGCGTGTCGAGCAGCGCCAGCACGCGGCGCCACCCGGCGACCGCGTTCTGGAGCTCGTTGAGGACCTCCGTCAGGCTCTGCACGGGCCCGGTGAGCAGCTGGACCAGCAGCAGCACGGACGTGAGCTGCCCGAGGGTGAGGTCGCCGTCCACCCCGAGCAGCGCGCCGACGACGACGACGGCCGCGACCACGACGCCCGCCCCGAGCACCGCCGTCGAGAAGGACGTCGCGACGAGGGTCTGCGCCCGGACCTGGGCCTGACGCTGGTCCTCGACCGCGTCGTCGACGCGGGTCCGCGTGCGCTCCTCCGCGCCGTAGGCGCGGATGGTGTCGGCGCCCACGACGGTCTCGGAGACGCCTCCGAGCACGCGGCCGACCCGCGCGCGCACCTCGGCGTAGGCCGCGGAGACGCGTGGCTGCATCCACCGGCCGAACAGGACGACCGGGACGAAGCAGACGAGCACCACGAGCAGCAGCGGCCAGGACGTCACGCCGATGATGACGGCGACGACGACGACCTGGCCGAGCGAGAGCACGAGCAGCAGCCCGCCGTACTGGAGGAACTGGGAGATCGTGTCGACGTCCGTCGTCACCCGGGAGACGAGCGAGCCGCGCTGCTCCGAGGACTGGGTGAGCGCCGAGAGGTCGTGCACGCGGCGGAAGGCGGTCGTCCGGAGCTCGGCGAGCCCCGCCTCGGTCGCGGTGAACAGCCGCCGGTTGACGACGTAGGAGACGACGGCGGTCGCCAGGACCACCACGACACCCACCAGGGCCAGGCGCAGCACGAGGCCGGGGTCGGGGCCGTCGGGCCCGTTGATGCCGGTGTCGATCGTGCGCTGGGTGGCCAGCGGGACGACGACGCGCCCCGCCGTGGCCAGCACGCCGAGCAGCAGGGTGCCGACCAGCCCGCGGCGCATGAGCGGCGACAGGGCGAGGCCGCGCCGGACCGTCGCCACGACGCCGTCGCCGGCGGCCTCCCGCGCGATGCGGGTCCCGGCCGGCGCGCGGCGCGCCGGGCCGCCGGGCCCTGCTCCCGCGCTCCGGTCCGTGGCGAGGGCCCTGTCCGTGCCGCCGGCCCTCTCCGTGCCGCCGGCCCTCTCCGTCCCGCCGGCCCCGGGGCTCGGCTGCGGCTGCGGCGCGGCGGGCGGGGGCGTGCCGCCGCTCACCGCCGGCCCCCGGCGGGCCGCGCGCCGTCACGGTCGGTCGCGGGCGCCCGGTCGTCGTCGTAGTCGTGGCCGTCGCCGTCGTCGTCCGGCGGGCTCGCGCCCGCGAGAGCGGCCTCCTCGTAGGCGTTCACGAGGTGGCGGTAGCCGGGCCGGCGCTCGAGGAGCTCGGCGTGCGTGCCCTCGTCGACGACGCGGCCGCGCTCCATCCAGGCGACACGGTCGGCGAGGGCGATGGTGGCGCGGCGGTAGGCGACGAGCAGGACGGTCGGGCGCGGCGCCCCCGGCGCGCCCGGCCGGCGCAGCGCCGTGAGGATCTGGGCCTCGACGGCCGGGTCGACCGCGGACGTCGCGTCGTCGAGCACGAGCAGGCGGGGGTCGCGCACGAGCGCCCGCGCCAGCGCCAGCCGCTGGCGCTGGCCGCCGGACAGCGACGTGCCGCGCTCCCCCACCCGCGTCTCGAGGCCGTCGGGGAGGGCGTCGACGAACTCGGCCGCCTGCGCCGTCTCGAGGGCGTCGCGCAGCCGCTCCTCGGTGACCTCGGCCCCCAGGGTGATGTTGCCGCAGACCGTGTCGTCGAACACGAAGGTGCTCTGCGGCACGAGCGCGACCTGCGCCGGCAGGCTGCCCTCCGCCAGGTCGCGGACGTCGACCCCGCCGAGCCGGACCACGCCGGCGTCGGGGTCGAGCAGACGGACCGCGAGGGCGGCGAGCGTCGACTTGCCCGAGCCCGTGGGCCCGACCAGCGCCGTCGTGGACCCCGCCGGGACGTCGAGGTCCACCCCGCGCAGGGCCGGGACGGCCGCGCGGGGTGCGGCCTCCTCCGTGGCCCCCCGGGCGGCGGACCGGCCCGCGGTCGTCACCTCGCCGGCGTCGAGGTCCTCGTCGGCGGTGCGCGCGTGCGCCAGCGCGACGCCGCGCATCTGCAGGCCCAGGCCGCCCTCCGGCAGCGGCCGTCCGCCCCACGCCGTCCGCCCGCGCGCGTCCAGCACGGTGCGCACGCGGCCGAACCCGACGGCGGACCGGGGCAGCTCGGCGAGCACCCAGCCGAAGGCGCGCACGGGCGAGGCGAGCACGGTCAGCAGGTAGACGACGGTGAAGACGTCCCCGACGCCCACGTCCCCGGACGCGGCCCGCACGGCGCCGACGACGAGCACCGCCAGGCTGGCGAGGCTCGGCAGCGCCTCGACGACGGGGTCGAAGGCGCCCCGCGTGCGCCCGACGTCGACGTTGGCGGCGCGCAGCCGGTCGGCGGCCCCGCCGAAGCGCCGCGTCTCGGCCCCCTCGCGGCCGAGGGTCTTGACGACCACGGCGCCGTCGAAGCTCTCGTGCGCCGTCGCGGACACCTCGCCGCGCAGCGCCTGCGCCCGCACGACCCGTGGCGACATCGCCCTCTGGTAGGCGATGTTCGCGACCGCCATCGCGGGGATGGTCAGCAGCCCGACGACGGCGAGCACCGGGTCGGCCGCCACCATCGCGACCGCCGCCACGACCGCCATGACGACGACGCCGAGGGCCATCGGGAGCGGGTTGAAGATGGCGAAGCTCGCCTCGACGTCGCTGCTGGCGTTGGCGAGCAGCTGCCCCGCCGGGTGGCGGTGGTGCCACGCCAGCGGCAGGCGCAGGTACTGGTGCGCCAGCCGGCGCCGGTACCGCGCCTGGAGGTTCGCGAAGACGCGGCCCGCGACGATGCGGCGCAGGGCCACGGCGACGGCGGTCACGACGGCCACCCCGGCGAGCGCCAGGCCGGCGAGCAGGGCGTCCACCCGGCTCACGCCCGGCTCGCCCGCGAACAGCGGGACGAGGACCTCGTCGGTCGTGCGGCCGAGCAGCCACCCCGCCGCCGCGGTGCCGGCGCCGTACACGGCGGAGACGGCCACCGCGAGGCCGAGGACGCGCGGCTCGTCCTTCGCGCCCCGGACGACGACGCGCACGCCGCGGCGCGTCGCCCCCGGCGGGGACGAGGGCCGCCGGCGGCGGTCCGCCTGCCGCGGGACCCCCTGCGACACCTCCGGCGACACCTCCGGCCCCGACCCCCGGGGTGGGGTGGTGGTACGGGTCGACGCGTCGGTCGGTTCGGGGCGGCGGTGCACGGGCGTCCTCTCGAGCGGGCCCACGGGGGTGGACGCGTCACGTTCTCACGGCGCACCGACAGCGGCTCCGACCGGCGGCCGGTCCGACGGCGGCCGGCCTTCGGGCGGCGGGCGGCCCCCGGGCGGCGGGCGGCCCTCGGGCGGCGTCCCGGGGGCGGCGGTGGCGAGGCCGTCACCGCGGTGGGCGCCCGACCGCCGCACCGGGACGTCGCCGCACCGGGACGTCACCGCACCGGGACGTCACCGCACCGGGAGGGGGCACGATGGGGTGATGACCGCCTCCTCCGACGAGCGCGCCGTCCTGGCCGCCGCGCTGGCCGCCGCCGGCCCCGACGCCCCCACCCTGTGCGAGGGGTGGACGACGCGGGACCTCGCCGCGCACCTCGTCGTCCGGGAGGGCCGCCCCGACGTCGCGCTCGGGATGGTGCTCCCCCCGCTCGCAGGGCACGCCGCGCGCGTGACCCGACGGGTGCGCCGGCAGCCGTACGACGACCTCGTCGCCTCGTTCGCGGACGGACCGCCGCGCCTGTCCCCGTTCCGGGTGCCGCCCCTGGACGCCGCGGTCAACAGCGCCGAGCACTTCGTCCACGCGGAGGACGTCCGCCGCGCCGGGGACGCGCCGGTCGGGCCGCGCGACCTCTCCCCCGCCGTCCGCTCCGCCCTCTGGGCGACCGTGCGGCTGCGCGCGCGGGGGCTCTACCGCGGCGCCGCCGTCGGCGTCGAGCTCGCGACCCCCGAGGGCCGGTCCGTCGTCCGGCGCGCGCCGGAGGGGGCGGGCACGGTCGTCGTCCGGGGCGACGCGGGCGAGGTGGTCCTCTTCACGTTCGGCCGCGGCGCCGTGGCCCACGTCGAGCTGGACGGCTCGCCCCAGGACGTCGCCGTCGTCACGGGCGTGCGCCGCAGCGTCTGAGCGGTGCCCTCACAGCGGCGGGGCGAGCTCCTCGTGCCTCCCGGCGACGCCCTCGCCCGCGTGGACGGCCGCGCCCGCCCGCCGCACCGGGTGCCCGGCGGCGGCGAGCGCGTCCTTGACCTGGCCGACCGACAGGACGCCGAAGTGGAAGACCGACGCGGCGAGGACGGCGTCCGCCCCGGCCTCGACGGCGGGCGCGAAGTCCGCCAGCCGCCCGGCGCCGCCGCTCGCGACGACCGGCACGCCCACCTCGGCGCGGACGGCCCGCAGCATCTCCAGGTCGAACCCGGCCGTCGTGCCGTCGGCGTCGACCGAGTTCAGCAGGATCTCGCCGGCCCCGAGGCGCGCGGCCTCGGCGGCCCACGCGAGCGCGTCGACGCCGGTGCCGCGCCGCCCGCCGTGGGTCGTGACCTCGAACCCCGACGGCGTGCGCTCGGACGGCGGCGTGCCCGGCGGGCAGCGCCGGGCGTCGACGGAGAGCACGAGCACCTGCGCGCCGAAGCGGTCGGCGATCTCGGTGACGAGCCTCGGGCGCGCGACGGCGGCGGTGTTGACGCCGACCTTGTCGGCACCGGCCCGCAGGAGCCGGTCGACGTCCGCGACGCCGCGGACGCCGCCGCCGACCGTCAGCGGGACGAAGACCTGCTCGGCCGTGCGCGCGACGACGTCGTAGGTCGTCTCCCGCGCGTCCGAGCTCGCCGTGACGTCGAGGAACACGAGCTCGTCGGCGCCGTCGTCGCCGTACTGGCGCGCGAGCTCAACGGGGTCCCCGGCGTCGCGGAGCCCGGCGAAGTTGACGCCCTTGACGACCCGCCCGGCGTCGACGTCGAGGCAGGGCACGACACGGACGGCGAGGCTCACGGCGGCCAGCGTAGGGGGACCCTCACCGCGGGCGCGGGGCCGCCGGGGGACGCCCGGCCGCCCCGCCTCGTGGTCGTCGAGGGCCGCAGCGGCGCGGGCAAGTCGACGCTGGCCGACCTGCTCGGGGCGGCGCTGGCCGCCCCCGTGCTGCGCATGGACGACCTCTACCCCGGCTGGGACGGGCTCTCCGCCGGCTCCCGCCGGCTCGAGGAGGAGGTGCTCCCCCGCTTCCGGCGCGGCGCGCCGGTGCGCCTGCGGCGCTGGAGCTGGGCCCGCGGCCGGTGGTGCCCGCCCGCCGCGGCCCCGCTCGTCGTCCCGCCCGCCCCGCTGCTCGTCGTCGAGGGCGTCGGGGCCGGCACCCGGGGGGCGACGCGCCCCGGGGACGTCCTGCTGTGGCTGCAGGCACCGGAGGCCGTCCGACGACGGCGTGCGCTGGACCGCGACGGCGACGCCTACGCGCCGCACTGGGAGCGGTGGGCGGCCCAGGAGGAGCGGCACCTGGCCGCCCACGACCCGCGCGGGCGCGCCGACGTCGTCGTCCGCACCGGCTGACGTCCCCCGGCCGAGGTCCCCACCGACCGGCGCCCCCACCGGCCGGCGTCCCCACCGCAAGGCCCGTGCGTCTGGGAGCATCCGGCGTGGCCGTCCCCCGCCCCCGCGCCGTGGCGCACGCGTGGCCGCTGGGCTGGCAGGTGCGCGTCGGGGCGCGGGGCCGCCGGTCCGCGCGCGACCGGGTCGCCCGCCTGCGCCGTCGGGGCCCGAACATCCTCCAGTGCGCGCTGGCCGGGACGCTCGCGTGGGCGCTGGCGCGGTACGCGCTCGGTCACGAGCAGCCGTTCTTCGCCCCGGTGGCGGCCGTCGTCGCGCTCGGGCAGGCCTACGAGGGGCGGCTGCGGCGGACGGCCGAGGTCGTCGTCGGCGTCGCGGTCGGGGTGGGCGTCGGCGAGCTGCTCGTCTCGCAGCTCGGCAGCGGCGTGTGGCAGCTGGCGCTCGTGGTGGCGCTGTCCATGTCGCTCGCCGTCCTGCTCGACGCCGGGCAGCTGCTCGTCACGCAGGCGGGGGTGCAGGCGGCCATCGTCACGGCGCTGGCGGCCCCGGTCACGACAGGGGTCGACCGCTGGGTCGACGCGCTCGTCGGCGGGTCCGTGGCGCTCGCCGTCGCGGCGCTGCTGCCGACGGCGCCGCTGCAGCGCCCCCGGCGCCTCGCCGCGTCGGCGACGGCCGAGCTCGCCGAGCTGCTGGCCGAGGCCTCGCTCGCCGCCCGCGACGCCGACGGCCGGCGCGCCCGGGCAGCGCTGGAGCGCGCGCGCACGGACCAGGGCGCCTACGAGGCGCTGGGGCCCGCGGCCGACGAGGCCCTCGCCGGGCTGCGCCTGTCGCCGTTCCGGCACCGGCACCGACCGGGCCTCGTGCGGGTGCGCGACCTCGCCGTCCCCCTGGACCGGGGGGTGCGCAACGTGCGGGTCCTGCTGCGGCGCCTGTCCGTCGCGGCGCAGTCCGGCGAGGCGCTGCCCGCCGAGCTCGGCGGCCTCCTGGACGACCTCGCCGTGCTGACCACGCAGCTGTCCGAGGCCGTGCTGGAGGCCCGGCGCGACGACGACGTCCTCCTCGACCTCGCCGAGGTCGGCCGTCGGGCGGGTGCCCTGGCGGACGGCCCGCTCGGCCTGTCCGCGGCCGTCTGCGTCGGGCAGGTCCGCAGCACGGTCGTCGACCTGCTGCAGGTCGGGGGCTGGTCGGACGCCCAGTCGCTGGCCGCCGTCCCGCCCGTCCGCTGACCGGCCGTCGCCGGTCCCGGGACGTCCTCGCGCTCCTCAGCCCCTGGGCGAGTGCAGTGCGACGAGCGTGGCGAGCCGCCGTGCCTCGGCGTCCGCGGAGGCCCCGTCGGCGCGCTGCACCGCCATGACGGCGAGCACGTCGCCGTCCGAGAGGTCGAGCTGGACCCACGGCTGGCCGTCCCCGAGCCGGACCTCGACGACCTCCGCCCACGCGAGCCGGCGGCTCAGGAAGAGGTTCCGGACGGCGAGCCCCTCCTCGTCCGGGACGGCGCGGACCCCGGCCTGACGCGCCATGAAGGCGGCGACGAGGGCACCGACGACGAGGAACCCGACCCGGTCGCCGGCCGCCACGTCGGGGACCAGGACGGTGAGCAGCAGCGCGCCGACGACGGCGAGGACGGCGACCACCCAGGCCACGGCGCGGGCTCGGCGCGGGGCGAAGGGCCGGTGCAGGCGCTCGCGCTCCTGCCGCCGCCCGTCGTCCCCCCGACCGGCGTCCCCCCGACCGTCGTCCCCCCGCCCGTCGTGCCCGTCCGCCGGCGTCCCCGGCCGTGCGCGCGCCACGGTCAGATCCGGCAGGCGTGGATCGTCGTCACGAGGATGGCGCGGGCGCCCACGTCGTGGAGCCGGTCCATCACCGCGTTCACCTCGGCGCGCCGCACCATGGACCGGACGGCGACGTAGCTCGCGTCCCGCAGCGGGGAGACCGTCGGTGACTCGAGCCCGGGCGTCAGGGCCGAGGCCTCGTCGAGGTGGTCGACGTGCACGTCGTAGTCGACCATCACGTAGTCGCGGGCCACGAGGACGCCCTGCACGCGCCGCACGAGCACGTCGAGCGCGGGCGGCGACGGGACCCCGCGCCGAGCGACGAGGACGGCCTGCGACTGCAGGATCGGGTCGCCGAAGACCTCCAGCCCCGCGGCGCGCAACGTCGAGCCCGTCTCCACGACGTCGGCGATGACGTCGGCGACGCCGAGGGCCACGGAGATCTCGACCGCACCGTCCAGACGCACGACGGGCGCGTCGACGCCGCGCTCGGCGAGGTGCGCGCGGACGAGGCCGTCGTAGCTCGTCGCGACCCGACGGCCGGCGAGCCCGGAGAGGTCGGCGGGCGCCTCCCCCGTGCGCGCGGCGAACCGGAAGGTCGACGAGGCGAACCCGAGCTCCAGGACCTCGTCGGCGTCGGCCCCGGAGTCCAGGAGGAGGTCCCGGCCCGTGATGCCGGCGTCCAGCGTACCCGCGCCGACGTAGACGGCGATGTCGCGGGGCCGCAGGAAGTACAGCTCGACGTCGTTGTCGGCGTCGACGAGCACGAGCTCGCGGCCGGTCCGCCGCTCGGCGTAGCCCGCCTCGCGCAGCAGGGTGGTGGCGGGCTCGGACAGGGCGCCCTTGTTGGGGACGGCGATGCGCAGCACGGGGAGGCCTCCGGGAGTGGCGCCCCGAGGGGGCGGGGGCAAGGCAGGGGGCGGTGCGAGCGGGGACAGGGCAGGGGGCGGTGCGGGCGGGGGCAAGGCAGGGGGCGGTGCGGGTGGGCCGCGAGGACGGCGCGACGTCGGCGGTCGGCGGCGTCAGAGGTGCGCGTACACGTCGTCCAGCGTGAGGCCGCGGGCGAGGAGCAGCACCTGCAGGTGGTACAGCAGCTGGGAGACCTCCTCCGCCGTGCGCTCGGGGCCCTCGTGCTCGGCGGCCATCCAGACCTCGGCGGCCTCCTCGACGACCTTCTTGCCGATGGCGTGGACGCCGGCGTCCAGCTCGGCCACGGTGCGCGAGCCCTCGGGTCGCTCCTGCGCCTTCGCGGCGAGCTCGGCGAAGAGGGCGTCGAAGGTCTTCACGGGCGCCCAGGCTAGGTGGTCGTCGCCGGCCGGCCGTGCGCCGGCGCCGCAGCGGGGCGGGCTCACCCCAGCGCGGTGACGGCCGGGTCGTCCGGGCCGCCCGTCGCCCCCGCGTCGGTGCGGCGCTCGCGGCGCTGGGCCCGCACCCACGTCCGGGCGCCCCACAGCACGAAGCCCGCGTAGACCAGGTACAGGACGGCGGACGGGTAGTACCCGGCCGCCACGAGCAGGGGCACGCCCACGACGTCGACGGCGATCCACACGAGCCAGAAGTCCGTCCACCCGCGGGCCATCCCGTACGTCGCGAGGAGCGAGCCGGTGAAGATCCACGCGTCCGGGTAGGGCCCGAAGCTGTCGAGGGCGGCGAAGACCTGCGCCATGAGCAGCGTCCCGAGCACCATGGCCGCGACGAGGACCGCCCGCTCCCGTCCCGTCGCCCACCGCGGCCGGACGGCGGGGGCGTCGGGCCCGCCCGTGCGGCGGGTGCGGCGCCAGCGGACCCAGCCGTAGACGCTGACGAGGAGGAAGAAGACCTGCCGGCCGGCCTGGCCGTAGAGGTCGACGGCCTGCGGGGTCGCGAAGACGCCGCCGAGGAAGACCGTGAACAGCAGCGCGTTGCCGACCACGCCCACGGGCCAGGCCCACACCCTCCGTCGCATCCCGCCGACGGCGGAGGCCAGGCCGAAGAGGTTGCCGACGACCTCGCGCAGCAGCAGCGGGACGCCGCCGATGACGACGGCCGCGTCCAGGACGGACGCGAGGCCGTCGACGAGGTCGCTCACGCCGGCGGGCTCGTACGGCCGGCGCCGGGGGCACCGGTGGGGTCGGCCGGCACGGACCCAGGGGTCGCCGCTGCCGCGAGCGCGCGCAGCTCCTCGACCGCGGCCGCCGCGTCGTCCGCGCCGTAGACGGCCGAGCCGGCCACGAAGACGTCGGCGCCGGCCTCGGCGGCGCGCTCGACCGTCGCGGCGCTCACCCCGCCGTCCACCTGCACGGCCACGTCGAGGCCGGCGGCGGAGACCGCCGCCCGCAGCCGGCGGACCTTCGGCAGGACGACGTCGAGGAACGACTGGCCGCCGAAGCCCGGCTCGACGGTCATGACGAGGACGAGGTCGACCTCGCCGAGCAGGTCGACCCACGGCTCGACCGGCGTCGCCGGGTTGAGGGCGACCCCCGCCCGGGCGCCGAGGCGCCGCAGCTCGCGCGCCAGCCGCACCGGCGCGGCGGCGGCCTCGGCGTGGAAGGTGACGCCCTGCGCGCCCGCCTCCGCGTAGGCCGGCGCCCAGCGGTCGGGCGCCTCGACCATGAGGTGGCAGTCCAGCGGCAGCGGGCTCACCTGGGCCAGTCGCTCGACGACCGGCAGCCCCAGCGTCAGGTTCGGGACGAAGTGGTTGTCCATCACGTCGACGTGGACGGCGTCGGCGGTGCTGATCCGCGCCACCTCCGCCGCCAGGTCGGTGAAGTCCGCCGACAGGATGCTCGGGTGGACGCGCGGGCGGCGGACGGGCTGGTCGGGCACGGCGGCGAGCCTACGAGCCCGCCCGCACCCGCCCACCACCCCGATCATCGGCCACGTCGGGGTCGAGCCCCGACGCCCCGACGCGCGGTCACGTCGGGGCGAGCGGTCAGGAGACCCGGCGGAGCAGGGCGACGAACATCGCGTCGGTGCCGTGGGCGTGCGGCCACAGCTGCGCGGTGCGGCCGCGCGTCCCCTCGGGGCCGGTGGCGTCCGGCCCGCCGGACGCCGTGCCCGGGACGGGTGACCCCGCGGCGGCGTCGAGCGCCGCGGGGGCGTCGAGGAGCTCGACCGTCCCGCAGCGGCGCCGGACGGCGTCCCCGACGACGGCGAGGGTCTCCGCCGGGTGCGGCGAGCACGTCACGTAGGCGACGACCCCGCCGACCCGGACGGCGGCCAGGGCGGAGTCGAGCAGCCCCCGCTGGAGCGGGCCGAGGCCGGCGAGGTCGGACGGCTGACGACGCCAGCGCGCCTCCGGGCGCCGGCGCAGCGCCCCCAGGCCGGTGCACGGCGCGTCGACGAGCACCCGGTCGTAGGCGCCGGGCTCGTCGTCGCCGACCTCCCGGCCGTCGGCGGTGCGCACCTCGACGGCCGTACCGCCCGGCGCGACCGCCGCGACCGCCTGCTCCACGAGCCGGGCACGGTGCTCGCTGACCTCCACGGCGACGAGCGAGGCGCCACGGCCGGCACCGACGGCCGCCAGGAGGGCGGCCTTGCCGCCGGGACCCGCCGCCAGGTCGAGCCACCGCTCGTCGCGGCCCTCCAGCGGCGCCGCGGCGAGGGCGAGCGCCGCGAGCTGGCTGCCCTCGTCCTGCACCCGCGCACGCCCCTCGCGCACGGCGGGCAGCGCGCCGGGATCGCCCTCGTCGAGCCGCACCGCGACCGGCGACCAGGCGCCGGGGGTGCTCCGCAGCACGACGTCGCGCGCCTGCGCGACGAGCTCGTCCGGCGTCGCCAGCCCCGGCCGGGCCGCGAGGACGACCTCGGGGGCGGCGTTGTCCGCGCGCAGCAGCGCCTCGAGCTCGCCGACGTCGCGCCCGTGGGCGACGAGCGCCTCGCGCAGCGCCCGGACGACCCACGCCGGGTGGCTGTGCGCGACGGCCAGCCGCTCGGTCGTGTCGCCGCCGTCCGGCCCACCCTCCTCCGGGGCGACCTCGGCGAGCCAGGCGTCCCGGTCTCGCTCGGCCACGCGGCGCAGGACCGCGTTGGCGAAGCCGCCCGGTCCCGCGCCGATGCGCGTGCGCACGAGGCCGACGGTCTGGCTCACGGCCGCGTGCGCGGGGACGCGCGTCGCCAGCAGCTGGTGGACGCCGAGCCGCAGGGCGTCCAGCAGCGGCGGGTCGACCTGGGCCAGCGGCCGGCCGGAGCAGGTCGCCAGGACGGCGTCGTACAGGCCCCGGCCGCGCAGCGTGCCGTAGGCGAGCTCCGTGGCCAGCGCCGCGTCGCGCGCGTCCAGCCGGGCCCGGCGCAGCAGGCCGGGCAGCACGAGGTTGGCGTACGCGTCGTCCTCGCGGACGGCGGTGAGCACGTCGAGGGCGACCTCGCGCGCCGGGCCGCCGCCGCGCGAGCGCTGCGACGGCTTCGCGGTGGACCAGCGCTGGCGCGCGGGACCGCTCCGGGGAGCCGGTGCGCCGGCCCCCGCCCCGGTGCCCTCGCTACCGGCACCGCCCGTGCTGCCGGTCCTGCTGCTGCCGTCGGGACGCGCGGGCGGGGCCGCGCGGTCGGCGCCCCGGTCGGGACGTCGTGGGTCGGTGCTCGACGGGCCCCGCCGAGGAGCGCCGGAGCCTCGTCCGGCGGCGCCACCACGCCCGCCCTCCGCCCCAGGACGCCGCGCGTGGCCGGGACCTCCGGACGCCCCGGAGCCCCCTGACGACCGGGGACCCCCGGACGCCGCCCCGGGCCCCCCGTCGGCGCCGGGCCGTCCGGACGACCGGGGACGTCCGGAGGCCCCCCGGTGGCCGTCGCCGTCGGCCGGGTCGGCCCGTCGGCCGGCCGCCGGCGGTCGGCCGGCACCGTGGCGTCCCGGTCCCCGTCCCGCGCCGCCGCGCACGCCGGGCCGCCGCTGCCCGCCCCGGTCGCCGCGGTCCTGCGGCCCGTCCCCCGCACCCTCGTCGCTCATGCGCCGCCTCCCGGCCGCTCGTCGTCACCCGGCTGCTCGTCGCCCAGCTGCTCGTCGTCGGTGGGCCGGAGCCCCCGGGCCCAGTCCCGCGCCGCCATGGGGCGCCTGCCCGCGGGCTGCACCGTCGTGAGGCGGACGGGGGTCGTGCCGGTCCCGACCAGGACGGCGTCCCGGGTCACCGCGAGCCGCCCCGGCGGCAGGGGGGCCACGTCGGCGGCCGCGGGCTCGACGGGCTGCAGGCGCAGCCGCTCGCCGCGGACGGTCGTCCAGGCGCCCGGCGCGGGCGTGCAGCCGCGCACCCGGCGGTCGACGTCGTCCGCCGGCACCTCCCAGCGCACCCGCGCGTCCTCGGTGCGCAGCTTGGGCGCCAGGACGACGCCGTCGGCCGGCTGCGGGACCGCGTCGCCACGGCCGTCCTCCAGCGCGTCGAGGGTCTCGACGAGCAGGTCGGCGCCCGCCGGGGCGAGCCGCTCCAGCAGGTCCCCCGCGGTGTCCCGCGGTCCCACCCGCTCGGTGAGCCGCCCGAGCACGGGCCCGGTGTCCAGCCCCTCCTCGAGCCGGAAGACGCAGGCCCCCGTCGTCGCGTCCCCGGCGATCAGCGCGTGCTGGACGGGCGCGGCGCCGCGCCA